>JALRKT010000020.1 GCA_023268805.1 Bacilli bacterium
ATTCGTTAACTTATAAAGTTGTAAATTGACAATGGCTTCCGCTTGGACTTTTAAAAAACCATACGCTTTTTCTAAATTCGCCATTGCATCGGCTTTATCTTTACTCGCACGGATGGTTTTAACAACGTCATCCAAAATGGAGATGGCTTTGATGAGCCCTTCCACAAGCACAAAGCGTGCTTGCGCTTTTTCTAAATTGAATTGAGAAACACGGGTAATCACATCGACTTGATGTTCAATGTACGCATCAAGATAATCGATTAAACCAAACGTAATCGGATGGTCGTGATGAATCGCGACCATATTCGCAGAAAAGAACGATTTTAATTCGGTTTTTGCATAAAGATACGCAAGAATTTTATCGGCCTGCGCATCTTTTTTGAGATCAATGGCAATGCGTAAACCTTGGTGATCGGACTCATCGCGAACTTCAATGATACCATCGATAATTTTTTTAAAACGAATTTCATCCATCGCTTTGACAAGCGAGGATTTCACAACTCCATACGGGATTTCAGTGATGATGAGTTGTTGACCTTCTTTGGAGGTTAACGTTTCCACCCGGGATAATATTTCAACCCGACCGTGACCCGAAGCATACATGGTTTTGAGTTGATCGGTTTCATAAATTAGTCCCCCCGTAGGGAAATCCGGTCCTTTGACAATGGTTAATAGATCCTCAAGCGTACTGCGTTTATGCGTTAAACGATAAATGGTCGCTTCAATGAGTTCTCCTAAATTGTGTGGAGGAATATTGGTGGCCATCGCCACGGCAATCCCTTGGGTTCCGTTGAGTAATAAGTTGGGGAAACGCGCCGGTAAGACGACCGGTTCTTTTTGGCTGTCATCAAAGGTCAACTGCATATCGACCGTATTTTTTTCAATGTCTTGGACGAGTAATTCACTAATATGGGCTAAGCGAGATTCGGTATAACGATGGGCAGCGGCATTATCGCCATCAATCGAACCGTTATTCCCTTGGAAATCAATCAAGGGGACACGAAATTTCCACGGTTGCGACATGTGCACTAAGGCATCATAAATGGAAGCGTCACCATGAGGATGATATTTCCCCATGACATCCCCAACCGAAGTCGCACATTTGCGGTATGGTTTAAAAAAGGTATTGCCTGCGTGATGCATGGCATAAATAATGCGACGTTGGACCGGTTTTAATCCATCGCGTATATCAGGAATGGCACGATCTTGAATGACATATTTGGCATAGGTCGCGTAGCGATCTCCCATGATGTCTTCAAGGGTTGCTTGTTGAATATGTTCTTCAATAACGGGTGTTTCTTTCGCTTTTTTTGCCATCGTTACACTGCGACCTTTCCTAACGTATCATCCGCAGAAAATTTCACATTTTCTTCCACCCATTTGCGGCGAATCGTTGTATCTTTTCCCATTAACACGGTGACACGACGTTCCACGGTTAAAGGATCTTCGATATTCACTTGAATGAGCGTACGTGTACTGGGATCCATCGTGGTTTCTTTCAGTTGTGAAGCATTCATTTCCCCAAGTCCTTTATAACGAGAAATACGGTAAGGTGATCCAATTTTCTTTTTGGCATTTTCGAGTTGTTCATCATTCCAGGCATAGGCAAACTTCATCGTTTTTTCATTAAGAACGCGGTAAAGTGGGGGGATCGCGATAAAGATTTTCCCTGCATGAATCAGCGGGCGCATGTGGTGATAGAAAAATGTCAGTAAGAGGGTTTGAATATGGGCACCATCGGTATCCGCGTCGGTCATAATAATAATTTTTCCATATTTGGCATCGGCTAAATCAAAACTGGGACCGACACCCGCTCCAATTGCATGGATGAGGGTGGCAAATTCGGTATTTTTTAACATTTGATCCATCGTAATACTATCGGTATTGAGCGGTTTACCGCGCAACGGTAAAATGGCTTGATGCACGCGATCACGACCGTTTTTAGCGGTACCACCTGCCGAATCACCTTCGACAATAAACAGTTCATTGGCAGGATAATCTTTACTTTGAGCCGGGGTAAGTTTATCCGATAAGATCATCTCTTGACGCAATTTTTTATTGCCGCGTGCTTCTTCTTTAGCTTTGCGGGCCGCAACGCGTGCCGAGGCCGCATCCAAGCATTTTTTGACGAGGGAAACCGCAAATTCTTTATGTTCGGCTAAGTAATAACTTAAGGCGGTATAAAACATATTTTGCACCGCTGATAAGGCATCCGGAGTTCCTAATTTTCCTTTGGTTTGCCCTTCAAATTCAAGTTTCCCTTCAGGAATGCGTAAACTAATGATCGCCGTTAAACCTTCGCGAATATCGCTTCCTTCAAGTTTTTGTTTGTTTCTTAAAAGTTCATTTTTCTCCGCATAATCATTGATGGCGCGGGTTAATGCGGTTCGGAAACCATTTTCATGGGTTCCTCCGTCTTTGGTTCGGACGTTATTGACATAAGAATAAATGTTTTCGTTATAGTCTTGTTGACAATATTGAAGCGCGATTTCAATATTCATGCCTTGAACGACCTCTTCAAAGGTGATGACATCGTGAAGGCGATCTTTATTTTCATTCAACGATTCAATGTATTCTTTAAGACCTTCTTCATAATAATATTCTGCGGTTTGATTGGTTCGTTCATCGACAATTAAAAAGCGTACGCGTTTCATTAAGAAAGCGGACTCTTGTAGATGCGTTGTAATGGTTTCCCATTTGAATTCCACGGTAGAAAAAATCGTGGGATCGGGTTTGAAACGAATCAAACTGCCTGTTTTCGTTGTTTTACCAACTACTTCTAAGGGCTTGATGACTTTACCACCTTGTTCAAAACGAATGTGATGGATGGACCCATTACGGTACACGGTCACATCCACATATTCGGATAATGCGTTGGTAACACTGGCACCAACTCCGTGTAAACCCGCACTGGAAACATAGTTTTTATCGTTAAATTTTCCACCGCTATGCAGCGTGGAAAAAATGATTTCAATCGCCGGGCGATTGGTTTGTTTTTGAATCCCAACGGGAATGCCACGACCCTTGTCGGCGACACTTAAAGACCCATCTTTATGAAGGGTAATTGTAATAAGGTCACCAAAGCCGGAAAGTGCTTCATCGATGGCATTATCGACAATTTCCCATACTAAATGATGCAAACCGGTGCTATTGGTTGACCCAATATACATCGCCGGACGTTTGCGTACCCCTTCGAGTCCTTCAAGAACAGAAATACTATCCTCGTTGTAACTCGTTATTTTCTTATTAACTTCTTCCATTTTTCGTTTATGATTAACCTAATGCATTATAACAAATTTAGAAAGGTATTTTAAAATAAACGTGATATGAACTACTTAATTCCTGTCTTCGCCTTCTTGGTAAGTTATCTTTTTGCCTCGTTTCCGAGTGGGGTTGTGATTGGGAAGGTTTTTTATGGTAAAGATGTGCGTCAATTTGGCTCCGGCGGAACGGGAATGACCAACGTCTATCGAACCCTTGGCATCAATGCGGCGCTTGCCGTGTTTGTCCTTGATCTATCCAAAGGCATTTTACCCGTCTTACTCACGTATCAAGCAGCATTTGTTTGGACTTCGGTGGGAGTGGAGGTCTTACTTCTCGGCCAATTTGCCATCTTTTTATCGGGATTAGGAACGACCTTGGGGCACTGCTATCCCATCTTTGCCCAATTTCGTGGAGGTAAAGCCGTTTCTTCGGGTGGTTCTTATATGCTGATGACCAATTGGCTCATCGCAATCATCAGTATTACTTTTTTTGTCATCATGATTCGCGTGAAAAAAATCGTGTCCCTTTCTTCTATTTTAGGGTATGGATTAGGTGTGACATTGGCCGTGGTTTTCTGGCTTGTTCCAGGACTTAATGCACTGGGTTATTGGAATGGCATGAACGAAGCTGGGTATTTTTATCCGCTTTCCTTGCTGGTCATTTATGCGATTCTTTTATGGCGACATAAAGAAAATATCCAACGCCTTCTTGCAGGGAAAGAGTTGGATTTTAAGGCGAAAAAACAAACCAAACAACCTTAACGGTTGGAGTTCATTTGATTAATAACAGCGCGAACTTGGGCTTCTGAAGGTTTGCGACCCATTGATAAGAACATCGCACGGATCATTTTTTCGTTAATGGGAGGATTCTTTTTGAGTTCGCGTTGGAAATACCAACGGGCTCCAAAGAAACCTGCAACGGCACCACCTACAAGACCGATGGCTAAGTATAAAATTGTTTGCCAAATATCCATTTTTTTCTCCTTTAATTAAGCGCGTCCATCATAACTTCCATCATCGGTGCGGACAATAATGACTTCACCGGCGGAAATAAATAGAGGAACACGAATTTTATAACCTGTTTCTAAGACGGCATCTTTCATCGCTTTGTTCACGGTATCCCCTTTGACTGCAGGTTCGGTTTCCGTGACTTGTAAATTCACTTTAGCGGGTAAGGAAATGCCCAAAAGTTCATCCTCGTATTGAAGAATTTCAATTTCTTGTTCGGTTTTTAAAAAATTAAGTTCCCATTCCAAACGTTCCCGACTAATTTCCAGTTGATCAAATGTTTGTTGGTCCATGAAGACAAGATTGCCAGCCGATTCATAAAGATACGTCATTTTGCGTTTATCGAGTGTCACTTTTTCGACATCCGTTCCACTTAAAAACGACATTTCTGTTGTCGAACCCGAGCGAAGGTTTCGCACTTTGACTTTAACCACCATTTTGCGCATGGCAGTTTTATTTAAAGCGACATCAATCACCGTGTAAAGATTTTGATCGTAGACAAAGTGATTGCCTGGGCGTAATTCCGTTGCGTTCACTTAGCGAGTCTCCTTATTTCTTTTCTTTGTGGACGGTGGATTGGTTGCATCGTGCACAATATTTTTTAATTTCCATCTTTTCAGGATGCGTACGGCGGTTTTTGCTCGCCAAGTAATTTTCTTCACCACAAACGGTGCATTTTAACATAAATGTATCGCGCATATAAATCTTCTCCTTTAACGCTTATCAATCATAGCATATCTTACGGCAAACTATGTAGCACTTTCAAGTTTATCGCGCCAGTTTTCTTCTTCCTTGTTGGCCTTTAATAAGGCAATCTCAAGGGCATAAGGCGGACGATCATTCACATAAGGGGTTTCCAAAATTTTTGGGATACCTTCTAAGCGAGGATGATGCACGTAAGAAGCAATGGTTTTAAAACCAATCGTCCCGTAACCAATATTTTCGTGACGGTCTTTTCGCGCCCCTCGTGGGTTTTTAGAATCATTGATGTGGACGACTTTTAATCGCGATAAACCGATGACGTGATCAAAGGTTTCAATGATTTCATCGACATTTTCCACCGCATAGCCTGCATCAGCGATATGGCATGTATCCAGGCAAACGCCAAGGCGATCAGGATACGCGCAATGATCGATGAGATAACGAATTTCTTCAAACGTGATGCCCACTTCGGTTCCTTTTCCGGCCATGGTTTCTAGCGCAATGGTGACATTGGTACCATCTTGGGATAAGACTTCATCCAACCCTTTAACAATGGAATCAAGCGCCGCTTGCGTCCCCATCCCCACATGAGCGCCGGGATGTAACACGAGCATGGTAAAACCCATTTGGTGGACGCGACGTAATTCCCGTACAAGAAATTCCACGCCTATGGCGTAGGTTTCCGGTTTGACGGTGTTGCCTAAATTAATGATATAAGGGGCATGCACGACGACTTTACTCGCATCCATCCCGGAGGCTTCAAGCAACGTACGTCCTTCTTGAATGCGCATGCTTTCAATGGGTTTGCGGATAGAATTTTGGGGGGCTCCCGTATAAATCATAAATGTGCTGGCGCCATAAGAAAGGGCCGTTTTGACGGCGCCTTCTAAATAATCGGGCGCTGTCATATCAATATGACTCCCAATCCATAATTTACTCATCTTTTTTCCCTCCGTATAACCGTTTTCGAATGACGGCATCTATCGCTTTCCGTTTGTATTTTTGCTTCACGCGTTCAACGGCCCGTTTCACCTTCTTTTTATAACCTGGTTTGACCTCTTTACTCGCGTAACGTTGAATTGCTTTTTTAATATCCCGTTTAAGTTCGGGTTGTTCCACGTGTTTCCATGTCCGTTCGGGTGCCGCTTGCTTTAATCCGGATGCTTTTAAGGTCATCCGCGTAAACGTGATGCCTTTTTGGGTTAACGTATCAATTGCCCGTTGTTGATCTTTGGTGTAAAACACATAACTCGTTCCCGAAGCACGATAGCGCCCTGTTCTTCCGGCACGATGAAAGTAATAGGCAAGATCACGTGGAAGATCCAAACTGACGACATCGGAAATATCTGGTAAATCCATACCCCGTGCGGCAATATCGGATGCACAAATGAGGGTAAACTCCCCTTCAGCAATCCGACGTAGCATCATTTTTCGTTCACGATGACCCATGTCTCCATGGAGTAAACCTACGGTTAGTCCTTTTGCGGTTAACGACGCATGAAACTGTTGAATACGGTCCACGGTGGAGGCAAAAACAAGCATACGATACGGTTGAACATGGTCAACGAGGCGTAAAAACGCATCGACCGGTTCTTGATGCCGTGTATCGACAAGGAGATGGTTGACTTGGGTGTTGTTGACGGTTTTTTCGGTAGGTTCAAAAATGTGATCAGGACGAATATAAGCACGTAGCATGCCTAAGAGTGGCTTGGATAAGGAGGCAGAAAAAACAAGCAACTGCGGCGCTTCCATGGTCTTTAACATCGCATCGACATCATGCACAAAGGAGGCATCCAGTAACATATCCGCTTCATCTAAAACAAGCGTTTTAATCCGTTGAAAGGGCGTATGGGACATCGCCTGAAGCACACTGGTCAAACGACCGGGGGTTAAGCATAAAACATTCGGTTCTTGTTTTAAGGCGTGAACATCGTCTTCCAAGGCAGTTCCGCCAGTAAGACGCATGATTTTAACCCAAGGGAACGCCGCATCGGCGATTGCCTTCGCAAATTGATACGTTTGGGTGACGAGTTCGCGGGTAGGAGAAACAATCATGAGTTGTAAGCCTGCCTGCGCATCTAATCGCGCAAAACTAGGAATTAAAAAAGCATGGGTTTTGCCACTACCGGTTTCAAAACGAGCGATGAGCGACTCCCCGCGAAGGGCGGAAGGAATCACGACTTGTTGAACTGGGGTTGCCTGGTGATACCCTAAGGTGGCTAACGCTTGAACAAAGTCCGGTTCTAAGGCAAAGGAGGAAAACGGAAAGGAAGCCTTATTCATGAGATAACCTCGGTAATGCTTGTTGAAAAGGGGTTAAGACCGTCAATTGAGGATCAAGCCGTAAGAGGTAGTTTTTCATCACAGGCAAAAAGATTTCTTCAATTTCATGAGCGAGTTCGACATAGTTATAGTGGTCATTGACGATGCTTCGTCGTACGTGATGGGGCGCATCTCCGGAAAGAAAGCAATCATACCCTTCTTGCTGGGCGATGGCATAACTTCGTGAGCCACCCCCTCCGACAAGGGCAACCTTGTGAATCAAGGAGGCTCCTTCTGCAAGATACCAGCTATACGGTAAGTGTAATTGTTGACGGACATAGTCAACGAAGGCTTCCATGGCCATCGGTTGGTGAAGTTGGCCGCCCCGCGCCATCGGATCGCCGAGGAGGGGTTGAATGTTTTGGAGGTTGAGCGCCGATGCCAAAGCATCATTCATCCCACCACGCCCTTCATCAAAATTGGTGTGTAAGGAGTAAACAGCAATGCCGTGAACTTGTAACCAAGTCACATAGTGACGTTTCCGTTCATCGCGACGTAACACTGCTCCCTTGGGTCCATAAATAAAGGGATGATGGGTGATCACAAGATCAGGTTTTAAGGTCTCTAAGGTCGCTTGATGCATATATTCTAAATCCAAGGTGACCACCACTTTTTGGATTGAAGTCGGTAAAGGACCAACCATCAAGCCGACATAATCATGATATTTTTCCGCAAGACGTTTGGGGAAATCTTTGCCAAAGTGTGTGAGTAAGGTTTTAGTGTTTAACATGGTTCTTTAACCATTGTAAGCGTTTTTGATCTTTTTCCGTTAATGAAACCGTCCTCATTAAGGTTTCTAAACGATTGAATTCACTTTTTTGCCACGCTAGGAATGCGGGTGTTTGCTGTTCTAATAACCGCGGACCAAAATAGAGTTGGGCTGGAGTGAGCGTTTCTTTGCCTTTCACTAAGAAAAGAAACGGATAAAACTTCCCACGGACGTCAACCATGTTTTCGTCTTGGATACGCCATCCTGTTTGAGTGACATACGCCCGTAAAGAGTCCACATCGGATTGCGGACCCAGTAGGAGATAAGATAGTTGTTGTGTGGCTTTGGGATGCGTGTGAAGGATTGTTTGAATGGTCAATCCCCCCATCCCTGTGATGATGGCAGTATTCACCTCCGCGGGTAATTGGTCAAGCCCATCGGCTTGATAGGCGATAACACCACTGCCTTCGAGTTGCTGCTGAAGATGCTGAAAACTGGCATCAGAAAGTTCGGTGGCGTAGACCTTATGCAAAAGTTTTGCGGCGATGGCACGCGCGAGATAACCGTGATTCGAACCAATATCGACGGGAATCATCGCGGCATCTATCCACGCTAATAAGGGTTTTAATCGCGGGGGAAGCGAACCCATGTTTAATGGTCTCGGTAATCCCCTAAACGTTTTGCACGTGTAGGATGGCGAAGTTTACGAATGGCTTTGGCTTCGATTTGTCGAATCCGTTCGCGAGTGACACCGAATTCATGACCCACTTCTTCTAAAGTACGGGGACGATTGTCATCCAAACCATAACGTAAACGTAAAACGCGTTCTTCGCGGTCGGTTAAATCTTGCATGATTTTATAAAGTTCTTCTTTTAAAAGCACTTGGGTCGTATGATCAGAAGGCGAAGTTGCTTCTTTATCTTCGATAAAATCACCTAAATGCGAATCATCTTCTTCCCCAATGGGTGTTTCTAAGGAAACAGGTTCGAGCGCAATGCGTTGGATTTCGCGAATGCGTTCAGGGGATAAGAATCCTTCGAGTTTGATACTGATTTCTTCGGCGGTTGGTTCGCGACCGAGTTCTTGAACTAGTTGGCGTTGAACGCGCGTCATTTTATTGATCGTTTCCACCATATGAACCGGAATGCGAATCGTTCGGGCTTGGTCAGCAATCGCGCGGGTAATCGCTTGACGAATCCACCACGTTGCATACGTTGAGAATTTAAAACCTTTGGTGTAATCAAATTTTTCCACGGCTTTAATGAGCCCCATGTTGCCTTCTTGAATGAGATCTAAGAAAAGCATCCCACGCCCGACATAATGTTTGGCTAAATTGACGACAAGACGTAAATTGGCGTTAATAAGGCGGTCTTTTGCTTCCATATCACCGGCAATAATGGCTTTGGCAATTTCCACTTCTTCTTCGGGTTTCAATAAATCCACTTTTCCGATTTCTTTTAAGTACATTTTTACCGAATCATTGACCTTGACTTCGCTATTGGCAAAAATATCAGGTCGATCGACTTCTTCTTCGGACACATCGGGTTCATATTCAGTTTCAAACGGTTCTTCTTCCACACTTAAATCGACATTTTTCAGTTCTTCTTCGTCGACTTCTTCCTCGAGGTCTTCCTCCTCTTCGATTTGAACATTAATGTTTTTGTTTTTGAAGTACATGACCAATTGGTCAGTATCATCTTCGGATAATTCTAAATGTTCAATGGCGTCAAAAAGTTCATCTTGGATAATGAAACCTTCGGATTTTGCTTTCTTTTCAAAGCGTTTTTTGACTTGATCCAATGTTTCAAAAACATTGTCTTCGTCATCGTCTTTTTTACTTTTTTTGATTTTGGATAATAACAGCATTTCGCCGTCATTATTCGGGGTCTTTTTCGCTGATTTCTTCATCGTTTCTTCCTCCGCTTGATTGAGATTTTGCTTGCGTTTGGCCATGGGGTGATTCCTCCTTTTGAATCGTGCGTAATTGTTGAATGAGTTTGGCTTGTTCAACGGGTGATTTTCCAATCATACCGGCTTCAATTTGTTTTTGCGTTCGCATGCGTTTCTTTTCCTGGGTCATGGTTTCTAGCCACTCGCGGAAAGATGCTTCTGTCCCTTTGGGTTGCGTGCTATCTTCACTGAGATCGGTAAGTGTTTGAATGAGGAGCGGGGCTTGTTCATGACTGGAATTACTAATGGCGAGGATAAGATGTTGTAATTCCACTGGTTTTTCCGGTCCGAGGGCCAGCATAAATTCGGCAATGTGGCGATAGAGTTGATCGGTGAACGCTTTGATGTTCGTTTGATAGAATTCCACCGCCTCCGGATTGATGAGCATATTGAATAACATGGCTTTTTCCGCCCGTTTGAGTCGGGTAATGACTTCTTTTTCCGGACGTAACTTTTGAAACACATCATCTTGCACGTGTTTGGGTTGGAGTTTTTGGAGTTGTGTTTCTAATGTTTTGACAGGATAACCGGTTTTATCCGCAAGCCGTTTTAAATAATCGATGCGTTCGAGTTCTGATGCGTGGACTAAGTAGGGGAGTACATTTTGAATAAAACTAACTTTGGATTCGGTGGAATCAAGCGAAAGATATCGTTCATAATAAGCAAACGTGAAATCCATCTTATTGACGAGTTTATGAAGGTAATTTTCTAAGCCTTCACGACCTTGTTCAAGCACGATTTCATCGGTATCTTTATCTTGTTGGGGGTCATAAATAAAGCGGAAGGGGATGGCGTTTTCTTGAAGCAACGGAATCATTTTTAGCATCGCTTTCATCCCCGCTTCATCCGGATCAAGGGCAATGCGACATTCTACCCCTAAACGTTTGAGCATGGTGGCATGAAATCCCGTAAAGGACGTACCCATTAAGGCAACCGCTTGCGGTATGCCTGCTTGGTGAAGTGCAATTACGTCCATAAAGCCTTCCAGGACATAAACGTGTTGTGAACGCTTGGCGGCAAGTTTTATATTCGCATAATTATAGAGCAACGAACTTTTATTAAAAATCGGCGAATCTGAAGAATTAGAATATTTTGCTTGTCCTTCTTTTTCCACGAGTAAACGACCCGAAAAGCCAATAATTTGTCCGTTAGGATTCGTAATGGGAAACATAATGCGACCCTTAAAGCGATCGAACAAACCATCTTGTCCTGCATGAAAACCAAGCGCTTCAATGGTTGTCCGGGTGTGCCCCTTTTTGAGTAAGTAAGGAATAAGGGTTTTGCCTTGATCACCAGCGTAGCCGATTTGAAAAGTTTGAATCGTTTCTTCGGATAAACCGCGTTGAATTAAATATTGGCGAGCCGATAACCCTTCATCACTCGCAAGAACGAATTGATAAAAAGAAACCACATCTTTCAAACATGCAAAATAAGGTTGTTGGTTTTTTTGTGCTTCGGTGAGAACGTCTTCTTGTAATTGCGGATCTTCCATCCCGACATATTCTGCTAATTTTTTAACGGCTTGAGGAAAGGGGACTTTCTCGTATTGTTGAATGAACTGAATCGCGGAACCCCCAGTACCACACACAAAACATTTAAAGATTTGTTTATCTGTGGAGATAGATAAGGAGGGGTTCGTGTCTTTGTGAAAGGGGCAAATCGCAACATAGCTTTTCCCTTTTCGTTGAATCGGAATATAGCGACCGACAATATCAACGATGTCCGCTTTATCAATGAGACGTTGAAGAAAATCTTGAGTAAATTGCATAGAGCCTCCTTTCTGAAATAAATGAATAAATTATAGAAAAACTACTAAATAACAACTAACAAAATACTAATAAAACACTTTAACTTGGAAATAACGTATTAAGTCGTCGATTGGCATTCGCAGCTGTTTCATCGAATCACGGTCACGAATCGTCACCGTTTGATCGGTAGATGTCTCAAAATCAATGGTTACACAATACGGTGTTCCAATCATATCTTGACGGCGATACCGTTTGCCAATGCTTCCCGATTCATCATAGGTGACCATAAAGTGTTTGTTTAAGATGGTCATCACTTCCTGGGCTTTTTCACCTAATTGTTTGGATAAAGGAAGGACGGCGATTTTATATGGGGCAATCGCAGGATGCAATTTTAAGACGAGACGTGTATCTTTTTCAAGTACTTCTTCCTCAAATGCATCATTAAGCACGGTTAACGCAAGACGATCTAAACCTAACGATGGTTCAATTACATAAGGAATGTATTTTTCATTCGTTTCTGGATCTAAATACGCTAAATCTTCTTTGCTCATGGTCATATGCTGCGTTAAATCATAATCGGTACGAGAGGCAATTCCCCATAATTCACCCCAACCAAACGGGAATGCGTATTCAATGTCCGAGGTTCCCTTCGAATAAAAGGCAAGTTCTTTTGCGTCATGTTCACGAAGACGTAAATGGTCTTTTTGAATGTTTAAGGAACTTAAGTAAGCAAGACATTGTTCTTGCCAATACGTATACCACGTTGCTTCGGTTCCGGGTTTGCAAAAGAATTCAAGTTCTAACTGACTAAATTCGCGCGTGCGAAACGTAAAGTTTCCGGGTGTGATTTCGTTGCGGAACGCTTTCCCAACACTGGCGACCCCAAAAGGAACTTTTTTGCGTGTTGTTCTCGCAATATTTTTAAAATTAACAAAGACCCCTTGAGCGGTTTCAGGTCGTAAATAAACCGCGGATTTCGAATCCTCAACCACCCCAATATGGGTTTTAAACATCATATTGAATTGGCGAATGTCCGTAAAATCATGCGAACCACATTTCGAACACGCCACGCGTTCTTCTCGAATGATGTTTCCAAAGGTGGCAGGATCAATGCCGGAAAGATCACGATCAGGAAAGGCTTGTTGAATGAGTTGATCAGCACGATGACGTGCCTTACACACTTTGCAATCAATTAAAGGGTCGTTAAACGTAGCGACGTGTCCGGTTGCTTCCCATACTTTGGGATTCATTAAAATCGCGGAATCAATACCCACATTCGTCGGCGATTCTTGGACAAAGCGTTTCCACCATGTCCGTTTTAAATTGTTAATGAGTTCAACACCTAATGGACCATAATCCCAGGTATTGGATAACCCGCCATAAATTTCTGAACCTTGGTAAACAAAACCCGTGCTGATAAGATGTGTTACTAACGTGTCAAACGAATGTTTTTTCATAGAATACCTCGCTGATACAGCAAGGGTTATTATGGGGCTTACCGACTATCATGTCAACCCACTATAAGTGTATATCGTGAAATAATGTGAGAAAGTTTTGAAAGCTTATTAAGGGGATATTAAAGGAAAATAAGGCATGATCATGATGCATTTTTAATAAGCGTAATAATGCCGTTTCATGAATACCTAAACGTGGGCCATTCCGATAAAAATCACGGATAAAGGTTAACTGATCCACCGGGACATGGGGTTCTTGTAATGTTTCTGCACACGCCTTACATAAAAACCCGCCTTCTTTTAAACTCAACGAATAAATCGCTTTTTTCGTATGACAACGGACACATTGATCCAAGGTTAACGGAATGCCATTTTGCTCGACAAGAAAACGGTAAAACTCATTCAAGGCAACAAGTGGTTGATGCGATAAGGTTTCCACCGCATTAACATAGGGCTTGTAATAACGAGGCGCATCCTCTTCCTCAATATATTTGATTGCTAGCTCGATCAGAACTTCATAGGCCATTAAGGCTTGAATCGATGTTAATTTTTGTAAGGGATGAAATTTTAAACGGGCTTCTTGAAAGACGCGTTTTCCTTTACGTTCACCAAAATAAAACGTCGAGAAGGCCCCCCGACTCACCGCCGCGACCATTGCGGACTGTTTGGGTTGACTATTAGCGACAAAGACGGTCGTTTTTCCATGCGGGGTTAAAACAAGCAAAGCAGCTTGGCGTTCTTTAAAGGGGGAAACATTGAGAATAAAACCATCAAACGCTTCGTTCAAAGTAAACCAAATTCCTTTAAGCGGTCAATGGAGTTACGCCAATTCTTTTCGACTTTGACAAACAATTCTAGGGCAATCGTTTGCTGGAGATGGCGCTGGACATCTTTAATGGTCGCCAGGCGAATCGAGCGAATACGTTGACCTTTTTGGCCAATTAATATGCCTTTTTGGGATTCTTTTTCCACAATAATGGACGCATACAACGTCTTCACACCTTCCACCGTTTCGATATGATCAATGGTTACGGCGACACTATGCGGAATTTCTTCATACGTATAATAAAGCACTTTTTCACGAATGAATTCGGTCAGACGAAAGGCTTCAGAGACATTGGTTTTCGTTTGGGTGGGGAAATAGCGAGGGCCTTCATTTAAATACGGTTTCATCGCATCAATGAGTTCAGGAAGGAGTGCCTTTTTTAAGGCGGATAATTCAAGAATCTGCGCATGAGGCACGCTTGCTTGATAGGTCGCTTTCAGTGATGTCATCGTTTCAATCGTCACTAAATCGATTTTATTAAAGGCAAAAATAAGATTTTTTTCAGTTTTAATTCGCTCAAGAATATAGTGATCTCCTTTGCCAAAAGGGACGGAACTATCAATGAGTAAGACGACTAAATCCACACCTTCGATGGAACCAAAGGCATACGCATTCATGCGTTCACCTAATCGAGCTTGGGGTTTATGAATGCCTGGCGTATCGACAAAGACAATTTGGCAATCCTCCGCGTCATACACTCCTTGGATCGGATGGCGCGTGGTTTGAGATTTATCAGAAACAATCGAAATTTTTTCACCCACGAGGGCATTTAATAACGTGGATTTACCTGCATTAGGACGACCAATAATCGTAACAAAACCGGTTTTCATTTTTTCTCCGGTAAAACTGCACCATCAAAAGCGTATGGGAGAAGTTCTTTCACCGTCATCGTGATTGAATCACCATGACGATTTGCTAAATACACGGGGGTTGAAGGAGGGACTAATTCGGCCATGACTTGTCGGCAGGCACCACAAGGAGAAATCGGATCTTCGGTATGTCCAAACACAGCTAATGCGACGATATCATCCTTACGATAGCCTTCAAGATACGCACGAAATAATGCGTTTCGCTCCGCGCAAACCGTTAAACCATACGAGGAGTTTTCAATGTTGGCCCCTTGGATGACCTTACCATCTTTCATGATGATGGCAGCGCCCACGGGAAAATGGGAGTAAGGCGTGTAGCCTAAGGTCGCCGCTTTCATTGCGACGGCAATTAATGCGTCTTTATTCATGAGTTTACTCGCTTTCCTAAGATGTGATCTTGAAGTTTTAGCATGATGGCTTCGGCAGCAGGGTCATCATGATGATACCCTAAACAATGTAACACACCATGAACGAATAAAAAGGAAAATTCCCGAATGGGACTATGTCCATATACTTTTGCTTGATACGCTGCCTTTTCATAACTGATGATTAATTGTCCTAAGGGAA
>JALRKT010000021.1 GCA_023268805.1 Bacilli bacterium
GGAAAAACGTGGAGCCAAGTCGCGTTACATTATCAACTGCATGAAGGCATCGTCGTCATCCCGAAATCGCATAATCCGCTCCATCAAGAAGAAAATATCAATGTCTTTGATTTTCACCTTACAGTAGTAGAAATAAAAACTATTGAGTCAATTAATTAAAATTTTTTTCTTAATCACAAAATCAAACTTTTTAAAAAAAGCAAAAGATGAAAAAATAAGTTTTAAATGAAAGTAGAATTTTTTTATATTAAATTCATAATGTATAGAACGAACTTTTATGGAATTCCATCGTTAATTCTTTGAATTTATAAACGATTTAGAATAGTATATAACTATGTTTTTTATTTTACTTACCACCATGTTATTAATTACCTCACCATTCCAAGTTGAAAACGATTATAGATTGACACTTGGACTAAATGAAACCATTGATCCCTACATTTTTGGGGAATCAAGCGAGACACTATTATCACAATTGGCTACGATTAAAACGACCTCACTTGGAACAACCCAATTAACCCTTACAATGGATGATGATACTACCTCAGAATGGATGATTACAATTTCCAATGAACAAACATGGGTAACTCCTAAACTAGGAAATCATCCTCTAATTAGTTATATTCGTGTAGAAAATAATGGCCTTGTTGCATTGGATCTCTATAACCCAACGATTTTTGAACATACATTTACTACTGAGAACATGAGGATAAATGAAAAAAAATTACCTTTTGAGACAACCTTCTACCTTCCCCCACTTGAAGCAATATCCATAAGTTTTTCAGAAGGAGAACCTTCCGATGTAGTTCAAACTACGATGGTGTGGGATGAACCGATTGTTTCCATTTCATTATTGAATTTTGATGAGATATTAGACGAACTCCAGTTGGGTTCGATTTCGATGTCACGTTATGGATTGATAAGGGAATCTTCATTTCATTTGTATCGTAATAATAAGGCGATTGACTCACAAACGACGTATGATCCCTCTAATTGGATGCACCGTTCACTTGATGAATCAAAGCGAATCTTCCAATTAGCACAGCCAACCATTACCCCGTTAGAACAAGCCAAACGCTGGGCAGAGTTTGTTATGTATGGGGATGGAATGCTCGCGGCGGGACGGGTTGAAGAAGCATTTCGATCACTTGAACGTGAATATTTAGCGATGGATCCCCAAAGTAAGGAACTAATTTTTACACAGCCAAATACCATCATTTCTGGAATTAACGAATCATTTGAAGAAGATACATCGACCTTTCGTGAAGCAGTTGGCCGTTATAACTATTTAGCCGCTCGTGTGCCAGGTGCAGAGGGGTTACAAAATCCCTACGTAACGACGTTTAACTTTACAGCAATTATCTTACCTTCTCTAGGCATCGGGTGTCTAATTTTATTCTTTTTATTTCTTAAAAAAAGACAAGAGGTTTATTAGTTTTTTGGGGAGAATAATTTTTACGCGAGGTTCATATACCACAGCTTCAAATGCTTGAACGTTGTGTTCACTGAGAATATTAAAGGCTTGAATTGATGCTTGGATTGATGTCACAGAAGATTTCGTGACAAGTATGGCTGCATTCGTGTAAGGCAAGACACTTAATGCGGCTTGATTAGGCAACATTGGAGGTGCAGAAATTACAATATGTCCATAGGATTTTTTTGCATCTTCAATAAATTGCTTCATCAAATTAGAGCGTAAGTGCGTTGCAGGAACAGCTTTCGGTAAACCAAGTAAAACATCTAAATTAGGGGATAATTTAATAATTGAGAAATCGTCTTTTGATTTTTTCTGTTTGGAAAGCTGTTTTAATGTATGAAATAGTGTAGTTAGAGGTATTGATTTTAAATCCGCTTCAATGAGAATGGTTTTTACACCTCGATGGGCGGATTGTTCTGCGTAAACATACGCAAAAAAAGGTAATTCTGTTATGGCATAGGGAGATGATATAAAGGTCGTAAGCGGTTCTTGTGGGGACGGGCGAACACTTTCAAGATCATTTTGTAAAATCTGAAGAGATTCTTGAATGGATAAAGATTGATCAATTATAGTTTTTTGATCGTTTAATCGCTGTTCTAAACTAGCATGCCGCGTCTTAAAATAAGACTTATTTAAAAGGCGTTTAATATCCACTTTGAGTGATCGACTGGGGATACCGATATCTTTTAAATCATGCGCGGAAAAAACTGACCCTTTGAATAAATCCCAAAAAATACCAACGACACCACCAATGAAACTGCCAAGCGCCAATCCAATAAGTAGATATAGTGAACTACTTATCCCCTCAAACGTAATTTGTGAAGCATATTCGCCTAACTCGAGATTGTTTGAGAACACGCTGTAGTTGGCATTTCCATATAATATTGTGGCATCAATAACAGCATTCACGACTGGTATAACAATGTCTTTATCCGAGTGTTCAAAAGAAACTAATATTCTGAGTGAATTGGGTGACGTTGTCGCGGTTAGGGTGGATTGAATAATGCTTGAGGTAATTAAAGCCCCATTATTGAAAGTAATGGACTCCGCTTCGAGCGAATCAGCAGCAATTTCTGCTACTGTAGGGGATCGGACAACTTCGGTAATAGTATTTAAAATCGTGGCATTAGCGATCACTTTATAGGCGACTGACCCTGACGATTCATACAACCCTTGATTCATAAAGCCAGATTGTGTATAAACGATGGCTAACACTAAACCAAAAATTGTATTGATAGAAATCAACCATAAATTCCGTAAAAGAATACGAAATATTCTTGATAGACTAATTCCTGTTTCAGAAATATCAATTGGTTTCATAGTTACCCTACAATTAAAATAACATTATGTTAACAAAATAATATATAAAGATATGTTGAAATTCAATTTATATCTAGTGTTTGTTAACTTTGATAAATGCAAGTGTATGTAAATATAAATTTATTGTTTTTCAATTTTTTTTTTGAACTTCATACCATGCTTTGCTTTTTATATGAAGTTTTATTTTTTTAAGATAAGATTAATTCGTTAGAAGTAATTATGATGATAATTGGACTCTCCATCTGAACAAAGGTTAACGTCTCTGTGTCCACTAAATATTTTGCAATCGGTGATGTAATTTTACTTGCAGCTTCCATCATTTGGGGAACTGCATTTGTATTTCAATCCGTCGCTATGTCGGTTATGGGACCGTATACATTTGTAACTATACGCGGTCTATTAGCAACCTTTGTTTTACTTTTCGTTATTCTAGGTCGCAGTTATATTATGCCGAGCAAACAACTTTCTAGACTTGGAACACGGAAAGGCTACTTACTTTCCGTTTTAGGAGGTCTTATTCTTGCCGCTGCAATGATTACCCAACAAGTAGGTATTGTCGGAACGACGACAAGCAAAGCGGGTTTTATTACAACCCTTTACATTATATTTGTACCTATGATTGGTACCATTTTTGGTCAGCGTTATCCTCTTAAGACTTGGTTTGCTTTATTCTTTGGGTTGTTTGGATTTTATTTATTATCGACGGAAGGCCATTGGCAAGCTCTTAATAGTTATGATCTTTTAATTTTGTTAACTGCGCTCTTTTATGGCGCACAAATTTATTTGATTGATCAACTTAAGCATTCGATTGATTCCTTGATGTTTTCTTTTGTTCAGTTTGGTATAGCAACTTTTATTAGTTTCATCCCTTCATTATGGATTGAGGGAATTAATTTTTCCTTTTTATCATCTCCTGAAGCTATTATTTCATTGTTATATGTTGGAATTGTGTCAAGTGTTTTGGCTTATTCCCTTCAAGTGGTTGGCCAAAAGCGTAGTAGCAGTGCTCCCACCGCATCCTTGATGATGAGCTTAGAAGGTGTATTTGCTACCTTATCAGGCGTAATGTTTTTAGCAGAAATAATTACATGGGTTCAATTTTTGGGCATGCTTTTTATTCTATTGGCCATTGTTATGGCCCAAGTCCGTTATTCTTTTATCAAAAAAGTGCTACTCAAGTTTAAAAAGATACGTTAGAATAAATTTGCGATGAATGTTCATATCCATATTGTTACTTTATTTGTTCGTGATTACGATGAAGCAATTCAATATTACACGCAAACCTTAGGTATGGTTTTAATCGAAGATATTTTAATTACAACCTCACGTAGATGGGTAAAGATTGCTCCGGATTTACAATCACCTGTTCATATTTTACTTCATGTACCGATAATAGACGAAGATTGGGATTTTATTGGGCATCAAGCTGGGACACGACCGTTAATCGTTCTCAATACGTTTGAACTTGATAAATCCGTGGAAACCTTAAGGGCTAAAGGCGTTCACTTTGTGAAACCAATAACTCAAGAAGTTTATGGACGACGTGCCCAGTTTAAGGATTTGTACGGTAATCTATGGGAAATAGTTCAATACACCGTTTTTCAATAATAAACCATGCTCAGTTTCGAAAAAATCACTATTCTGGCCCAGGGGAGACAATGAGTCATCTAGTCAATCCTAGGTTTTTTTAGTGAAAGGATTTTGGGTATGTTGACGCAGGTAATTCGTTTACAAACTAACAAAAAAATATTTGTTATGAATGTGTTTTATTTTATTTTTTTCCTTAGTATGTACACCATAGTGGACTCATTTAATATGTCCTATGCGGCTATGGTGGAAAACTACGGTCTATTTCTTCCCCTTATTAACATTGTAATTAATATCCTAATGGCGCTTTTATCGATGACGATGATGGGTCTAACTACGGCACAGTTTCAACTCTCGGGTCATGAATCCAAAGGTTCTAATTTGACTTTTGCTTCGATATTTTTCGGCATTTTAACGTATGGATGTACCCCATGTGTGATCTCTTTTTTTGCCACATTTGGTATCACCTTTTCTGTCATTGCCCTCCCTTTTGCGGGTCTTCCCTATAAATTTATTTCTTTAGCCCTGCTCATTCTTGGTGTTTTCTGGGTCATTCGCTCAATTAAAACCTCGACATGTCGTGTGGATTTATCAGAAAAAGTTACCATTGAAAAACCCCATTTATAGGGTTTTTTTTCTTGGTACATTGTCATTAAAGAAAGCGCTTTAGTCAATGAGTCTAGGTCTTAGACGGGCGAAACAAAAAATCTTTGCTACAATAAGGATGAAAGGATACGCTCATGGACCAAACTACGTTTGTACTTATTAAACCCGACGCGATGAAATTAGGCCTAGCCGATATGATTTTAGAACGCTTTCGTCAAGAAGGCTTAACGGTTTTACGCTCCAAAAAAGTTCGAGTGGAGAAAGAAAAAATCCTTACGCATTATGAAGACGTCCTTAAACGTTTAAATAAAGATTATTTGATGCAAGCCATTCTCGACGAATTCCTTGATCAAGACGTGCTTATCCTTGTGCTCACCGAAGCGAATCAAGATCCGATTACGCATGTTCGCACGATCATTGGGGCCACCGATCCTGCTAAAGCCGCCCCGACTTCCTTACGCGGTCAATTCGTGCATGATACGTTAGAAGCATCGAACGTTGAAAAACGTTGGCTCCGTAATTTAATTCATGCCTCCGATTCGCCTGAAGCCGTCAAAAAAGAAACCGAACTTTGGTTTGGTCGTTAAACGTTATCTTGCCAATGCGCCAAACCAACATGATCAAAATCATGCGTTGAATCGTACGGTAAACACGTATAATCGACATAATAAATTAGCGTATCCCATACCATAAAATTCTCGGGGTGATAATTTAACATCACCCCTTTATTTTTGAGATAATCGGCGAGATTTTTCATTTTGGATAGAAGTAGAGGATCTAAACGCTGTTTCTTTAATATCTGAGCGACGGTTTCGCCCTTTAAATATTGTTTAACAAGCATGCGTTGGGATGTTTCTGCGTGGAGTAAAAGCGGCATCATCACCCCTAACGCTTTTAACGTTTCATAGTCTTCGACATCCCGGGCGAATGCATGAGTATCCGGATGATACGCTTTGATGATAAAGGGTAAATGTAAGTCATTATGAACGATATACGTATCACTACTCTGACCGCGATGTAGATGACGTTTTATCGTCCATGCTTCATGGTTCAAAAGAATAATTGAATTTTGCTTTAAGATTGGCGGTATCATTGATAAAATTATATCAAATGAACGTTTCATCTCGCGTACGCAGCTTACTAAAAGCGATGACATTAGAAGAAAAAGTGGGGCAACTTCACCAAGTCCCACCCTTTTTTTTCTCCGATTCTCTCGTGAATGAAGTCGCTGGACCGTTACGGAAATATAAAATTTCCGAAGCCCAACTTTATCGAGTGGGTTCGATTTTAGGGACCGCAGGTCCGGAAGAAATGCGTCAACTACAAACGATGTATTTAGAAAAAAGTCGACTCAAAATTCCGCTTTTATTTATGGCGGATATCATTCACGGCTATAAAACGATTTTCCCGATTCCCTTAGCGATTGCGGCAACCATGGATGTGGAACGCAGTCGCCTTGCCGCAAAGATTGCGGCGAAAGAAGCGGCTACCTCGGGCATTCATGTGACGTTTTCTCCGATGGCGGATTTAGCCCGCGATGCCCGTTGGGGACGGGTGATGGAAAGTTCAGGAGAAGATCCTTTTTTAAATTATCAAATGACGTATGCGGCTGTGAAAGGGTACCAAGGAGAGTCATTAAAAGATCCTTCCACCCTTGCCGCCTGTGGTAAACACGTGGTCGCTTATGGGGCGGCTGTGGCAGGAAAAGATTATACCCAAGCAGAAGTTTCTAAACATTCCCTTTATCAATATTACTTAGAAGGATATCGCGCGTGCGTGGATGCTGAAGCAGAACTTCTTATGTCTTCCTTTAATGTGGTGGAAGGCGTCCCTTCCACGGTTTCTCCGTTTGTGTTAAAAACCCTCATACGACAACATCTTGGTTTTAAAGGCGTAATTATTTCCGATTATGATTCTCTCAATGAAGCGCAGTTTCATCATGTCACCCATACAGGTGAAGAAACGGCCCTCAAAGGCATGCAAGCGACGTTAGATATTGAAATGTCGAGTGGCATTTATCAAAATTACATCATCCCCCTGATTAAAAAAGGACAACTGAGTGAACGATTACTTGATCAAGCCGTGCTCCGTGTTTTACAGCTCAAAGAAAAAATCGGTTTACTCGATGATCCCTTCCGGGGTCTTAATCCTGCTTTAGAAGCAACGCTACCTCTCTCCGAAGCGCATTACCAAGCTGCCTATGATGTGGCCAAAGCCTCGCCCATTTTATTACAAAACGAAGGCGTGCTTCCTTTAAACAAAGAAGACGATGTCGTCTTTGTTGGGTCCTTACTTGACGAACAAAATTTATTAGGCGCATGGGCTTGGCATGGGGAAGCAGAACGAACCGCATCCCTTGGAATGGTGCTTCGGCAACGTTATTCCCACGAACTGATTCCCTTTGATACATTGAATGAAACACACGTTGCTCGCATTCAAAACGCGAAAAAAGTCGTCGTCGTAGTCGGCGAACGTTCGAAAGAATTTGGAGAAGCCCGCAGTAAAGTTTCGCCCACCCTTTCTGAAGAACATATCCAACTTTGGCATCAGGTGATTGCCATAAATCCCTCGGTGATTACCCTTGTGCTTGCAGGGCGACCGCTTGTATTGCCATCCAAAATCGAAACGTCTAAAGGATTGTTATACAGTTTTTATTTAGGGTCGGCCATGGCCGATGTCCTTGCGGATACGCTTTTTGGTCAACTCAATCCTTCCGGAACCCTTCCCATGACCTTAGCCCGTGAGGTGGGTCAACTTCCCCTTCATACGTTATCCTTACCCACCGGACGTCCTTTTGAAGGGAAAACCTACACGTACACCTCTCATTATATTGAAGGGGTGAACTCCCCTTTATATCCACTTGGCTATGGCTTAAGTTACACGTCATTTTCATTATTGAAAGCTAAAAAGATGCATGAAAATGATCAAGCGATTCTTCTAGAAGTTACCATTAAAAATACCGGTACCATCCCTGGAGAACATCCCGTGTTTGCGTATCTTCATACCCCACCGGTTCCGGTCGCACTTCCGGAAAAAACGTTAGTCGGTGTCTCGCGTATTTCGCTAGATGCTGGGGCGACACAAACCTTTACTGTGACCTTACCGAAACATCATTTCTATTATTACGATACGCAATACCGTCGCCAATCCTTTCTCGGCCCCTTTACGGTCACCGTTTCCCTCATAGGTGAAACGTTGGACGTGTCATGTTAACCTCCCGACATCGTGGGGGGATGGCCTTGGTCTTTCTTAGTCTCCTACTTTCAGCATGCGACGGCGTATTAACGTCGCTTTCTTCCTTCTCGGAATCCGATGTCTCTAGTGCGCCATCTGGCGAAAGTTCTGTTGATTCGTCGTCGGTCCCCTTAACGTCCACCGATATTGATTTCTTCTTTTCCCAAATCGAACTACCTCCTTACCTGACCGAAGATACACCCCTGCCGATTGTGGAAGGGTTAGAAGATGCTTTTTCCTGGGAATCGCCTGATCTGCTTATTGAAAACAACATCTTACGATATGCCAATCCTATCTATGATGAAACCAAAACATTATTTGTCACCTTAACGTATGAAGGACGAAGTTATCAGCGTGCCATTCCGATCGTAATGAAATCACAACTCCTCCCCCCGACCCTTGCGCAGAAAGCCTCGTTGAATATTCAGTTATCCAATGCCTTCACTGAAATCGATATTGTGTATGAATCCACTTTAGATGCGGCATTAACCCTCAGTTATGACCGCAATGGTCAGCGGATGTCTCAGGATATTGCTTCCCCTCTGACGATTCGCACGCGCGGTCATTCGACACGCTATATGCCAAAACGGTCTTACCGTATTCGTTTTGATGAAAATACATCCTTACTTGGTATGAAATCCGCGAAAAATTATATTTTACTTGCCAACTACATTGATCATTCCCAAGTACGTAATGCTTTAATCCATTTTATGTCGCGGTTTTATGATTCGCTTTATCCGATTGACTACCGCTTTGTCGATCTCTCCTTTAATGGGGTGTACCAAGGCAATTATTTACTCACCGAACGCGTCGAATTTCATAAAAATCGACTGGATATTCCGTTTGTACCTGCCGCCAACAATAGCGATAGTGGTTTTTTAGTCGAACTTGATTATCCGGGTGTTGAATTTATGGGAGAAGGCACTGAAGGCGTCGATATGTTTCGTCTAGAAGGTCGTCCGTATCAAATGAAAGAACCCAATCTTGATACCCCAGGTTTTGAAGCCCGTCATTTTAACTTTATAAGAACAACGATGGAAAATGTAACCTCCCGTTTAAAAAACCGTCAGGATGTCAGTGCCTTGATCGACATCGATAATTGGGTTGATTATTTCTTATTGCAAGAAATTAGTAAAAACGTTGATGTTGGTTGGGGTTCAGTATACGTGTATAAAGCGCCTAACGAACCCTTACACCACGGTCCATTATGGGACTTTGATATTTCCATGGGATTAGGCAATTACTTTGATTCGGATGCATCGGGTCACTGGGGTTGGAATGATTATTTTAAAAATGATTTCTTCACTTGGATGATGCAACAACCGACCATTTATGCCCGTTTCCGGCAACGTTTAACCGATTTTGAAACACGTGTCCTTCCGTATGCGATCGCGTTTTTAACCGAACATACGGCTACGTTTTCTTCGATCTTTCAAAACAACATCGAGAAATGGCCACTTAACATTTGCGAAGGCGGTTTTTGTCCGATGGTAGAACCGTTATTACAAGTCTCTTCCTACGCCGATCATTTGGAATTTATCGAAGATTTTCTCATTGACCGCGTCGCGTGGATGAAGGCGAATATACCTTCTTAAGTAGAAGTGTGCTATAGTCTATGAGTTATTGTTCGTTTAGGGAGGCGTTGTTTTTCCTGAACATAAAGGAGAACTATGCCGACATTTACTGACTTAGGATTATCATCCTCCCTTTTAAAGGCGATTGAAAAACAAGGCTACAACGAACCCACAGATATTCAAGCCCAAGCCATTCCCTTACTTCTTGCCAATAAAGATGTCTTAGGGTCTGCACAAACGGGGACGGGAAAAACTGCCGCTTTTGCGTTACCCATTATTCAACATCTCGAAGGTCCACGCGATCCAAAAATCAAACGGGTCGTTCAAGCGCTCATTTTAGCCCCTACACGCGAACTGGCGATTCAAATTCAAGAAAATTTCTTTCAATATAGCCGCTTTTCGAATTTACGCATTGGTTGTTTTTATGGTGGCGTCAGTAAAGTCCCGCAAATGAAAACGCTCTATCATGGTGTCGATGTCGTCATTGGGACACCCGGACGAATTCTTGATTTAATTCGTTCCAAAGCACTTCACCTCAGTACCATTCATCACGTCGTACTCGATGAAGCGGATCAAATGCTCGATATGGGCTTTTTACCTGATGTCAAAACGATTTTAAAAGAAATTTCTCAACCGCACCAAACCTCGTTATTTTCGGCGACGATGCCCGAAGCGATTCGTCATCTTGCCCATCAAATTTTAGTCAATCCTGAACGGATTTCGATCACCCCGGTGGAAGAACCGGTGGACCGGATTCAACACGATACGATTGCAATTGAAAAAAATCAAAAATTATCGTACCTCCTCCATCGTCTTAAAGATGAATCAATTGTGTCTGCGTTGGTGTTTACTCGGACCAAACGGGGCGCCAAACGCACGGCCCTTAATTTAAAAGCCCAAGGCATTTCAACGGTCGAACTTCACGGTAATCAATCTCAACCCAAACGCACAGAAGCGATGAAAGCCTTTAAAGACAAAAAAGTACGCGTCCTGGTCGCAACGGATATTGCTTCCCGTGGGATCGATATTCATCAACTTTCCCACGTCATCAATTTTGATATGCCTGAAACACCAGAAGCGTTTTTACACCGGATTGGTCGTACTGCCCGTGCAGGTTTTTCTGGAGCGGTCATTCATATGGTGTCACGCGAAGAAATGTATTTACTCAAAGCGATTAATCGTTATACGGGACTGAGCTTATCGCCACAACGCGATCATGGCTTTAAATTTGATGCGAGTCTAGTGATTAAACGCGATGATGAACAAGAAGATACCTCCGGGTATCAACGTCACCGCCGTCCGAAAGGCTATCGTGCTCAAGGGCAAGATGCTTTATCACGTCCGATGTTTCAAGGCGAAGCTGCGATGCGTCCTAACCATGGCGAAAAACGATCGTTTTCTCATGCCGGAAAAAAACCATTTCGTCGCTCTCAAGGCGAGAGATCAACCACTCATTCAGAACGACCACAAAAAAAGCGTCCCTTCAGACGCTTTCAAAGTCGTGGGGCAAAACCGAATTAAATCTCGGTATATTTTTCTTTAATGGAGATACGATTTAACGCGCGTGTAATCGCTGCTTTCGCGCGCATTTCATCCACTTTTTCCGTCTTTTCTTTCAGGCGTTCTTCGGCGCGTTTAAGCGATTCTTTCGCTCGGTTTAAATCAATTTGATCCGCCCGTTCAATCGTATCAAGAAGGAGTAACACTTTTTCGCGTTGCACGGAAACAACTCCGCCAGAAGTCGCAAAATACGTTGTCTTTTTCCCTTCTTGGATGTGAAGTTCACTTGTTTTAACCACCGATAATAGCGGTGTATGTTTGGCGAGAATCCCCATTTGTCCTGCACTCGTCATCACGTTTAAAAGATCGACGTTACCTTCGAATACTTTTTGATTGGGTGTAATAATGAGGAGGTGAAAGGTCATGTTATTTTAAGCTTTCTGCTTTCTTGACGGCATCGTCAAAGGTACCGACATACAAGAAGGCGGCTTCAGGAAGTTTGTCACCTTTGCCATCAAGGATGGCTTGAACGGAGGCGACGGTATCTTTAATTTTAACGAATTCACCGGGAATATTATTAAAGGGTTCCGCGACGAATAACGGTTGCGATAAATAGTTACGAATACGGCGGGCACGGGCGACGAGTTGTTTATCGTCTTCAGAAAGTTCATCGACCCCTAAAATCGCGATAATATCTTGTAAGTCTTTATAACGTTGTAACACTTTTTGGGCGCCAACTGCCGCTTGATAATGGTCTTTACCCACAATGTTCGGATCAAGGGCTAACGAGGTTGAACCGAGTGGATCAATGGCAGGATAAATCCCTAAGGCGGCAATTTGGGTATCTAAAACCGTTTTCGCATCAAGGTGAGCAAACGTCGCCGCCGGGGCTGGATCGGTTAAGTCATTGGCAGGCACATACACGGCTTGGACGGACGTAATCGAACCATCTTTGGTGGATGTAATGCGTTCTTGAAGTTGACCCATTTCCGTGGTTAAGGTAGGTTGATAACCAACTGCAGACGGCATACGACCTAAAAGGGCACTCACTTCGCTCCCTGCTTGAGAGAAACGGAAGATGTTATCGATAAACAGAAGCACATCTTGTTTCTTCACATCGCGGAAATATTCCGCAAGGGTTAACCCAGTTAAGCCCACACGCATACGCGCACCGGGCGGTTCATTCATTTGTCCGAAGACAAGCGCGGTTTGCGGTAAGACGTTGGATTCTTTCATTTCGCGGTATAAGTCATTGCCTTCGCGGGAACGTTCTCCGACCCCTGCGAACACGGATAACCCTTTTTGTTCAAAGGCGATGTTATGAATGAGTTCTTGAATAAGCACGGTTTTTCCAACCCCTGCGGAGCCAAATAAACCGATTTTACCCCCCTTTAAGTATGGGCAAATAAGATCGATAACTTTAATCCCGGTTTCTAAGATGTCACGAGATGTTTTTTGATCGGCAAAGGAAGGAGGTTGACGGTGAATCGGCATTTTCGGACTATCAGAAAAATCATCGCCTAAACCATCAATCGGACGGCCAAGGACATCAAACATCCGTCCTAAGGTTTTTTCTCCGACAGGAATCGTAATCGGCGCATCCGTGTCGATGACTTTCATCCCACGGACTAAACCATCCGTTGAACCCATCGCGACCGCACGGACCATATCATCGCCAATGTGTTGGGCGACTTCAATGATGAGTGAGTCTTGATCGTTACGGGGAATTTCTAACGCAGTGAGTAACGTCGGAAGGTGTTGGGACGGAAAACGCACGTCGACAATCGGTCCAATGACTTGGACGATCTTTCCTTGGTTTGTTGCTTTTGCAGGGGTTTTGGCCATAACTATGGTCCTCCTTATTCGGCAGTACCACCGATAATTTCGGCGATTTCTTGCGTAATGTTCGCTTGACGTTGTTTGTTGTAATCAAGTTGAAGTTGTTCGACGAGTTCATCGGCGTTATCCGAGGCTTTTTCCATCGCGTTGCGACGGGCGGATTGTTCGGAAACTTGCGCTTCAATGAGACTCGAGAACACCGTGTTTTTCATATAGAGCGGAAGAATTTCTTCAAAAATCGTTAAGGGGTCGGGTTCAATGAGGGGGACATCCAAGGGATTTACCTTCGCTGCGGTTCCCGGTAACGATAAAGGAAGTAAGGTTAACGGCGTGGGATGAAACACTAGACTATTGACGAATTGGGCATAGTGAATGATCACTTTGCCAATCGTACCCTGTTTGAATTGAAGAAGAATATCATCCACAAGCGGACGAATTGAGGTCATATCAAAAACATTAAGTAACATATAATTTTCATTAACCTGTTTACTTGATTTTTTCAGTAAACGCGCCCCTTTTTGACCAATGACAAGAATCGTATCTTTAGCGGCAACATGCGGTAAGGTGGCTTGAATCATGACCGCATTGTACGACCCACATAACCCAAGATTCGACGTCATTAAGACGTGTAAGGTTGGGGCATCCGAGGGATGAAAATACGGAAGGTTTTGAATATCTTGATGCGTAAGGTGTTTTTGCACAAGATCAATGAGTTGTTCGGCATAAAGACGCGCATCCAAAAGCGCTTGCTTCCACGTTTTTAATTTCGTGGTCGCAATCATTTGCATCGCCTTAGTGACTTTTTTGGTCGCCTTGACGCTGGTGATTCGACGTCGTAAACCGGATAACCCTTTTGCCATCGTTTATTTTCCTGTACGCGCTTTGAAGTAGGTTTCGGCCGCGGATTTAAGCGCGGTTAAACTTTCATCGGAGAATTTTTTCTTGGTTTTCAGTTCATCGATGACTTTCGGAAGTTTTTGATGGACATGTTCGGTCCAACTGGAAAGTAATCCTTTAAGTTCAGTAGCCTCGACTTCTTCGACAAAGCGATTTTGAACCGCGAATAAATATAAAATTTGGGTTTCCACGGGTAAGGGGGCGTATTGTTGTTGTTTTAAGACGTTCATGAGCACCGAACCATGGGTTAGGATGCGTTTGGTGGACGCATCTAAATCTGAACCAAATTGGGCAAAGGATTGGAGTTCACGATAGTTGGCTAATTCAATTTTTAAGGAACGCACGACTTGTTTCATCGCGCCAATTTGTGCAGCACCCCCGACACGGGATACGGATTGACCCGAATCAATCGCAGGACGTTGACCGGCATTAAAGAAATCAGTCATTAAGAAAATTTGTCCATCGGTGATGGAAATGACATTCGTGGGAATATAAGCGGAGTTATCACCCGCTTGCGTTTCAATGATTGGTAAGGCCGTTAAAGAACCACCCCCGTGTGCTTTATCAAGTTTACATGCACGTTCGAGTAAACGGGAATGGAGATAGAAGATGTCCCCAGGATACGCTTCGCGACCCGGTGGACGACGTAAAAGCAGCGATAACGTACGATACGCGACTGCGTGTTTGGATAAATCATCATAAACAATGAGCACATCTTTGCCCGATTCTAACCATTCTTCGCCAATCGCAGTACCACTATACGGAGCGAGCCATTGTAAGGTGCCGATTTCAGAGGCAGAAGCCGAAACCACGGTGGTGTAGGCCATCGCGCCTTCGGTTTTTAAACGATCGACAATATTGGCAACCGTGGAATTCTTTTGCCCAATCGCGACATAAATGCAATACACAGGAGGAATATGGGCGTGAGCGTCCTGATGAAATTGCCGTTGATTCAGTATCGTGTCAATAACCATGGCTGTTTTGCCAATTTGACGGTCTCCGATAATTAATTCTCGTTGCCCAAGCCCGATTGGAACCAGAGCATCGATAGCTTTAATACCAGTTGCAAGTGATTGGGAAATAGATTCACGATCTAAAATACTTGGCGCAGCTCGCTCAATAGGAGCAATATGGGTCGTATTTAAAGGTCCCATACCATCAATTGGTTCCCCAAGACCATTTAAGACACGCCCCAACA
>JALRKT010000022.1 GCA_023268805.1 Bacilli bacterium
TCCGCCATCACGGCAACATGGTACCCCATATCTCGATAATATTCAGCGATAGTAATTCCTGTGTAAATACTCGCTTCACGAGCCGCAACGGGCATATTAGAAGTATTCGCAATCAATATCGTTCGATCAAGTAAGGGCTGTTGGGTTCGAGGATCTTGTAAATGAGAAAATTCTTCAAGCGCTTGCGTCATTTCATTACCCCGTTCACCACACCCGATATAAACAATTAAATCAGCATCAGACCATTTGGCAAGTTGATGTTGCATCATCGTTTTTCCCGTACCAAAACCTCCAGGCATCGCTGCCGTACCACCTTTGGCAATCGGAAAGAGGGCGTCTACAATACGTTGGCCTGTAATCAATGGAGTCGAAATAGGTAATCGTTGATGAATCGGTCGAGGTTGTTTAATCGCACATACCTGATAAGCATATAAGGGATAGGATTGTCGTGTTACAGGGTCTTTAATGACGGCAAGAACATCACGTAAGGAGGCAGACTTCTCATTAAAAACAGATTCAACATATCCATGAACATCAGCGGGAATAAGAACGCGGTGTTCAATACTTTTTGTTTCTTGAATTGTAGCTAAAATCATACCACCATGAACATCTTGACCTTTTTGGACCCGAAGGTTAACAGGCCATTTTTTATCCATATTGACGGTCTCTGTATGCGCTCCGGTTGGAATAAACGCAGATTGAGTTTGTTCAGCAATCGTATTTAAAGGTCTGCCAATTCCGTCATAAATATTACCGACTAATCCCGGTCCTAATTGAATCGAAAATAATTGGCCTGAACCTTCTACAGGTTCAAGTGGTTTTAAACCCGTGGTGGATTCATAAACTTGAATAATCGTTTCTTTTTGATTGATTGAAATAACTTCACCCATTAACCGTTGATGACCTACATAGACCATTTCCAAAACAAAAAAAGCTTGCGTATTTTTTACGGTAATAATCGGACCATTAATGGCAAAAATAACATCTTTTTTCATTAGAAATTTCCTTTGTCAAAGTAACGCTTCTTAGCCTCATTCCAGCGATTATCAAGAGTGAAATCATAACGAAATTTTTCTTCAACGAATTGTAAGAAAAATCCACCCCATTGAATAGAAATATCTTCGTTTAACGTAATCGTTTTTGAGAACGCTTCAAAGAATTTTTTTGCGAGAGTATCGTTACGTTTAATCGTAATGATTACTGGAGATTTTAAAGAACGATCTTTGAAATCTGAAAAATGACTTTCCAACCATCCAAGGTAATCATGGGAAGAGGTAAAAGTGAGTAATTGCGTTTCCACTTTTTCGAAAATGGATTGAATATTGTTTGAACGTTTTTGCCCGAAATTTTGACGAACATGTGTTTCATATTCGCGAATTTGTTGATCAAACTGATGTTTTAATTCCGCCTGCATGAGTGAAAATTTAAGTTCATATTTAGTCGTGAACTGTAATTCGATTTCTTGTTTTATTTGCGCGATATCTTCAGCAATTTTAGTATGTAATTGTTGAAGATCTTTTTGTCCTTCTTTTTTGATTTGTTGCTCAAAATAGGTTAATAATTCGCGATCATTTGGTAAATTACTCATGATAATTTCACTCCTATCGCTTCAGAAACGTAGGCATCAATAGATTCGCCTAATGTTGAGTTACCTCGTCGATCAGGAATTTCTAAAATAATTTGCCGCTTATTTTTAAGTTTCATTTCAGAAATAACATCAGGTGCAAGCTCTACTAATTTACTCGTGATTAAAATAATGCCGATATCGGGACGTGCAACAGTGTGTTGCAACGCACTTAAAAATTCATTTCGTTCATGAACGACATCGCCATCGATACCAACAAGCCGCAAGCCCATTTGTGTATCCGTATTATCACTTAATAAATAAAACTTCATAGTTCCTTTATAAACTATTAATGATCAAAATGGAAATAAGTAACCCGTAAATGGCTACCCCTTCGCCTAAAGCCACGAAAATGAGGGATTTCCCAAAGTTTTTTTCATTTTCAGAAAAAGCGCCAATTGCAGCAGGAGCAGCAGCAGCAACGGCAATCCCTGCACCTAAGGAGGATAAACCTGTGGCTAAAGCAGCGGAGAGGAAACCCAGACCTTGAGCAAGCGTTCCTGTCATAAGATCAACAACATCGCCCTCGGCAGCAAAGACATTGGTGCGAAATAATACGGGCATCAAAAATGATAAGAATACAAGACCAAAGAAACCCGCAACATGGGTCCATAATCGTGATTTGGCAGCCTGACCTTTTACTTTTCCTCGGAAAACGTCCCAAAGTGGAATCATTAATATTCCCACGGCGACGACGGTTGCGACAACTAACAATAATAAGATATCCATTTATGCTTCCTCCTTGGATAATTATTCAATTAAAAATGAAGTAAATGCGTTTCCGTTTCCTTCATAATAACGCGAAAACATTTCATAAAATTCAAGTCGTAAAACTTGAATTCCGACGATCAAGCCTTCTAATGCCATCACGAATAAATTACCAAGAATGGCAACGAGTAAGGAGGCATTCCCAACCATGTTCATTAACGTAAAAACAACAAGCATCATCCCGGCATGGGACAAGACAAAGCCACCCACACGTAAATACGACATGGTGTTTGTTACATAGGAAAGTAAGACTTCAAATAATTCAAAGAAACTTTCGGTAAAGAAAGACCCAAAACCTTTTGGAAAGGGTGATTGCTTATGCATGAATCGATGAATAGGCTCTTTGAAGAAAATGGCTAGCAAAGGTAAGAAGACAAAGATTGAAAGTGTTAGGGTATTAAAAATACTGATACCATTTAATAAATTCATTGCAAAGCCACCCACGAGAAAACCATAAATCATTAAACCTGCTAAACCATTGTGAGAGAGTAACACGTCAAGCCAATGTTTATTTTTTACTTGAACGTACATATTTAATAGCATAACTCCAAAAATCAAAACGGCACCGATAGCGATCGCCGCAAGAAGTAACGTGGTGGTAAATTCAGGAGATAATACCTCAATGGGTTTGTGGGGTAAACCCAAGACATCCACATAGAGCGGATCGAGTAACGTTTCATTACCAAATACAGACCCATAAAGAACGCCAAAAAAGGCGGAAAACAATCCTAGTCGAGTGGCAATTTTATAAAGTCGATTTTTCGGATTGAATCGGCTCATAATCCAAGCACCAAGGCTTAAAAGTAACCCTTGTCCTAAGTCCCCAAACATCACCCCAAAGAGAAAAGCGTACGTAAACCCTAAAATCGGGGTTGGGTCAATGGAGCGATACGTCGGTAATCCATACATTTCCACAAACATTTCAAACGGTTTAAAGAAACGTTTATTCTTTAATTTGGTTGGGGGTTGAATGCGTTTATCATCTTCGGCATCTTTCACTTCAACCGTAACATTTTCATATTTTTGGAAAACTTTTTGAACATGAGGAACATTCCAATCTTCTGTGAATCCATTAATGGTAATGCGGTCGCCGATGCCAACCACATACTTTTTGGCCTTCACCATTTGTTGAATAAAAAGTAATTCCCCTTTTATAATGGCTAACTGATTTAAATGAGACTTAATGTGTTTTTCACGTTCGTTTTCGATATTCTTAATTTTACGTTCATAGTCACGAATATCTTTATCCAATGTTTGAATCGCTTCTGCCGGTTTGCCATGGACAAAATCGGGAATATGAATACGTGAAAAGAATAATGAAGAAAATAAATTATCAACTTCTCGTTCAAATTCAGAGGACGTAAAGTAGATGCACCAGCTAAAAAGTTCATCCACTTCAAAAGTCTTTAAAACAAACGGACGGGTGCGATAATATTTTAACTTTTGTAAGTTATCCGTCGGAATCCGACCCACACGTGCATGAATATACTTGCACGAAAAAAGATCGTCTAGCGAAATATCAAATCGATCAATATGGCGAACTTGGGTTCGAACTTCATTCAAAAGTTGGATTTGTGCGCGATAATCTTGAAGCTCATGATCAAAAACTTTAAGGTGATCATAAAATGAAGACGTGGTTTCACTCATGGCTTTTAAATCAAAATTGAGTTCATGCATGGAAGTTGGTTTAATGACAACATGCATTTCTTTTTCAATATTTGTTAACGTTTGTAACAATGCACTTGAGCTATCTTCAGAAGGTAAGGATTTTAAACCATGAACGGCGTTAATGAAGGTTTCTGCTGCAACGGGATGAAAATTTTTAAGTTGAACAAATTCAAAAATGACTTCATTTAACATGGAGGCTTCACTGGTAATGGTAATGAGGTTTAGTTTAGAGATTGCCATCTTAATATATCAACATTCTTTGAATCTTTTTTGAATCCAAGTTATATCTTATTCCTTCTATGATATTAGTCAAATTTATTTGTTCAATTTCTTCAAGAATCGTAAATGCTGAGAATACTTCTGCTGCTGACGTTGAAAAGTATAAAAATCGTTTCGCAAGGTTGTATTTGATTTTATCGATATCAAATTCGATGAAAACATAGTCATTTTCATCTTTAATGGTTGAAAAATTCGAGCTATGAAAGGCAGTGAGTACATCCTCAGCGTCTTTAATCGCTAAGATTTCGTCCCAAAAACCCATTTTAACGCGAGAAAATTCAATAAATAAAACTTTTTTAATCGCGGCAGGATCGGCATGGTAGAACTTTTTAAGGCGATATATTTTTGAAAGGTTTTCTAAATCCAATTTAGTTTGATACATCATCATTAAATTCTTCTTTTCTGAACCCGAAAATAAGGATTGAATGTGATGAAAAATATCACGATATTGAAACACATAAAACGCTTGTTCTAACTCTGTATAGGGAAAATCAGATATTGCATTGGTAAGAAATGGTTTGATTACCGAAGCATAACGTGTTGTCAAAAGAATAGTTTTTAAGGTTTCAAAATCTTTAACCTCGGCAAGCGCCTTAAAAGGGAGGGAAGCATGTTGTTGCACAAAGACAGGTATGTCATCAATGGGCTTAAAACTGTCTTCATCTTGAGCAATAAAGTGACGAAATAATGCTAAAAGATAATCGATTTCTAGAAGCATGATTTTTTGAAAATAAAATGGGCGATATTTACCTTCAGCAAATTTGACAATTTTTAGGACTTGTCGATAGGAAATTTTTTTTAATAAATCTTCAAGTTGAGCTCGACGAATGATTTGTTCAGGAATATTGCCAAGTGTTTCGGCAAATTGTGGTAAGGCTTTTAAACCTAAAATAAATTCGGGTAGCGATTTTTTTTCAGAAAGTTGCAGTAATTCTTTTTCTTTGAGCGTGGTACTATAAATGGCCTTGCTTTTGGTAATAATGACGTTACTGCTCCCAAAACTCATATTTATTTTGCCTTAATAATACCTTCAAAAAGGGATTGAATCGTTTTTGATTCATCCTCCACATTGAAATGATTGTGTGATGGATTCATCGCATTAACTTTTTCTTTGGCACGTAAAAATTTTTCTTCATATTCTTTTTTTAGAAGATCAACATTTTGATTGAATTTTTTTAAAAACTTTTTTTCTTCGTCGACTTTATACTGAGGAAGATTTTTAAGAAATTCATCATATTCTTCTTGAAGTTTCTTTAATTTTTCCCGAACCTTTTTATCGGCTAGAACGAGTGCTTGTAAAATATTAGTTTCCATAACGTCCTTATCATAGACCTTTTTTTCAAAAATACAAGGGTATGGTGCCTCCGGTCGGACTCGAACCGACATGAGCTTGCACTCGATAGATTTTGAGTCTATTGCGTCTACCAATTCCACCACGGAGGCAACGCATCTATTATACTTAGTTTATAGCCATATCTCAATCACGAACCAAGGAGGATTGTATGAATATACTAGTAGACTATCAAATCCTACGTGACGGCGATTATTTTCGCCTTCTATATCAAGAAAAGCAACGGATTGGTTATATCCACTTTTATGAAGATGACCGTCACCGATATGTCGTGGACGCCACGGTGGTCGATCCTTCCTTTCGTGGTCAAGGTCTTGCCAATCACTTGATGAATGCAGTGATTGAACTTGCCCGCGTTGAAAAAAAATACATTTATCCCTTATGTTCCTTTGCGGTACGCGTCTTAGAAAACGAACGCTTTCACGACCTTTGGGATCCCCAAGAAGGTTCCCCTGTCGGTGGCGGTTATTGCGCTTGGTTACCTGATAACAAGAAATAAATGAAAAAAAGAACGCATCAAGCGTTCTTTTTCTTTTTCATAATAGAGAACTAAGCAAACTTATCGTAGAAAACGTTTTCGGTTTTGATGTCGTGTTTATTAAGTACTTTAATACACGCGTCAATCATCCCAGGAGAACCACATAAATATGCTTCTGCTTCTGATAAATCCCCGGTCATGCGGTCAAGCACGTCGGTAATTAAACCGGTGGCCCCTTCCCACTTATCTTCCTCAAGCGGATTGGATAAGGCAGGAATGTATTCAAAATTGGGGAATTCTTTTTCGAGTTGACGCATTTCTTCGGTGTAGTATAAATCGCGAACGGCTTTGGCCCCAAAGAAATAACGGACTTTACGTTGCATACCCGTGGCTTTTAAGCGGGCAAGAATCGAGCGAATCGGAGCTTTTCCGGATCCACCGGCAATACAGACGATATCCCGTTTGGATTCTTCTCGAAGGAAGAAGCTACCATAAGGACCGGTAATGGTTGCTTTATCGCCTTTTTGTAACGCTTTAAAGACGTAAGTCGTCGCCTGACCATTGGGAACATAGCGGACAATCATTTCAATCGAATCGGTAATGGCAGGATCGCTGGCAATGGAGTAGGCACGAATGACATCAATGCCCGGAACTTTTAGCTGCGCGTATTGCCCAGGTTTGAATTCCATTTTATTCGGCTTAATGAGTTTGAAACGAATGAGTTTAATGTCGTACGTCAATTGGCGAACTTCTTCAATAATCGTTTGATATTCCTTCGCGGTTAACATTGAGGAAGGAATTTCAATTTTCATGTTGTCTTTGACTTTAACTTGGCAGGATAAACGGACGCCTTTTTCTGCATCCGCTTCCTTGATAAAAGGACGTTCAGTGGGTTTAATCTCACCCCCACCTTCGGTGACGGTGCATTTGCAAAAGCCGCACGTCGCTTTACCACCACAGGCAGACGGAATGAAAATTTGATTTTGAGAAAGAATATTGAGCAACGTGTCATCACTGGTTACAGGAATTTCTTTTTGCCCGTTAATGAGAATCGCGCGTTGTTTATTGTTACCCAAGACTAAATCGATCAAAATAATTAAAATGGTGACCGCAATGAGAACGCCAAATAAAATCGCTGGTGTTAATAAATTCATACAATAACCCCCTTAGTTTCCAAACGTGACATTGGCGATACCTGTAAAGCCAATAAACGCTAATGCAAGAATACCTAAGATCACGAAGGCGATGCCTTTTCCAGTTAAACCTTTCGGTAAATCGGAACGTTTGCTCATCTTTTCACGAACACCGGCGAGCAGGACAATCGCTAACATCCAACCAATCCCGGAACCAAAGCCATAGACCGCGGTTTCTTCAAACGTATACGTACGGTTCACAAAGAATAAGGAGACGGCTAAAACGATACAGTTGACGGTGATAAGGGGTAAATAAATCCCAAACGAGTTATAAAGTTTAGGAATAAATTTTTCGATGAATAATTCAAGGAATTGGACGGTCGTGGCAATCGTAATCATGAAGACGAGTAAATTTAAATCTTCCGTCCCTGTCGAAAGGAGGAATTGATAGATCGGCCAGTTAATGATTGCCGTTAATCCCGTTACAATGATCACTGCGATTCCCATTCCAAAAGCGTTTTTGACATTGGTGGAAATGGCGATAAGCGGACACATCCCGAGAATGTAGACCAAAGCAATGTTGTGATTAAGGAACGAGGCAATAAATAATTCTAATAATGGATTCATGGTCGTTCTCCTTAATTGCCACCTTCAACATATTGTTGACGGTCACGAATAAACCAAACAAATAAACTAATCACGAAGAAACCACCAGGAGCTAAGGCCATAATCGTCCATGGCACCCAACCTTCTCCCATCACAGGGATATTCAGGAATGTTCCAAACGCCAAGACTTCACGAATGGTCGAGGCCGCAAGAAGCACAATCATATAACCCATTCCCGAGGCGAATCCATCCACTAAGGCATACTTAACAGGGTTTTTCACCGCGAAAGCTTCAGCACGACCCATAACGATACAGTTCGTAATAATTAAACCGACATAAGCACCAAGTTGGTTGGCAAGGGAAGGGAAATAAGCTTTTAAAAACATTTGCACAATAATGACAAAGCTCGAGATAATCACCATGTAAGTGACCATCCGCACTTGGGAAGGAATAAAATTACGAATGAGTGCGATTAAGGCACTACTCGCCATGACCACAAAGGTAACACCTAACCCCATGGCAATGGCATTTTCAACTTTATTGGTAATCGCAAGCGAGGAACAAATCCCTAACACCGCAATCGCCACTTGGTTTTCTAACCAAAAACCTTTTTTAAGGACATTGAAGCCTTTGGTGTAATTGAGCCGAATAAAGAATTTTTTCATGGTTACGCTCTACTTTCCGCATTGTCCGCCCACACAGCTGCGTGGGTGGTAAATGCATTATTTAAAATTATTTGAAATTGATTGGAGGTACGTGTGGCGCCGGTAATGGCAGGGACTTCATTGTCCGCTGCGTCCGAGGCATCGAGTCCTTTAATAATTTCTAACCCTTCATCGAAGGTTTTTCCTACGAATTGATCAAGGTAAGTTCGCGTGGCGACGACCCCGCCTAATCCAGGCGTTTCTTCTTGTTGAAGGATCGCAATACGAACAATCGTATTAAAATCCGATTCTAAACTTAATAAACCAATAATGGGTCCCCAAACACCCCCACCAAAGGTCGGACCAAATTGAATGGTGATGCGATCGGTTGTGTTGTCTTGCCAATAGGTCAGAGAAATTTCTGCATCCCCATAGGTGGTATCGTAGGAATAGATCGTGGTTTCGGCAGCAAAGACCTCATGAATATTGGTAAAGTTAAAGTCCACTTCATGGGCTGTTAAAATTTCTGATTTCAATAGCGCATCAGCGTTTGCATCAATGAGATCATCAGTTAAATATTTTGCCCCGGTGAGTAAACCCGAGCTCACTGCCCCTAAAACCGCAACAAAGGATAACATCCGAACATATTTATTCATTATTTAACCTCCGCCAGCGTGACATCGGTCACGGATTTTCCGGAAACAAGGGAATCGAGTAAAGGTGAAATGGCATTCATGATCACTAAAGCGAAAATAACACCTTCTGGCCACGCGGCATAAATACGAATGAGTAAGGTAAAGACGGCAAGGAAAAATCCATATAAAATGCGGGCAAAGGCTTTGGTCGGTAAGGTAGGCTTATCGCTTACTAAAAAGACCGAAGCAAAAATGACATTACCTACGAGGACCGCAGTAAAAGGATCATAAAATTTATCCAGGGCGAGGTAATTACCTAAATAACCAAGACCCACAAACGAGGCTAAGAAAAAGAAGGGTGCTTTCCAATCAATGGTTTTAGTAACCACGAGCAATAAACCTAATACCAGGATTAAGCCACGGGAAACTTCCCCGATAAGGCCTGGCGCCATCCCGGTGAATAAATTCATTAAGGGATAGGTGACTAAGACATCGAGACCGCGCCCCCAAGAACCAATCGGTGTCCCGGTACCAATGAGTCCGGTAACCGGATCTAGCCATTGCGTGCTCATAAAGGATGGGAAAGAGATGGTAAGGAAGATAATCCCGACTAAAGCAGGATTAAAGACGTATTTGGGATAACCCCCAAAAACGAGTTTGCCGAAGACTGCTGCAAAAGCAGTTCCAACCGCACCTATCCATAAGGGTAAGGAAGGTGGCAAGAGTAAAACGAGGATGAGGGCATTGTATACCCAACCTTCATCGATTTTTTTGTCACGGTAATAGGCAAACAAAATTTCAAAGACTAATTGGGTCACTAAAGCCGTCAATGCTAAAAATAAAACATTGAGGCCAAAAATGAAGATTCCAGCGCCTACCAGGATAAGAAGTGTCGCATTAAGACGCTTCATCGCGGGAGAGACTGCTTGGAATTTACTCGGTCGTGTTGGATTCATAAATACATCCATCTCCTTACTGAAGGGATACCCCTCCATTATTCCTTTAAAATTATAGTGAATTCATCTCGTGAAATAAAGAAAAAATTAAACTTTTGGGTTGTAAAATCTATTTTGTTACAATTTTACACCTCTAGCGGAATTTTTTTAAATTCACGGAAAAAATTACACCCTAATGGTTGGCCTAGTTTAGAGGTTTAGTTTTACCTATTTTTTTAGCAGTAATTGCCTTGTGTCAAAATAGTTTTTTCAACTCTTTATCTTATTTCGGCATCGTAACCACATTTTATGCTACAAATACCCATCGATTGATTTCATAAGCAACCAGTTAACCGTCATCTTCTAGGGTTTCTATTATCTAACCCCATATTCCAAAAAAGAATAGTGAGCTAAGACCCATCAATATGACTCCAACTACTACAAAGAATGAATGCACGTTATCTCCCCATAGTAATTTAGCTCTTGCTACAAAAAGTTTGTAAATGATAAACTCACTTTTCTTCAGGGCACTCACTAATATAAATAAACCAATCAAAGCCATTAAACTTCCCCATAAATAATTCATTTTGTTTCCTCCTTATGATTATTTATTTTCATTTTATATATAACTTTTTTTAAATCCTCGATGTCGAGTATATCTCTCACAACTAGCTTTTGATTATCTGTCGTTAAGATCTTCAAACATCCATTATTTTCATAAACACGAATACCTGTGTAAAATTGATATTTTTTTATGTCTATGCGTTTGATCTTAAATCCTTCAACAGTGACATCACCTTTTAGAATGACTATCTTATCTTGATAAATATCGAGCAAATCAACCGGTGAATCCCAGTAGATATATCTCCATCTTGATATCATAAATAGTAGACATAACCAAAATATCGTAAAGATAACAAATCCGAATGTGAAATGCCAAGTTAAAATCTCAACAGTTGAAATATAAGCGGTTGTCATTGTCATCGCAAGAGATAAGAAAATCAAGAAACCTAAAAAGAAATCATAATATTTCTTCATTCGCAAATCTTTTGTTGCAGTATATAACGATCCTTTGAATAAAACTTCTGTTTCTCCAACAAACAAATCATCATGGGAAACATGAAATATATTCGTCATTTCAGTAATCATTTGGAATCCCGGTTCGGATAGATCATTTTCCCATTTTGAAATTGTTTGAGGTGTCACATTTAGCAACTCCGCTAGTTGCCTCTGGCTCAAGTTATTTTTAATTCTATTGGTTCTAATTCTCTCGCCGAACGTCATAATTCCACCTCCTTTATAAGTTTATTAAACAGCAATTATACCTTTATTCATAACAACGTTTCATTGAATCACAAAAAAGTACTTGTTGGCGAACTTTAAAAAATCGTTTAAGTTCCAATAAAATTGTTTATTTTTTAAACGTTCAAGAATTATTATTTGATGGACGATTCAAACTAAACAAATAAAACTAAACAGCGAAATGGCCTTAATAACGAAAAAAAAGGTTCGATCACTTGTATCAAACCTATGCCTTCAATTTGTGTATAAGACACGCTTGCCACCTTGCGCTTTTTTTGAATTGTTCTCAGTTGTCACTACATAGATCTTGTAGTTCACAAAAAACAATGCATCAGACCATTCTTTGAGCAGTGGCGCTACTTGCTTGGACAGCTTCATTTCATAGCGATCAAATGCGCCTTGTTCTTCTGGTAGTTCAAACTTTCTTGGTTTGGCATGTGCAGTAATCACAACATTGATGCCTACTTCAATCAATTGGTCTAGAAGTGACAATAGTTTCGCATACTCATCAACCAAATAGACATATCCTTTTCCGTAACCAAAGTCTTCGATATTGTTCTTTCGGTATTTCTCACAGACTGCATTCGTGCACAGTGTTTCAGACCAGTCTGCGGTATCAAGCACCACTGTTTTGCAGATAGTTGGGTTATCATGAATTTCTTTGACAATAGTGATGAGTTCATCCCATGAATTGTTACATATGACATATAAACAATCTTTATTATTGTCGATAACAAACAATGAAGTCATTTGTGATTAAAGATATAATGAACATGTAAGAGTGATGAAAATGTTTATATTAAAAAATGCTTATCTCGTTCACGAAGATAAGACGGTTAATCTATTAGTGAACTTAAATAAGGTAAAAATACTTACAGAAAATCTAGAACAATTCGATCAAACAGATATCATTGATCTTGAAGGCCGTATGGTCTTAAGAGGATATACAGATACACATATGCATCTTGATAAAGCACTTATAGGTGAAAAAGTCGTCAACGCATCAGGAACTTTAGAAGAAGCCATCAAGATCATGAGTACTTATAAACCAACGATGTCTGATCAAGACATCTATGAACGCATGAAAAAAGTCATCGATATGGCTTATGAACATGGAACTAGATACTTAAGAACCAACATAGATATCGATGACAATATTAAATTAAGAAGTTTAGATATCATTCATAAACTCAGAGATGCTTACAAAGATAAGATGGTTATTGAAAGCATCGCTTTTCCTCAAGAAGGCTTTTTAGATAACGAAAATAACTTTTCATATCTAGAACTTGCGCTTAAAAAAGGTGCGGATGTCTTAGGTGGTATTCCAGCGTTTGATTCAAATCCAAAACTACATCTAGAAAAACTGATGGAACTTGCTAAAAAATATGATGTTGACCTAGATGCACATATCGATGAAACTGATGATCCTAAAACCTTAACGATTAAAGATTTAATCAGATTAACGAAAAAATATAATTATCAAGGTAGAGTTACTGCAGCACATTGCTGCTCATTAGCAGCTAATGATAAAAAAGTTGTAGATCCTATCTTAAAAAAAGCAAAAGAAGTAGAACTCAACATCGTTCCACTTCCTAGTACAAATCTTTATCTTCAAGGTAGAGGTGATACTAAAAATATTAGAAGAGGTATCACACCAATTAAATCCATCGTTTATGATCATGGTATTAATATCTCTATAGGCTCAGATAATGTAAGAGACCCATTTAATTGTTTTGGTAATGCAAATCCTTTAGAAGCTGCACTCATTGCAGCTCATGGAGCGCATATGGGATCTACTGAAGATTTCAATACATTGTTTGATGCAATCAGTAAAAATGGGATGAAAATCATGCATCAAGATTTCCATATTGAAAATACTGATTTCTTTATCGTCGTTGATGCCAAATCACCAAGAGATGCAATCATAGGTGTTTCACCAATCTATGGATATATGGAAAACTATAAGTTTTTTATCAAATAATCGCATTAATCTTCATTGATATCCTCTAAAAGATTAATTTGCACATACAAAGCTAGATAAAAATCGAAAAAGTGACTTCTGATATTATTGATTCTATATCCAAGCTTTTCAATGACTGATAATCTATATTTTAGTGAATTTGGATGAATGAATAGTGCATCAGCAGTTTTCTTAATTGAAAAACGATATTGGATATATTTGTAGACTGTATTAATTAATGGTAGACTGGTTTTTTTCTCATAATCAAGTAATCTTCCAATAATTGATGTTGAAAAGGCATGAAGTTCTTGGTAATTTAATGATTTTAAAAGATTGATTAAGCGTACATGGTTTTCATTAAAAACAGATAAATCAATATGCTTTCTATTGGCGTTGGTTACTGTTTTCGAAAGAATCGCAAACGTCTCAGGGATTTCATGTGCTTGGCCAATTGGATTTGAATAAGCAAGCTTAATCTTTGTCTCAGGTAGTTTTTCTTCAAGATGATCATATAGTGTTTCTACAACCTCTAATATGTTTGATTCATAGGTTGTATTGATGATAAAAAGAATGAGATCATCCATGATCACATATCTTAAAGTCTTTTGACGAATGTTTAAAAGCTCTAAAAGCAAATCTTGGATGATATAAACTGAAGACTGAGGGTTATGGTTACCTTGGATTGAAAAAAGCATTAAAAACAGCGGGAACTTCACATCCCAATTATAAAACTTAGAAACTTCCATTAATTCTTCATTAGAGTTGTAATTGGATGTGATGTTACTGATAAATCCTAATAAGAATTGGTTTTGTCTCATAAAGTATTCGCGCTTCTTTTGATAAACGAAAATAGAGAGCATTTTAT
>JALRKT010000023.1 GCA_023268805.1 Bacilli bacterium
AATGATGTCCAACGCGATCAACTTAGCATGGAATTTGTCGTACCGGCTCAATTTTACGACAACACTCCCGAACCTTCGGTGAATTATTTGTCCTTAAAAACCTATGAAAATATGCACCTCGGGGTCATTCATTTTCGCGGTAATCCGAGTCGAATGCTCATCGAAAAACATTATCAAAGCTTGTTGGAGTGGCTCCAACAAAAAGGGTACCAACCCTCGTCGTCATATTTTGTAGCGCGTTACAACGCCCCGTTTATGCCAGGACTATTCAAACACAATGAGGTTTGGATTAGGCTCGACACTTTTGACAAAGACCATAAAACCGTAGTTGATGATAAACAATCTTAAAATTCGATGCCTTTTGAATGTCTTGCGTTAAACCTTCAACCGGACACGTACTTAAATTCACCACTTCATGACATTGCGTGCAAATCAGTTGATGAACATGATCATCATGTTCTTCTTTTAATTGATAACGTGTCTTATTCTCGTTATCTAAAAACAATCGTTCGGTAATCCCGTGTTCTGAAAATTGTTCTAAAATACGATAAATCGTTGAGAAAACGATTTTTTTCTTTTGTTTTAATAACGCCAAATACACATCTTCTGCAGTGAGTGCTTTATGGGTTAAGGTGTGGTAAACCCAATCCCGAGTCGGCGTGTTTTTTAAGCCCTTGGTGTGAAAAAAATCTTTGTGGCAATCATGCATACTTAAAACTCCTTTTTCAGACGCTGGATGAGCATCGTCAGGGCCCATACTCCGGCATAGAGAACAATCATCGTGCTTCCTGTTGGCCAATCCAGCGCCAAAGAAAGCATAAAACCAACCGTGAATACAAGCACCGCCAATCCAATCCCAACAAAAAACGTTCCTTTAAATCGCTTCGATAACGGGGAAGCGATTAACGTAGGGAACATGATGAAACTCGAAATAAGGAGGGCTCCCACAGATCGCAAACCCAAAATGATAAGCCATGCCGTGATTAAGGTTAATGCGCGATTTAACCAAACAACAGGAATTCCGATGACGCGGGCAAAATCTTCATCAAACGTCATCGTTGCCAAGTCCTCATAAAAGAAACTAATAAAGGTCACAATCATCACGGATAAGATGATGACTGCCCATACATCGATATCCCGTAATAAGAGCATGCTGCCAAATAAAAATTGTTCCACGGTCACATTTTGATTGGGATTGGTTGTAATAATAATGGTTCCAATCGCAACCGAGGTGGCAGAAATGACCCCAATGACCACATCCGAATAACTCGGATAACGTTTAACGATCCCTTGGATGAGCATCGCAACAATCGAAGCAAACACCAAATTAAAAATTAAAGATTGACCCAAAAAGACGATTGCAATTGCGACCGATAAATACGCAGCATGAGAAAGCCCATGCCCAATCATCGCCACTTTTTTTAACACTAAAAAATGACCAACAACTGCGCCTAATACGGCAATAATTAAACCCACCCAAAAACCACGGACAATAAAATCAAATTGAAAATAATCAAGAATGTTCATGATGATCTCCGTGATGAGTATGAATAAAGGGTGAAAATTCTGGATGTTCACAGAATGCACGATGGTCACCATCAAACAGGATGGAGTGCTCGATTAAAACAACCCGATCGATAATCTTATCAAAGCTCGGTAAATCATGGGTAATGATGACATAAGCGACCTTGTTTTTCTTTAATATTTCCAGCATTGCATAGAGCGAATCTTTACGCGCTACATCGAGTGAACTCGTTGGTTCGTCTAAAAACACCACATCAGGTTCTTGGGCAAGCATGCGAAGAAACAAGACGAGTTGTTTTTGACCCATCGATAAATAACCAAAACGTTTTTTCAATAATTCCTGAGCACGAAATGGGCCGACAATTTCATTCAAAAAACGTCGATCTTGGGCTGTCAGCCAACCCGGAAATCGTTTATGAGAACGACGCCCTTGTAAGATTACTTCTTCCACCGACATCGGGAAAAATCGGTCAGCAATTTGTAATACCTGAGGAAGGTAGCCGATGCGTAAGGAAGGAGTGATCGTGAGTGTACCTTCATCCTGTTTTTTCAGACCCAAAATCGTTTTTAATAACGTGGTCTTTCCCGAACCATTCGCACCAATAAGGGCGATTTGATCCCCACGAAAAATTGTGAGATTCACATGTTCAAAAACAGGTTCGTGATCGTAACTCACAGTTAAGTTCGTAATGGTGATAAGCGGGTCTTTTTTCATAGACTTTGGGCCATGGCCTCCAGGTTAAGCATCAGCATTTCTTCGTACGTCACTGTTGAAAGATCAAGACTGCTCGGAACCGATGCGATGGCAAAAATTTCCACCGTTTCAACGCCATCTAACGCAGCGATTAATGCCTCAATAATGGCTTGATTATCGGTGGAACTAACATACAAAATAAGAGTGTTAAGTTCTTCCATTTGCATAACAAAATCAGCAAGCGATTGCGCGGTAGGCAACACATCATCGGAAAAGCCCGCATACGGACTTAAGACATGAATGCCATACGTTTCTAAATAGCCAAAAACATTATGACCGGCAAAAACAATATCAAGTTCTTGATCGGGGCCTAATAAGTCCTCATACGCCGTGACAACTTCACTCAATCCTGTACGAAGGGTTTCCTCACGCGATCGTAGAATGACTTCTTCTTCGGGGAAGAGTTCAATCAACGTATCACTGATCGTAGATAGCATCAACAAGGCATTCGCAGGATCAATCCAATAATGAGGATCTTCATCTCCATGATCATGATCATCTTCAAGGGATGTTTCATGTTCCTCGTGCCCTTCGAGTAATGTGATATTGCTCGATAAATCAATGAGCTGACCACGCGCAGTATCTTCAACATTATGAATCCAAGGTTCAACAATTTCTGATGTATAAAAAACTGCTTTCGCGCGATTTAACGAGATAACTTGAGAAGGCGTAGGTTCAAAATCGTGCGGTGATTGTCCCGCCTCTAATAGAAAAGTCACATCGGCAATGCCGTCAAGTAAGTGGCGTGCGATGGAATATTGAGGAAATAACGTGGTTACCACATTATTTTCAAGGGTTGTATTGGTTTGGCAGCTTGCAAGCAACATGGCAAATGACGTTATGGTGATTAAAACGTGTTTCTTCATCGTAAAACCTCTAAGCATTACCTTAACATAGATTTATGCAAATGCAAACTATTTGCTTTTACTTATTTTATACAGTGGTTTTAACGGTGTACTTACAATCCGATCGATCGTATAGAAAATCCAAGAAACCAAGATAACAAAGCCAAGCATCCCAACAAGATAAACTGAAAAAACACCCCATCCTATGGCTTCAACATTGAGGAAGTAATACGGAAAGCGATTGGTCGTTTCACCCATGGTAAACCGTCCGCCCATTGCATCATAAACTTGGAGATAACCGAGATAGAAGAAAGGAATTAACACATTGATCGAAATCATCCAAGAACGTGCATACCCCTTACGCGTAAAGAAAAAATAATCGGTAACTAAAAGAATAGGAACGATGAAATGAATAATCGTGTCACGAAACGAAAAGACTTCATAACCAATATTTTGCTGAATTAAATACGGCACAAGTAAAATCGCATAAACAAACATGGTCACCACAAACATCACAATCACGCATTGGTACCAAAAATATAGGATGCCTTTGATGGGGAGGTTGAGAATTTCAAAGATCATCGCATAGATGATGACAATGACCGAAACCCAATTCACAATCGTTGTAAAATACGAGGAAATTTCTACCACACTATGATAATTTTGATACGTTAAAACAAGACCAAAAATGGCAATACTAAGCAAGCCAAGTTTAAAGAAAATGGACAATAAGCGCTTGATCACGCTCCTATTGTAGCACTCTTATTCTGTTCTTAAGGCAATAACCGGATCTTTTTTCGCGGCAATTCCCGAAGGAATTAAACCCGCAAGGAGTGTTAGGAAGGTTGATAAGACAATGAGCCCAATCGCATAGAGTGGGGAAAGGGAAGTAAAGTCATCCACTTCGATAAAGTTTTTGATGATGATATCAATCGGAATATTGAGTAATAACGTAATCGTAATGCCTAAAATACCGGAGGTAAAACCAATAATAATCGTTTCCGCATTAAAGATACGAGAAATATCTTTCTTGCGAGCACCGAGCGATCGCATAATCCCAATTTCTTTGGTACGTTCAATCACAGAAACGTAGGTGATGATTCCAATCATGATGGAAGAAACAAATAAGGAAATCGAGGCAAAGGCTGCGAGAACAATCGCAATCGTATTAATTAAATCCGTAATGGTGGACGTGATGGTGGCCGCTAAATCGGAATAAATGATGACATCTTCAATCGGAATGCGATTGCCCGATTCATCATAGTTGTACGCATCAATATACGCCTTAATGAGTTCTTTGTTTTCAAAAGAACTTGGATAAATTTGGACTCCCACCGGCAAGGTAGACCCTCCTAAGGTTCGCATGCGACTTGTATATTCTGCTTCACTTGTAAATTCGTTTCCCGAGACAAAAACATCGTATCCTGGTTCTTCTTCCGAAATCCACTTAGCAGCTTCTTGGGCTTGAACAATGTCCGAATTTACCGCACCCACTTGTTCATCCGCATAGGCGTAATCAGTTAACAACGTCGTGTAAGCAAGTCCTGGTGTCAGCAATTCCGCACTAGCAGAAGCTTTTACGCGAACCACACCGGTAATCTTTAAAGGTAAGGAATCGGGATTGTCATACATCCCTTGGGCATTCAAAGATCCCGAGAAAATTGTTTTACCATTCAATTCAGTTTCAACAAAATAGGCATTATTAGGAATCCATTTAAGATCAAAAACCGAATCATTGGTCCCATCGGATAAAATATCCGAGAAATCTAAACCTTCGGTGTTGTTTATCCCATAGGTTGAGAAAAATCCTTCATCAATACGGTTGCGTTGATCCACAATGAGTAAAAGTTCATCCTTTTCATCAGGAAGACTCCCTTGTAATAAGTCATATTGGTCAAGAATAAAGGTAGGGTTATTCGGGAGTTCATAAAAGTTGTTAGAAAAGGAGAAAAAACTACCACCGGAATTTGAAATAAATTTCGCATTGCCTCCGCTTGTAATGGAAACTAAACGCATCGCCATCGCCTTAGAATACGTAAGCGCGTTGTAATACGATGCATCCATCGCATTTAAATAGTCGACAAACGCTTGAGAAATATTGTTCGTATGCACATCGGGAGAAGAATCATACCCGGTGACGATCGTAGAATCCGGAAAATCCAAGTCGGATGGTTCGGCAATATCAGGAGGTCCAAATTCACGAATGGTTTGGTTAATCGTAATGGGAAACCCTGCTAAGGTATCACTTTGTAGACCTGCCACATAGGTATTCATTCCACCTGATATCGATAAAACAAGGGCAATCCCAATAATCCCAATACTTCCTGCTAGCGAAGTGATCAAAGTACGGCCTTTTTTGGTTAAAAGATTTTTATAGGATGTTTTTAAAGCGGTGGCAAAACTCATCGTGGTGCGTTTGGTCATAAGTTTTCCTGAGGACTCGGCATCCATCACTTCAGGACGAGAGTCATCAATAACACGACCGTCTAATAGTTTTACGATACGGTCGGAGTGCATTTCTGCAAGTTCCGCGTTATGGGTAACCATAATGACCAAACGACCTTTAGAGATCTTTTTGATGAGATCAATAATTTGACCACTCGTTTTTGTATCCAGTGCACCGGTCGGTTCATCCGCAAGTAGGATTTTTGGGTTGTTGACCAAAGCGCGGGCAATCGCAACCCGTTGCATTTGTCCCCCGGAAAGTTGATTTGGGCGTTTGTAGACATGGTCTTCTAACCCCACTTCTTTCAACACATCCAGCGCACGTTTGCGACGTTCTTTGGTATTAACACCCGATAAACGCAGTGCCATTTCAACATTATCTACCACGGATAAATGGGAAATAAGATTGTAGGTTTGAAACACAAATCCAATCGTCGCATTTCGATAACTATCCCATTCAGATTCGGTAAAGTTTTTCGTTGATTTTCCATCGACGATTAAATCCCCAGAAGTGTAACGGTCTAATCCCCCAATGATATTCATCATGGTGGTTTTACCACAGCCTGAGGGTCCTAAAACAGAAACGAATTCATTATTACGAAACGAAAGATCTACGCCTCTTAGCGCAGGAAAAGGTTGTCCAGCAACCACATAATTTTTAACAATCGACTTAAGTACAAGCATACTCTACCTCCTAAGGTTCACGTTTAATTATAGGTTTATAACGTATCAAATACTAAAAATAAGCACGTAACTTTACGATTTTTAACGGTAAGTTACATGCCAAATAAAATCCAAATCAGGACGTAACCGGATAAGACGGCCGTAATCGTGATGGGAATCCCGATGCGTAAGAAATCTTTGACTTTCACTTCATAGCCTAATTTTCTCAAGATTCCAATCCCTGCAATATTGGCAGAAGCCCCGATGGGAGTAATGTTTCCTCCTAGAGTTGCCCCAGCTAAAAGACCAAAATATAGCACAAACGGTTCTATCTCAAATTGATTGGATAAAGTCAACATAACCGGTAATAATGTGGCCACATACGGGATGTTATCCACAAACGCGGAGACAATGACCGAAATAAAAACAACAAGAGTATAAAGCACGAAGAGATTATTGCCTGATAGCGATTCAAAAAACGATCCCATCGCGGTGATGACCCCTTGATTTTCTAATCCCAAAATCATGATGAATAAACCGAGTAGTAATAAGAGGGTCTCCCCATCGACAGCGGAAAAATCCTTGGCAAAGACATGAAACGATTTCTTTTTTGCCATTCGATAAAACACGGATACAAGACCAACACCCATCGTAATAAAGCCGTTTGTGAGAGCAGGCAAGCCATCAATAAAGGATGCAATCACTAATAAAACAATGATGAGAATCAAAAAGAAACTTGGCGCATAATCCGTCACCGGCGTTTGATGATGAAAAGAGAGTTCCTCATTCTTTTTCCCGAGTAAAAACCACAACGTGAATAAGGCAATCAGGGTACCCACTTGAACGATGAAAAAAGGACCGGGTCGACCTTCTATCCAAAAGAAATCAAAGAATGACATATCCGCAATGCCTGCAAGCATGACCGATGTTGTGTCGCCCACAAGTGTGGCAAAGCCTTGAATATTGGCAAACACCGAAACGGCAATAATGAGTGGAACTGGATTTCGTTTTAATTTCTTGGCCACATCCAAAGCAATGGGAGCGACGATAAGCACGGTCGCCACATTATCCACAAACGCGGATATTACACCTGAAAAAAAGGCAAGGGCAAGAATTGCACTCTTGGAATGATGCACACGGTCCATGAGTAAATCGGCCAATCGACCTGTCATACCCGAATCAATAAACGGTTGGACGACGAGCATCGTACCTGCGATGATGAGAAAAACATTCCAATTAATACGCTGACTGACAATATCAGGCAAAAGTACATAACCAAGAATTAAGAAAAGGATGGCCATCGAAAGGGCGATGTAGGCACGAAAACGTGGCAAAAGTAACAACCCAATATAAGCGATAAAAAATAAAGATAATGTCCATTCCATACGCAAGAATTTTACCATAGTCACGCGGTTAAAAGAAAATTATTGTACACTTATCGTATGAAATACCGTATTGGCTGGATCGGAACCGGTTTAATGGGTGCCCCGATGGCACGTCATCTTGCGTCAATCCATGATGTTGTCGTCTATAATCGAACCATTGAAAAAGCACGTGCCCTTTTACCGAGCGTCACCGTCGCACGTAATCCTAAAGAAATTGTGGAGCAATGCGACATTATTTTTACCATGCTCGGTATGCCAGAAGACGTTAAAAATATGTATGAAGACGTGCTCATACCGAACGCCAAACCGGGTACGATTCTCATTGATGCGACAACCTCTTCACCGCGATTAGCTCGACAACTTGCCCTTTTAGGAAAAGAAAAAAACATTGCCGTACTCGATGCACCAGTCACAGGAGGCGTTTCTGGGGCAACCAATGGGACGTTAACAACGATGGTGGGCGGTGATCTTCACGCATTTGAAAAGGTTCGTCCGCTTTTGGAAAAATTTACCAAAACACTTTTATATATGGGCGAAGCTGGACAAGGTCAGCAAACAAAACTCGCCAATCAAATTGCAATTGCAGGGGCGCTTGCAAGTCTTGCCGAAGCCCTTGCTTTTGCCGAAGCTTCGCATCTTCCGATGGAACATGTCTTAACGATGATTCAATCCGGGGCAGCGAGCTCCTATGCAAGTTTAATGTATGGCCCCAAAATGTTGAAATCTGACTTTGAAGCAACTTTCTTTGTTCGTCATTATCTTAAAGATTTGCGTCTTGCCTTAGAAGAAACACCCATTGAATTATCAATTTTATCGTCTGTCTATCGTGTCATGGAGGAAATTGCCAAACAATTTCCTTATGCAGGTGTTCAAGCGATTATCGCGTATTACCGCGACCTTATTTCCCGTAAAGTTGATACAAAATAAACTGTACGAATTTTTTGGGTAAGATACGATTCAAGAGTTGAAGAAATTGATAAGATAAACCAATCGTTACTGAAACAGGAGGATTTTTTCTCGTGATAATTTTTTTAATGACACGAAAAACACTATGCGTAGGCATACCACTTTTTTCATCGGCTTCCATGCGTTGAATAGAACGCTGAATGCGTTCATAGTAAGGCGATTCTTTTTGATAAACAGTGACCCGATTCGCACTAAATTGGGATTGCGTATCCCCGGGTTTAATCGTGACTACGCGAACTCCGAATGGTTTTAATTCATTGCGTAATCCTTCACTGTATCGTTCGAGTGCCGCTTTGGATGCGGAATAAAACGTTTGAAAAGGAATGGCTAAATCGCCTGCGACGGACCCCACATGAATAATATAGCCACGGGCATCTTTGATCATCGGCAAAAGCAGACGATTTAGACGATTAATTGCAAGCACATTTAAGGCCAAGGTTTTTTCAAAAGCATCGTCCGGTAATTCCTCAACCGAACCACCATAACCTAATCCGGCATTTTGAATGACCACATCAAGTTGGGGACTGACTTTTTTTAAAGCATCTGGGAGTTTAGATACCGCTTCTTTATCGGTTAAATCGCACGAAAGAAACGTAAACGTGAACGGTTCTATTGGTTGACTTCGTGCAACACCGATCACACGGTGACCCCACTTTTGTAACCGTTGAGCAAGATCAAAACCGATGCCTTTTGAAGCACCGGTTACGAGAATCGTTAATGGTTTTTTAACGGCCTTCATGGAGAAGGGCCATGACCTTTTCATCTTCCATCGGAATTTCTGCAAGCGTTTGGGCAATGATGGCAACGGCTTCATCAATAAGTTCTTTAGTATGCGTCGCGGTGTAACTCGTGCGAATTAGGCATTGCCCTTCCGGAGCGGCGGGTGGAATAACAGGATTCACGTATACACCCCGTTTATAAAGTAATTTTGCAATCACAAAGGTGCGTAGCATCGTGTAGGTATAGATGGGAATAATCGGGGCAATGGAGTCATTGGCTAAAGGCATCTTTTTTTCGAGCATTTTTTGACGCGTGTAAGCCGAAATGTCTCGTAAAGCTTGAGGACGTTCAGGTTCAGCTTCAAGAATCTTAAGGGATGCGAGCGCACTGGCTGCTGAGGCAGGGGTGAGCGCGGCTGAAAAGATAAATGGACGCGATTTATGTTTCACAAAATTGACAACTTCTTTCTTCGCCACCATAAAACCGCCAATCGAAGCAAGTGATTTAGAGAAGGTGGACATAATGAGGTCTACCTCGTCATGTAGACCAAAATGTTCTGCGGTTCCTCGGCCTTTGGCCCCAAGAACGCCAAATCCATGAGCATCATCGACCATCACGCGAGCGTTATATTTTTTGGCTAATCGAACGATTTCGGGAAGATTTGCAATATCCCCTGACATCGAAAATACGCCATCAGTGACGATGAGTTTTCCAGCTTGAGGATCGGCTTCTTCCAGTAATTTTTCTAAATGGGCCATGTCGTTATGGTGAAAACGAACACTCGAAGCAAAACTTAAGCGAATGCCATCATAAATACACGCATGGTTTTCCCGATCGGAAAAAATAATATCGCCGCGACCTGCAATGGCAGAAATGATCGCCAAGGTTGATTGAAATCCACTCGGAAAAGTTAACGCCGCTTCTTTTTCCATGAAACGAGCTAGTTCTTCTTCCAGTTCCAAGTGTAAATCTAATGTTCCGTTTAAAAAGCGAGATCCCGAGACACCGGAACCATATTTTTTAACGGCATCCACGGTAGCGGCAATGACGCGATCATCCCCGGTTAATCCTAAATAATTATTCGATCCAATCATCACTCGGCGTTTGCCTTCCATGGTGACAACTATATCTTGTTTACTTTCTAAGGCATGAAAATAAGGATAAATACCCAAATCAATGGCGTTATCTACATCTTTAAAGTCATACGCTTTTTTAAATAAGTCCGCCATGATGAGGTTCTCCTAGTTAGACAAGGTGGTCTTTAATGGTTAAATCATAGCATTTTTTCGTGATTTTAGGTATATTTTTGAGTAGAAGGAAACACGGTTATGAAAAAGAAAATAGACGTTTCTCATTTAACACCTTTTCAAAAAAAAGTCACACTTGAAAGTGCCACAGAACCTCCCTTTGATAATGAATATTGGGATCATTTTGAAAAAGGTTTATACGTCGATATTATTACAGGAAAACCCCTCTTCACTTCGGAAGATAAATTTGATTCTCATTGTGGTTGGCCGAGTTTTTCAAAACCCATAGAAGCCGATGTGATTCTCGAGCATGCTGATTATTCCTACGGCATGATTCGTACGGAAGTTCGTTCTGAAGATTCGGATGCCCATTTGGGTCATGTCTTTGATGATGGTCCTCGCGATCGTGGTGGCTTACGTTACTGCATTAACTCCGCATCAATTCGTTTTGTTCCGTTTGAAGAACTTGAAGCCCAAGGCTATGGTGAATACGTACACCTCTTCAAGGAAGAATAACCATGAATAACATTGATTTGATGATTGTCGAATGGATTCAATCCTTTCGTAACGATTTTTTGGATGCGTTTTTTCTCTTTATTACAGAATTTGGTGACGAAACGGTTTTTTTAATCATAGCTGCTATTTTGTATTGGACAGTTGATAAACGCTTTGCCCAACGATTTATTTTGTTTTTCCTTTACAGTGCTATCCTCAATGGCGTCTTAAAATTTCTCACCCATCGTCCACGACCGCATGTTGCTTCTCCAGAGACCGTGGTGTTAGTGGGAGAAGGAGCGGGGGGAACGTCTTTACCAAGTGGACATGCGCAAAACAGTGCCATGATGGGGCTTGTTCTTGCAGAAAAACCGCTTTTAAGGCCACGCTTTTGGTCTATTTTTTTAACCACGATGGTGGGACTGGTGATGCTCTCCCGTCTTTATTTAGGTGAACATTACTTAAGTGATGTTATTTTTGGTTTAGCAATCGCCTACAGTTTTTATACGTGGACCAATTCCTTCTTAAAACGACGAAAACTTCCTACATGGGCACCTTGGCTCGGCGTGCTACTGCTAGCCCCTCTTACCTTCCTCGCGAATAACAAAGATTTGTATGTTGCCCTCGCGACGATTATTGGGGTTCAATGGGGACTTCCTTGGGAAATCAAACACATTAATTTTCAAGAAAAAACCACCAATAAGAACGCTTTCTTACGCATTCTTATTGGCATTTCCGTTGCCTTATTGATCCGCATTGGTTTAAAAGAGATTTTTTCACTTGGACTTTATTCTACTGACGCAGAGCTTAACCCGCTTCTCAGCGATCATTTATTAGATTTTGTTCGCTATTTCGCCATTACGTTATGGATGACAATTGGCGCACCTTGGCTCTTTAAGCGTTTTCTTTCAACACCGGCGGCTTAACTCCCGCTTTCATCATCGGTCGGTTAATCCAATAAAGCATGCCAAAGATAAGCATGCCAAGACCACTACCAATCATTAACCAATCGATGGGAATAAGATCCGCAAGAGGTCCAAAAACAAGAATACCAATCGGCATGGCGATGGAATTAATCATGGTCATGATACTCATCACCCGACCCATGTATTGTTTTTCCACTTGTTCTTGAATGATGACATTGGTAGGAGTGTTATAAAATGGTAAGACAATTCCTTGAAATAGCATGGCAACACCATAACCATAAAAATTATTGAGTATGCCTAAGGAAAACACACCAAGACCCATCAACGAAATCGCTAATCCTGCCATCACAATACGATTTTTAAAACCACCCCACCAAGCAACAAGACCACTGCCAATCACCATACCAGACGAGAAAGCAACCTCCACGACCGTCAGTCGAATGTACTCCGTTTCAACCCCTTGAAAATCACGGACGACATGGAGTGGTGATAAAAACGCGACGGGAGAAACTAAAAATAATACAAAGAAAAGATAGATAAAAAACGGAATCAGGAAGCGATGCGTCTTAACATAAACTAGACCCTCTTTAAAATCACGGAAGCCTTCCCCTTTGATGCGAACGTGTTCTTCTCGGCCATGTTTAGGAATTTTTACAAAAATTAATAGGGTGCTGATTCCTAATATAGCCGTTATAAAATCAATGTAAAATAATGCCCCAATGTCAAAGGTCGCAATTAAAATCGCGGCAAGAACAGGGGCTAACACGTTAAACGCAGATTCAATCCCCGATTGTATGCCTCGTATGCGCATCAGTTGTTCTTGAGGAATCATTAAGGGGATCGAAGCAGAAATGGAAGGACCATGAATGGCTTGACCAATACCTCGAATAAACGTAACCACGACTAACATCCAAATCTCAACCTCACCGAGGGTAAATAAAACGGCCACAATGACAGTAACAATTGCAATGGATAAATCAGCCGTAATGATTAAAAATTTACGGTTAAGTCGATCAGCCCACACCCCTGCAAGGGGAGAGAATATAAGGAGAGGTAAAAATGAGGCGACGATTGAGATGGATAAAATTAACCCCGATTGTGTTTCTAAATTGATATACCAAAAGATGGCAAATTGTACGAGCAGTGACCCAACAAAGGAGATCATTTGGCCCGTAATAAAAAAAGAAATATTACGCTTCCAGGAAGATGAGATCATTAAAAAATTCCTTTACTCAATTGCCAGTCTTTACGTAGAATGGCATACAAATACGCGTCTTGTAACCCTTCATTCGAACGGTAATATTGTCGCAATAGACCTTCTTTTTGCATCCCGCATTTTTCCATTACTCGACCACTAGCAGGATTTTGAATTGCATGATGCGCTTCGATTCGATTAAAACCAACGACGCCAAATGCATGATCAAGAATCGTTTGTAGC
>JALRKT010000024.1 GCA_023268805.1 Bacilli bacterium
GTTATCACTCCCACACGACCCGCTGCGGTCATGCCTATGGCAGCGATGAACAATATGTTCAACATGCGATTCAACATGGCTTTAAGGTCATTGGTTTTTCCGACCACATTTTCTTTCCTGGCGTCCATCAACCGGGGATGCGCGGGGATTTTTCCTTATTAGAGGATTACAAACAATCCGTGTTATCGCTCCAAGAAAAATATCGAAAAGACATTACCGTTCATCTTGGATTTGAAGCGGAGTATTATCCTGAATTTGATGCCTATTATCGTTCTTTATTTACCGATCACGGGTTTGACTATTTAATTTTAGGTCATCATTTTCGGTATGAAAATGGTCGTTTTCCGATTTACTATGCTGCGGCGAAAAATGCGTCCTTCATTGAAGAATACGCTAACGGGATTGTCGCCGCCTTAAAGACGGGTTATTTTTCCTATGTCGCTCATCCTGATTTATACATGCTTGGTTATGTCGGAGGGTGGGATATTCATGCGATTCAAGTCGCGCATACAATTTGTAAAGCCGCGAAAGAAACGAATACGCCCTTAGAACTCAATTTAGGGGGAGTCAACGGACGAGGATTGATGCACATTGCCGGGGAGTATCGCTACCCGTATCCGTATGATGGTTTTTGGGCCATTGCCAAACAGTATGATGTCCAAGTTATTATCGGCATTGATGCCCATGCCCCAGAGCAATATGCGGCCAAGAACTGGCAAATTTTGTATGATATCGTCGATCGTTATCAACTCACCTTGATCGATCGATTAACGTTTAAAAAACCACGATAGGAGAAAATCATTATGGGACGAGCTTACCAAGTCCGTGCTTCCAGCATGGCCGCAACAGCCGCAAAGCGATCCGCGTTATTCATGCGTGCCTCCAAAGAAATTTATATGGCCGCCAAAAATGGTGTGCCAGATCCCGATAGTAACTTAGCCCTGCGTGCTGCCATTGATAAATATCGCGCCCTGAATGTCACGCGTGAAGTCATTGATCGTGCGATTAAAAAAGCACAAGGCGGTGAAGTGGAAGCGTATGCTTCGGGTCGTTATGAAGCTTTTGGCCCGGGTAATTGTTACCTTATTGTCGATACGTTAACCGACAATACTAACCGCGCCTTAACCGATGTGCGAAGTGCCATTACCAAGCGCGGTGGCAAAATGGGATCGGTGGTGTTTAACTTTACCGAATATGGTCAGCTTGTGTTTGAGGGATCCAATCCCACTGACATTGAAGAAGCGCTCATTTTAGGCGATGTCGATGTTCAACACGTCTCCGCGCATGAAACGATGATTGAAGTCTTGGTCAGTCCAACATCCCTTGGTCAAGCCAAAGCGGTGCTCAATGAACGCGGTATTTCCCAATTTACGATCTCAGAAATTTGCTTAATTCCCAATGAAACCATAACGTTATCGGGCGAAGATAAACAACTCTTTGAACAACTTCTCGATGTTTTAGATGAACTTCAAGACGTCCAAAACGTCTATCATAACGTCGATTTATCCGATTAGTTAAGTATGACTGAACCACGATTCAACATTTTGCTGAGAATACTTTTGTATTTGTTAGAATTTGAGTTAAGCGATAACGTTTTGTAATGTTGTCCTTCTCAACCGTATGATAACGGTAGAAAGGAGGGATGTATGGCAGAAATTATCGATAATGTGAAAGTCGGTCAATTTATTAAGGGTCTCCTCAAAGAAAAGCACATGACCCAGGATCAATTAGCCGAAACCCTGCATATCACCAAAGCCGCCGTCTCCCAAAATCTCAACGGCAAAAGTGCCTTTGATATTCAAAATCTTGTTAAGATTGCGGAACTTTTTCATCTCTCATTAGATGACTTAATCGCAGGTAGAAAACCCAAAGATTTCATTGATATTGATTCGGAATATGTCCGGATGATGAAACGAGGACTTAAGGATTTCCAAGCCTATGATCCCTCTCAACTCAATATTGCCCATCCGGATGTTTATGGTCGCGTCCTCATGGACTACTTATTGGCGGAAGAAGCCGATCCCTGGATTACGTACATGGTGGAGAAAAAAATCCCCTTTGCGTTACCCGAACACGTGCGGTATCGACCACTTGTTCAACGGGTCGTGCTTTATGTGTTACAAAAACAATTAACCTCACCCCTTCCGTTAATCCAAGCGTATGTCGTCCATTTTGGGATGTTTGATTTTACTGAAGATGCGGACCGACAACTCTTCTTTGCCTTGCTCAACCGTAAAGAAGGTGTTCCCCTTCTCGCTTCTTTATGGCATGAAAAAGAAACGACTACGGTGCAACGTTCCATCTTTTTTATTCCCTTTCAAACCAAAGTTTCAACGTACTGGATGAATCGCGACTTGATTCTTCGTCATGTTATGGAGTTCCATCTTGTGCATCTATGGACATGGCTTGTCAAAAACGCATTAATTCAACGCGCGTTTTATCAACTAGAACCGATTTTAAAACGTCTCGTGCAATTTGGATTTATTGATGGCCTTGTGATCCTCGTCCAGTCGATGCCTAGTTATGACCGAAACGAAACATTTTTATCGTACGATGTGATGGACGCCATGGTGTTTCTCGCCCAGAAAAAACATGTTCAAGTGATGGTCGATGCCATCCAAAAAAACCTTGTGTTTGATTTACAAAGTTTATGGAATCGTCTCATTCCTCTAGGAGATGATGATTTACTCACTCAACTCATGGATGCATATCCCCAAAAAATCTCTCCTAAGAAAAGCATCAAAGCATTAATAGAAAACCAACGTTTTGGATTTATTGAAACCCATGTTACTTGGTTTGGAAATGATGTCTTAAGTTATGGTTTAGACGCGATTTCTTTAGATAAAGCCGATGCGAAAACGCTTCATCATCTCATTGATTTAGGAGCGAAATTTAAAGCGGAATACGCGAATCGTTTTACCGCAGAAAAGATGAATCGTCTTTTAACAAAACCCAAGAAAGGAAATTAAGGGTATGCAAATTGATTTATTTTATGTGTTGTTAGGCTTGTTGATTGTTACATTTCTCCTCGTCGTGTTATTGATGATTCGCTTTAAACTCGTGGAGAAATACTTTCTGCCCCTGAAATTTCGCATCATAAATACGTATGTTCTTGATCCGAGTCAGAAAAAAGATTACTTAAAAATGACGATTTATAATTCCACGCTCAACGATGCTCGGGTCACCTCGTTTGGGTATGTATATCGTCAGAAGAACATTGATTACTTCCGTGAATATTTAGTCCAACATCAACATCCTGCCAACCATCAAGCGTTAGTCGCGGCACGCGATTCGTTAACCTTCTCGTTACCCTTAACCGCGTTGGTGGATATCGTCCAAGATATGAACGGGGGTAAATTCTCCGCCCGCAAGATCATCGCTTATGCCACGACAAGTTTTGGACAAACGACCTATCTTAAAACAAATCTTGTCCGTAAACACATTCAAAAAGTGCTCGATCAACGTCGCAAAATTGAACGCGCACGCCTTCGGTGCATTGCTCGTGAACAAGCACGTCAACGACGTGAAAAATTCCAAAAATGGATCGTGAGAACACGTCAGGGTATTGCCTTCTTTTTTAAGAAAACATTCTCCAAGCGTCCTAGTACCACAAAAAAGATAAAGCCGTAAAGAGTATTTCATTGACTTTATACCGATACATTAGTATTATTTATCTCGGCACTTTATTTGTTCCATCTATTTTAAATATGGACCTTGCAAAGTGATGAGGAGGACTCGAACATGCAACGACAAACGACGATTGCAAACGCACAAACAGTCAATCACAAATGGTATGTTATTGATGCCACAGACCTTCCTTTGGGCCGTTTAGCAACCCAAGTTGCGACCATGCTCATGGGAAAAAACAAGCCTTCGTACACCCCCAATGTGGATGGTGGCGATTACGTCATTATTATTAATGCCGAAAAAGTAGGCTTATCGGGAAACAAAGTGGAAAACAAAAAGTATTACAACAACTCTCAATATGTGGGCGGTCTTCGTACCCGTACAGCAGGGGTGATGTTACAACAATACCCCGAAGAAATGCTTGAACGCGCGATTTGGGGCATGTTACCCAAGACCCGTTTAGGTCGCCAAATGCATAAAAAGTTATTTGTATACAAAGGTGCAACCCATCAACACGAAGCGCAAAAACCCGAAGTGTTGACGGTCAGCCTCTAAGGAGAAACGTATGGCAGCAAAGAAAAAAGATGTGAAGTATTATGGCACCGGACGTCGTAAATCCTCCGTGGCCCGTGTCTTCTTAACCGATGGGAAAGGTTCCATTAAAATTAATGGTCGTCCTGTGGATGAATACATGCCGTATGACACCTTAGTCATGGATCTCAAACAACCCTTAACCCTTTCGAATAACGAAGATAAGTTTGATGTGGAAGCCACCGTTAAAGGCGGAGGTTTTACCGGACAAGCGGGTGCCATTCGCTTAGGCATCGCCCGTGCGTTATTAGAATCGGGTACCGATCGATCCACGTTAAAAGTTGCCGGGATGTTAACCCGTAATGCGAAAGTCAAAGAACGTAAGAAATACGGTCTTAAAGCCGCACGTCGCGCCTCTCAATTCTCGAAACGTTAATCGTTTCCTTGCCTTGTACATATCTCATCGTTGTTCTATAGTATTAACGATGAGCAATGGGCCGTTAGCTCAGTTGGTTAGAGCACACCCCTGATAAGGGTGAGGTCGATAGTTCGAATCTATTACGGCCCACCATTGTAACTTTAAAAACTGTCGTGAGAGCGACAGTTTTATTCTTGAAAAACCCAATGATTAAAACCTTAAAAGACAAAGCGTTCTTAAAACGCTTCTTCACGATTAGCTTTCCGGTGATGGTGCAAATGCTCATCTCCTTTTTTGTCAACTTTATCGACAATGTGATGGTGGGCGGAATCTCCGATGATGTTGTGGGGGCGGTATTTTCTGTCAATCAGTTATCCTTTTTATTTTTTGTCATTAGTTATGGCTTATTTTCAGGGGCATCCATTTATGTTCAACAATTTTCTGGATCTAAAGATGATGACCACTTAAAACAAGCGGTCCGTTATAAGGGTTATATCGGCACATTCTTTTTACTTATTTTTATTCCCATGGTACTCATTTTTGGTGAATCCCTCGTTCGCTTTTATGCGCGTTCCAGTTCGAATCAAGAAGCCATTGTCGTTGAAGCGTTACAGTATTTACCGATTATTGCGTTTTCCTACATCCCATTAACGTATGCAACGATGTATGGTAGCACGTACCGTGAAATTGGGAAAACAAAATTACCCATGGTGATCAGTGTAATCTCTTTACTCGTGAATGCCACGTTGAATTACGTGTTTATTTATATCGTTAAAAATGGCATTGTCGGGGTCGGGATTGCGACGTTAACGGCACGGGTGGTGGAGTTTATTCTCCTCGTAGCGATTTCACACGCCAAAAACGAACCGTTTACACGCCAGTTATATCGTCCTTTTAAGGTGGAATGGACGTTAACTAAAGCGATTACCCAAAAAACTGGGGTCATGTTAACCAATGAAATTTTGTGGTCGGGTGGTATTGTCTTTCAACAACTCGCGTTAGCATCTCGCGTCAATGTTTTATCTACCTTATCAATTATTTCGACGACCACAGAAATCTTTAATATCATTTGGGCTGGTCTTGCGGTCGGTGTCGGTGTCATGCTTGGGACGACCCTTGGCGAAGGAAAAGTGGACGAAGCAAAAAAATTATCGACCCAACTTTTATGGATGGGCGTGCTGATTGCCTTAACCTTAGGATTTATTATGTTTTGGTTATCCCCGCTTATTCCTCAATTATGGGTGAGTGTCGAACTCACTCAAAAACAAATGGCGACTCAAATTCTTCAATTCTTTATGTTTTTCTTACCCTTTTTTGCAATTGCCAATGTCACGTATCATACCTTACGTGCGGGCGGAAAAACGTCCCAAGCTTTTTTACTCGATGGGACCGTGATGTGGTTAGGGACCGTTCCTTTATCGTGGGCCCTCGCTCTTTGGACGAATATCCCTTTTGTCACCATGTGGGTTTTGATTCAAACCATCGACTTTTTAAAGGCGGGATTTGGGATATACTTGGTGCGTCGTTATGACTGGGCGAAAAACCTCACGAATCCTTTTACAAAAAAATCACACATTCGCACCCAAGAAAATTGAAAAATCATCCTTGATTTGATATGATTAAGCACGCTGGACACTTAGCTCAGATGGGAGAGCGTTTCCTTCACACGGAAGAGGTCACAGGTTCGATCCCTGTAGTGTCCACCATTCGCCGTCATAGCTCAACTGGCAGAGCAATTGATTTGTAATCAATAGGTTGTAGGTTCGAGTCCTATTGACGGCACCAGTCTCCTTTGGGGATATGGCGGAACTGGCAGACGCGTTGGACTTAGGATCCAATGGGCAACCGTGCAGGTTCGACTCCTGTTATCCCCACCAACTCGATGATGAATACCTTAGTCAATATTGGATATGTGACGTCGCTTGGCATTATTTTGTTATTGCTTGTACTGGTCACCTTGTTGACCTTTTTTATTTTAAACCTCGCGTTTAATCGTCGCCAAAATAACCATCCTTATTTACGTTATTTTACTGCCAAAGATTTTCCTAATTTAGAAGCGGATGAAGTGGAATTTACCAACCGTCGTCACCTAAAACTTCGTGGTGCGTTTTATTATTATGATCAAAAGAAAACACATCAAGGTCTTATCATTTTTCCTCATGGTATCGGAGCAGGACATCATGCCTATATGCATCTTATTGAACAATTTGCCCAAAAAGGATTTATCGTTTTTTCCTACGACAATACGGGTTGTGAACTATCGGAAGGTTCCTCGATACGTGGTATTCCTCAAGCGATTCTCGATTTAGAGGATGCCCTCCATTATTTAGAAAAGACGACCTATACAAAGTATCCATGGTTTGTCGTTGGCCATTCTTGGGGTGCTTATGCTTCACTTCGTTCAAGTTTTTTATCACCTCGCGTGCAAAAGGTTGTTGCGATTGCCCCATTTGATGATGTCGGGGAATTACTTGGAAAATATCTGCCCATCATTCGTTTCGTCAAACCGTTTATTACGCTCATTCATCGCATCAAATTTCCTGGGAAATGGACGTATCAACGATCCTCAACTTTATTGAAAAAGATTCGCATTCCACATTTAATCATTTCCGGTGAAAACGATGATGATATTCCTTTAAAAGGGAATTATCAAAGATTTTTAAAGGTGAGTCAACGTCAACAAAACTTAACGGTGTATTTAGCCAAAAACCATCGACATAATCCTTATTTAACCTTTGAGGCAGAAAATTATATTATTGATACTATTTTAAAAGGGACTCAAGAAATGGCGATGGAAGTCGATCCTCAAAAACGCGATCAATTTTTTCATTCCTTGGATTACTCCCATATTGCCAACCATGATGAAAACATTATCAATCTTGTGGTAGATTATTTGACAAAATAATTGTTGATATCATCTCTAATTACCCTATAATGAAAGTTCACAAGGAGGATTGTTTATGCGTGGAAAAGATTACGTTTTAAAAAAGAATTTACCGAGTTTTCTCTTTGCAGTCGTTGTCAGTATGAGTGGGCTAGGTATTTTATTATTTGAACAAAATAATTATGATTTTAGCTTGTTTTCTGCAGGAATCCGTTCCATGGATAAAACGATCACGATTCAAGAAGACGGGGATGTTCGTTTTCAAGAACGCACCGATCGTTATTTAGATTACTCTGCGTTTTTCCAAGATCTTTACTTTACCTCCGATAATGAAGATGTCCCTAAAACAGTTCACACACCTCAATTTGATACAACCGCTTTTTCGAATCGAATTTATGATGTAAACAATGAACTTTTAATTGAAGGCGATGGAACGCAAGAAGTAAGCGAATGGATCAATGGGACGTATATGAAATTATCGTATTCATGGCTGGATGACCCTCGAGATGAATTTGGAGATCCCATACGACCGATTGATGAGGAATCCGTTGCCATTTTTCAATATAACGAAGGATTATGGAGAGATGCAACGTTTGAATATGACTATACGATTCAAGGCGTGGCACTCAAATATGCCGATACAGCAGAATTCTTTTGGGTTGTAGCCACCACCGATGGGATGCGCACCACCAATGTTGATGTCGATATTGTGTTACCTACGACGACCATTGATCCTGAAGATGTCGATGTGTATCTTCGAGGCTCCTCCCTTGCTAGAGTTAATGGTATTTCCTTAAATCAAGATAATCAGGTCGTAATTAACGTCACTGCTTCACAACTCTATCCAGGTGAGTTTATCACCACACGTATTAACTTTCCTGCCTCGGCCTTAACCATTACTAACAATCAATTTGGGAATGATGTTACCAATTACAATTTGAACGGTGCGAATCACTTAGATAATGTTCAAACGTATGAATCCGCCCTCGCTCAACAACGACTTATTTATAATTTGGCCGATTGGATAGGGGCAAGTTTACTCGTGGTCATTTTAATTTATGCTGCGTTACAAATTCGCAAAATTTATCTTCAATATGATAAAGAACATCCAACGAATTTTTATGGAGAATATTATCGTGAACTTCCACAAACATATGGTCCTGCCATCATGGGGTATTTATATCGCTTTAAAACAACGGAAAAAGATGATGTTTCAGCTACCTTGATGGATTTGGTTCGTCGCAAATACATTTCCATTGAAACGGGAAGCGAGTCATTGACGGATAAAAAAGCCGATTATACCCTCGTTTTCAATGAAGAAAAAAATGTCGAAGAATTAAAAGGATACGAACAAAAATTAATTCAATGGTTTTTTGGTGTGGTTGCAGGGGGTCAAAAACGATTAAGTTTAAAGCAATTAGAAATGTTTACCAAAAAAGAACAACAAGCGGTTCGTTATTTAAATGAAAATCAATCGTTTAATCGGCAAGTGGCTCTTGAAGGCGAAAAAATGAAATTCTTTGATGATGTCAAGCAAGCTGTAAGTCGTTCAGCAGGTTTCCTTGGGTTCCTTGGTTTATTTGCCGCAGCATTTTACGTTCTAAGGCTCGTATTTACGTTAGGGACATATACAGCTGTAATGGGAGGTGTCTTAGCGGGTTTATCCATCGGCATCGGTTCCTACATTCGCACGATTGAACGTCGCTCTATCCAAGGGAATGAAGATTTTGTACGATGGGCTGCGTTTGAAAAGTTCCTTAAGGAATTTACGAATATCAAAGATTATCCCATGCCTGGGATTACCTTATGGGAACATTACATGGTGTATGCGATTAGCTTTGGTATTGCCGATTTAGTGGAACAACAATTACGGTTTAAGTATCAACAACTCAATCGCATGGATGAACTTAATGGTTCGCCTTACTTCCGTTATCCTGGCTTTTATCGACGTTATTACTATGGCATGAATCAATCGTTTAGTTCGGCACGCAATACGATTGCCCAAGCCCAAGCCCAACGCAACAACTCGGCGCGCGGAGGTCGCTTTGGTGGCGGCGGTGGTTTCTCCGGGGGTGGCGGTAGTGGTGCTCGCTTACGATAAATGATGATTCTTTACGAATTATCCGTTTTAATCGTGATAAAATAAAGATTAGAAAAAAAGGAGAAAAAAATATGGATCCCATTCTCATTGTCTTACTTGTGCTTCTTGGTCTTGTCGCTGTTCTCGCTGTCTGGGCGATTGGCGTGTATAACAAACTCGTTCAATCCCGCAATAAAGTTAAAAATTCGTGGTCACAAATCGATGTGCAACTAAAACGTCGTTTTGATCTTATTCCGAACATCGTGGAAACCGTCAAAGGCTACGCGAAGCAAGAAAAAGAAATCTTTATGGAATTTGCGA
>JALRKT010000025.1 GCA_023268805.1 Bacilli bacterium
TAATCATTATAGTAGAAGTGATGGTTTAAATGCTAATATAATATCATTCGGAATTAAATTTGTACAGCAATAATGCGATTGTTAATTGTAGAAGATGAAATAGGAATTCAAAATTTTCTAAAACAAGGTTTAGAAGAAGAAGGCTTTATTATAGATACTGCTTCAAACGGTATTGAAGGATTAGATAAGTTTTCAACTGGAAATTACGATTTACTTTTGTTAGATTGGATGATGCCTCAATTAACTGGTTTAGAATTGTGTAAAAAAATAATTGTTATTGGTGGTGTTGCGGGCGGCATGAGCTTTGCCACGCGCTACCGACGTCTGCGAATGGATGATCATATTATCGTCTTTGAAAAAGGACCGTATGTCTCGTTTGCTAACTGCGGATTACCGTATTTCATGTCGGGAGAAATTCCGAGTCGGAGTCGCTTATTAGTGGTCAAAGAATCGGACTTAGTGGCCCGTTTTCGTTTGGATATTCGTTCCAATACGGAAGTCATTGCCATTGATCCTGACCAAAAAGAAATCACCTTTATCAAAGATGGTGTCGAAGGCAAAGAAACCTACGATGAGCTCGTCTTATCACCCGGAGCCAAGGCGATTGTTCCTACCATTCCGGGCTTAGCAACGATCCCACACTTTGAACTAAGAAATATTCCTCACTTGGATAAGGTGATGACGTATCTGAAAGAACAACAACCCCAATCTGTAGTGATTGTTGGGGGTGGATATATTGGATTAGAAGTCGCTGAAAATCTCAAGAAAAAAGGGTTACATGTCTCGGTGGTGGAAAAAGCCCCGTATGTGATGAGTGTGCTTGATCCTGAAATGGCAGCATTTGCCACTGAAACCTTACAAAAAAATGGCGTTCAACTCTTTACCAATGATGAAATTACCAGGATTGAAGGAAAAACCATTCAACTTGCTTTAGGAAAAACCCTAACTACTGATTTTCTCATTCTTTCCGTTGGGGTCACCCCCGAATCCACCTTAGCCGCGCAAGCGGGTGTGAAAACCGGTTTACGGGGTGGCATTCTCGTAGATGATCATTATCAAACGTCTATACCTCATATCTATGCGGTGGGAGATGCGATTGTGGTGAAACATCAAATTTCAGGGATGGATAGCCTCGTTCCACTTGCCTCTCCTGCGAACCGCCAAGGCCGCCAACTTGCTGATCACCTTGGTGGAATTAAAACCTTCAACCAAGGGTCGATTGGGACCGCGATTGTTCGCCTTTTTGATCAGTCTTTTGCCGTCACCGGTCTTAATGAACGACAATTAAAAGGAACGGATTATGCCGTCTTGCACGTCCATGGTTATGATCATGTCAGTTATTTCCCGGGGGCGACTACGATTGATTTAAAAGTGCTTTATCATCCGCAAACAGGAAAAATCCTCGGTGCCCAAGCCGTAGGAGAAAAAGGCGTTGATAAGCGCATTGATGTGATTGCCACTGCGATTAAAGGGGGCATCACCGTGGATGGCTTACAAGAACTCGAACTGACCTATGCTCCCCCGTTTGGAAGTGCCAAGGATATCGTCAATATGGCGGGTTATATCGCGCAAAACACGATGGCAGGAATCACACGTCCGATTGCTTGGCATGAAGTCGATGCATGGAAAGCCAAAGGGGCGATTTTTCTTGATACGCGTACGTTCATGGAACGGATGGCGTATGGAAATATCGAAGGGGATGTTCATATCGAACTGGATACACTCTTTGAACAGCACATCTCGTTACCGAAGGAAAAACCGATCATTACGTACTGCGATTATGGGTCCAAAGGCTATAACGCGGAACAAATCTTGCGCCATTTTGGTTATGACGTCTATCAATTAGACGGTGGATATAACATTTATACAAAAGGGAAAGGAACCAATTAACATGTATAAAACAGTCATGATGAATGAATTAGAACAACAACTCAAAAAAGGACCTGTGAATATTTTAGATGTTCGCGAAGTCGATGAATACGAAGAAGGTCACATCCCAGGAGCGATTTTAACCCCGATTTCAAGTTTTATGGCGTACATTTCTAAAATTGAAAAAGACAAAGAATATTATGTGGTTTGCTATTCTGGCGCCCGTTCCCAAGTGGTCGCGGAATACTTAGGGAAAAACGGATACAAAGTCACCAACGTCATGGGTGGGATGAGTTTATATCGCGGTCCTTTAGCGACGGGCGAATAAAATTTATTTATTTTCTTTCTGGCAACTCTTTTTTTATCGTTGCGTGCGTGGCAAAATAATAACGGATGAATATTTTTTCGAGTTTAAAAGCCATTCACCTCGATGGTCATAAAGATAAAACAGCGCATAATGACGTCTTAACGCTCAGTGATCGCTATAAACAACATCTTTTTATACCCATTACAAACCCAAAAGGTGTAGAAATTAGTTTAGAAAAAAAGGTGGGAGATTCCGTGTTGATGGGGACCCGATTAGGGGTTCGTCAGGACATGTATGTTCCTATTTTTTCACCTGTTTCTGGAACGATTGTCGATAAAGTGGATTTATATCATCCGCAGCTTGGAAGGATGACACCGCATTATGTGATTGAAAATGATGGGAAGTATGTCCAAGATCATTCACTGAAGACCTACACCTTAGATTCACCTCGAGAACAACTCATTGAAGGCATGAAACAAGCCGGGATTATTGGCCTTGGCGGTGCAGGTTTCCCTACGTATATTAAATACGAAGGTACGCTCGGTAAGCAGGTAGATACTGTCCTCATCAACGGGGTGGAATGTGAACCATATTTATCCACCGATTATAAAGCGGCCCAACTCGATGCCGAAGATCTTTTATTAGGCACCGAACTTTGCCGAAGAGCAGCCGGTGCCAAGGATGCGGTCATCGCCTTCAAAAATACGAAAATGGCGATTAAAGAAGCACTGGCCCCCTTACTTGTTAAGTATCCTCATATTCGCTTAATGACCACCCCGGATGTGTATCCGATGGGTTGGGAAAAAACATTGATCCGACAACTCTTTAAAAAAGACTATGAAAAACTTCCGATTGAAGTGGGGATTGTTGTAAATAATTTAACCACGGCGATTCATATCGCTAAAGCATTACTCCAAGGCTTACCAATTGTGGAACGTATTGTCACCGTGTCCGGTGAAGGGTTAGTCCAGTCGGGGAATATTCGTACCCCGGTCGGTGTGTTAGCCAAAGATCTTGTGCAATTTTTGGGTGGGTACGCGAACGATACGGCAACCGCATTTATTGGAGGACCGATGAGTTCTAAAGCGGTCACCGATGATATGTTTGCCTTCCAAGCGCATCATGGCGCATTTACCGTCCTTCATCCCGTAGCTTCTCAAGAAGAAGCCTGTTTACGATGTGGCGCATGTACGGCATCGTGTCCTGCGTTTATTCAACCGATTGAAATTAAAAATGCGCTTGACCGTAATCAAACCGAGCGATTACTCAAACTTGATCCGATGAAATGTGTGGAATGTGGCTTGTGCACTTATGTATGTCCTTCCAAAATCGAAGTCACCGAAGCGGTCCGTCAAGCGAAGTTAAAAGTCCGCTTAGAATTAACGAAACAAGGATTATTGAAGGCACGCGTATGAACTTTGTGACATCCCCCGGTCCGTTTTTACGCGATAAAAAGGCATCCAATGCCTTTAAAATGTTTGCCTACACCGTTGCCTTAGTGATTATTTGGATTTTTTCCATCACGTATCATTGGGTGGAATTAGGGGCCGATTATGGAGTGGCGATTATCACCATCATGTTAACCGCGCAACTGGCAACCTTACTTGCGGATATTCTTGCGGCAGTGCTCCGTTATGATGTAACCCAAGGTCGACTTTTACCGCATGTGCTTCATCAAGTAAAGACAAACTATAGTTATGTAACCGCCACGTTATTTGCCTTAATGATTCCGGTCGGTACACCCGCGTTTGTCGTTATCATGGGAAGTTTATTTTCCACCCTCATTGTCAAATATACCTTTGGTGGCTTTGGGGCGAATATTTTTAACCCTGCGGCTCTAGGACGCATTTTTGTAGGATTAGCGTTTGGTTCCACGTTAGTGACGTATTTACCGGGAGATTCTTCTTTCGTCATACCAACCTTAACCACGGGAGCGACGATTACCACGGCGATTGGGAATGCGGGTTGGTTGGTGGATTCCTTATCCGGGATGAATGTCACCGTATCACAATTACTTTTAGGAACGTATTCCGGTGCTATCGGGGAAACCTCGACCATCTTGATCATCGTGATTGGTTTAAGTTTGTCCTTTTTTAAAGTTCATAATTGGCGACCTACGATTTTCTTTTATGGCACGATTTTACTCACAACCCTTGCGATGGGGGCGATGGCAGGCATTAATCCGTGGATGTTTTCCTTACTCTTCATGAGTTCGGGATCAATTGCTTTTGGGGGATCGTTCATGTTAACCGATCCTGTGACCTCACCCACCTCAAATTTTGGGAAAGCCTTGATTGGCGTGCTCGCTGGTTTTTTTGTTGTTTTCATTCGCTTTTTAACAAACAATCCCGAAGGCGTCGCGTATGCGATCTTACTCGTGAATATTGTGTCACCTCTCATTGATAAACACGCGACGGGGATGATCCATCGTCACTTACGTTTAAAATGGAGTTTACTCGCTGGTGTGGCGGTGAGTTCCATGGTCTTTCATGGGGGAATTGTCTTTGCCCAAACACTGCCTACGTCCTCGAGTAGTTCCTCTGAACCGATCGTGGAAACACCGTATCGTGTCTTAGAAGGAACCGCGACGAGTTTGAATTGCTCCCTCACGGATGATGACTGTTTAGAGGCAGAAGACGATACGATTAATGTGGCGATCAACCTCAATGATTATTATCAAATCACCGACATTACGGTCACTGGAAAAGTTGCGACGAATGGTTACTGGAAAACCACATGGAATAACCGTATTGAAGACATTCTTGCCTCCTATCAAGCGTTATCCATTCAAGGCATTCAAACCTTAGATGCGCTTTCCCCGCTTCCTGAAGAACTCAGCCTTACGGGTGCGACGAACTCTGCGGTACGATTACTCGATGCATTACAAGACGCGGTCAAGACCATTGAAGTGTATGAAGGATCCTTTACCTCCGATATTCCTGAAGATGAAGAAGGCACACTGTACACGACAAATGTCCTCGTGTATGTCGAAAATGGCCACATTTTAACCTTTGATATTCTTAATCCCGAAGACATTGCTTCCAGTTCCTTTTACCGTAACAAATGGAATGAAGGGTTTGAAACCCTCCTTGAAACGTATCGTGGGTATACGGTCGAAGAATTTATCGCGTTAGCGACATTCCCTGATGACTTATCGATTGCCGGTGCCACGGTGAGTGCAGAACGACTTTATGGCGCGATCAAAGATGCGTTAACCGAAGGAGGCTACAAATAATGAAAGCTTCCACGAAGTCATCCCTCTTTTTAGGAACGTTGATCCTGGTGATATCTGCAACCTTAGGCATCGTGAATAGTCTTGTTCGTCCGTTGATTACGCAACGACAAATTGACCAACAAAACGCCGCTTATTTAGAGGTCCTCAATTTATCCTCTTCCACAGGATTTGTTCTCGAACCCATCTCCTCTTTATCACCAGACCTTACCAATCAAGGGGTGGTGAAACTTCTTACCTTAACCGATGAAACGAGCGATGAACTTGTCGGAGCCGCTTATGAATTAACTACCTCGGGGTGGGGTGGAACGATTACGTTCTTACTCGGCATGCGCGATGATATTTATACCGGTTTAACGATTGTAGAACAACATGAAACCCGCGGGATTGGCGATGTCTTACTAGATGGGTTAGAAACACTCATTGAAGGGGTTTCTGTAACAGATATCGACGTCGTTCAAGCGGCTATTTCCGCCTATATTCTTCAAGAAACCTTATCGGTCACCTTTGCCAATGTCACACGCAGTGCGATGGTTCGTGTTATTGAGGTCGCCCAGACGGATTATGTCGCGCGCCGGGGGATGAATGGATGAAAACAGTCCAAAAAGCATTTTTGAGCGCCATCAAACAACAACAAACCTATGTTGCTGTACTCGGTGCTTGTACCGCGCTTGCGACGACCTCCTCACTAAGTTTATCGATTGCCATGGCGGTTTTATTATTCTTCACCCTATCGTTCACCCTGCCAATCGTGTCTTTACTTCGCAAGTGGACGACGGAAGATAATAAAATCCTTGTCTATTTCCTTGTCTCAGGCGGCATGGTGAGTCTTTTACAATTACTCGCAGAATGGTTTTTCCCCATCGCCTATGAAGGACTTGGTATTTTTGCATGGCTCGTCGCGGTGAATTGCTTACTGATTACCCGCATTGAAGTCGTCGCGGCTCAAGAAGGCGTGATGCCAAGTTTAGGCGACGCTATGGGAAGTAGCCTGGCATACGGTTTCTTTTTAGGGCTTTTAGGATTGCTTCGTGAAGTCATTGGCACAGGATCGCTTCATTGGAGTTCCTGGGCGGATGGTTCAACCTTATTTCATCTCACCGTATGGGATGAAGCGTTCAGTATTCCGTTGATGATTCAACCGGTAGGAGCCTTTTTAATGGCAGGTTTACTCATTGCCTTATTGAATAAGTTGGGAGGAGTTCGCCGTGGATAATTTCATGATGGCGTTGATTGCTTCCATTTTTACGAGTAATGTTTTACTCACGCAATTCCTTGGTATTTGCCCCGTACTCGGTGTTTCAAAATCATGGAACCGAGTCTATGGATTATCCTTGACCGCTGTAATTGTCATGGTTCCAAGTTTAATCCTTGCCTACTCCTTCGAAACGCTGGTTATCCTTCCACTAGAAATTACGTATTTAAGCTTTCTGATTCACGGAGTAATGGTAGTGGTTCTCATGAATCTTTTAGAAAACCTCCTCCGAACCTTTGCGAAAAAACTCTTTGTGTTTGTCCAACCGTTCTTTCCGCTGCTTTATCTTAATTCCTTGGTCATCGGGGCGATTTTAGCGTTAATTCAAAATGAGCTTTCCTTTGGTGCCATGCTCGGCTATGCCTTGGGGGCACCGATTGGATTCGCCATGATATTTATTGCTTTCAGCGCGATTCGTGAACGTATCTTACTACATAACCGAGTTCCTCGTTCTTTCCAAGGCTCGGCCATTGCTTTATTGATTCTTGCATTCATTGCAATGGCGATGATGGCGTTCACGGGGCTTGTTTAATTTCGTTGTTAAATCATAAAAAAACAGTCCTGATGGGGACTGTTTTTATTTGTAATAAGGTGTTTTGAATTAAATCGCTTCGATTTGTTTTAAGAAAGCATCGACAGGTTGGTTCCCTAAGAGTTCCTTGGTTTCATTAATAATGATCTTGGGAACGCCAGAGACTTTGTATTTCATCGATAAGTCTTGGAAGGTGTTCGCTTCAATCATTTCCGCTTTCACAAGGGGATTAAGCATCGCTAAGCGATGTGCGGTTTGGACGGCACCTGGGCAGTGAGGGCAGCTTAAGGTGACAAACACTTTGATATTGACAGGTTTATCGATTTTTTGAATACGGGCTAAAACATCGGCAGGATATTTAATGTCTAATCCCGACATTTCAATAAGCGCGGAAATAAAGGAATTAATTTCGTGACCGGCTGGAATGCCGTTGAATTTGACACCACGATACGTTTTCTTATCGTCTAATAAGACAAAGGAAGGAACGCGGTCGATGCCATAGGATGCCGCTTGTGCAGCATCGGTTTTGATATCGAGTAAGTTTAATTGAATTTTGGGATTGGTTTCCGCAAATTCACTTAAAAGTTGGCTCGTTTCTGCACAGGTGTCGCATCCGGCTGCGTCAGTAAAGAGTAAGACGTGAACAGGATTGACCATTTGACGGAGAATATCCGTGATTTTCGCTTTCGTATCGGCATTAAAGAACTTGTCCATGGTGATACCTCCTTCTAGGTGTGATGGATTAAGTATTGTTGAACTGCTAGCGCGGCTTTCGCTCCATCCGCGACGGCAATGACAATCTGTTTGAAAGGTTGCTGCGTGACATCCCCTGCAGCAAAAAGACCAGGAAGACTTGTCATCATCATGTCATCGACGATGACTTCGTTACGTTCATTTCGTTGGACGAGGTTTTCAAGAAGATCGGAGTTAGGAATGACCCCAATTTCAACAAAGAGTCCATCCGCAGGAATAACTCGGGTTGCTTGAGTTTTCTTATCAAGCACTTTCACCCCTGTCATCAAGCCTTGATCGCCAAGGACTTCAAGAAGTTGGGTTTCAAGGTGAATGGTGAGATTTTTAATGGAGGCAAATTTATCTAAAATCACTTTATCCGCGCGCCATTGGGAACGGTGCACTACCGTAATATGAGAGGCCCAAGCAGCAAGATCAATGACGGATTCAGCGGCAGAGTTACCACCCCCGGCAACGATGACGTGTTTATCCTTAAAAAAAGGAGCATCACACGTGGTGCAATAAGAAACACCCTTATTCGCATAATCCCATTCGCCAGGAATATTCAGTTTACGTGGTTGACCGCCGGTGGCTAACATGACGGTTTTACTCTTTAAGACGGTCCCGTTTTCTAAACTTAAAAAGAAGAGCGGGCCTTGTTTTTCGAGGTGAATCACACGCGCATCGGGATGAATGGGTACACCGAGTTGTTCTACGTGATGTAGGAATACATCCGACATATCTTTCCCTTCTAACATGGGAATGCCTAAGTAATTATCAACCGTGGAGGTGTTGTGGAGTTGACCACCGATTTCCTTGGTAAGAATACCGACTTTAAGGCCTTTACGTTGGGCATATAATCCCGCGTTTAAACCAGCAGGACCGCCTCCGATAATGAGGAAATCCCATACCATTTCTTGTTCAAAAATAGGCGGTATGGGTTTAGTTTGTAAATTAAATTCGAA
>JALRKT010000026.1 GCA_023268805.1 Bacilli bacterium
ATATTGGCCGTTATCAATCGCGGATAAACTTCCCCGTAAGATTTCTGCCATATAGGCAGTGGTATTTAAACCCACCACAGTAATACCAGCAATAAACGCGGGCCAATAACCCGCTAAATAAATGACCCCGTAATATATTACTGTCGCTTGGACAATCATCGGGGTCCCACGAAACACTTGTATATAGACTTTAGAAAAATTATTCGCCATGCTCCGAATGATACGGTAGATCGTCGAATCATTCGGAGACGTTGGCAAGATGCGTAACGCCACAAGGGGTAAGGAAAGGACGAAACCAATGAGAGTTCCTAAAATAGCGATGATGAGAGTGGTCACCATCCCGGTTAGGAAAACCCGCCAATGATTCGTAAGAAGAAACCCAATTCCTGGAAAAAAACCTTGTGGCATGAATTGAGGATCCTTAGCTTAATTGGTTGACCGCGTCAGAGGCTTCTGCCATCCATTGTAAACGTGTTGCTTCCGTTAAAGCGGCAAGGGCCGTTTCAATGTCCGCTAAAAGCGTCGTGTCTTCTTGACGTAACCCGACAGAGACGGTGATGAGGAAATCATCATCCGGTGTCCCATCTTCGAGTTCAATCGTAATGAGTTCAATGTCATCCGGATATTGTAAAAGCATTTGTTCAGCAAACGGTTCTTCCGCTAAAATGGCATCAATACCCGAGGAACCGGAGAGTAAGGCCGTTAAAGCATCAGGATAGGTTGGATAGGCTGTACCATGAATCCAGCCATCGGTTTCGGCATAGCCAGCGATGATGTCATCTTGAAGCGTTCCCGCTTGACCGACCACATTCGCACCGGCAAAATCGGCGATAGTTAATGCATCCGCGTAATCCGATCCTGGTAAGACAATCATCACCGAACGTGTTTCAAAATACGGAGACGAAAAGGCAATCGTTTCGCGACGTGCAGGAGTATCCGTCATCCCACCAATGATCGCATCAATTGTGCCACTCGTAAGAGCAGGAATCAGACCATCCCATTCGATTTTACGAATTTGAAGTTCATAACCGAGTTCTTCGGCTAAGTACGAGGAAACGCGAACGTCATACCCATCGCATAAAAACGAAGAGTCGGCAATGGGAACGGTCGTATCCGTTTCCGTTTCGGTCGTCCAGTTGAAGGGGGCGTACCCACATTCCATCCCCACGGTGATGACCCCATCTTCCAGGGTTTGGGTGCTGCAGCCGGCTAAGATCGCGACGGCTGGCAAGACGGCAAATAAGGCGAAGTGCTTGTTCATTGTAATTTTTACCTCCTTTACAAAAAAAATAAGCATCGCCTACCGATGCTCACGAAATATAAATATTCCAGAGGTATCGATAGCGCCTCTACCGAAGATTCGGTAGGAGTCTAGAAGGATATTCTCCTCTAAACCAATCTAGGGTTGTGTCCAATCCTAGTTTCGGCAATCGTCCCTTTCACGCTTTTCGTCGAGTACCCTCTCCAAACGTTACTGATGTTGATTGCGCCTCTATCAAGAGATAAAAGTATCTTAACGAAATGAAACGTCAATGTAAACAAAAAAGAAAAATATTTTTTATTTGGAATTAAATTTTTAAATCGCCATCGCCATAAAGTTTGTATTGGCGTGCGATTTTATCGGCAATATACACAAGAAGGATCGGTAAAAAGATTTGTAACACAAAGATGGATAATAAGGCACCCGTAAGATTTCCTTCCATTGCCGAAAGCGTGGCAAATTGACCAACGAGTCCCGATGTCCCCATCCCTGCTCCCGATGCATCCGTTAATGTTTGAAACACGAGGGTGGAGAACGGTCCTAAAATCGCAGAAACAAGAATGACCGGAAGCCAAAGTGCCGGTTTTTTCATCGCATTTTTAAATTGGAGCATTGAGGTCCCAAAGGCGACAGAAATCGTCGTTCCTAAATCATTATCTTTTCGACCCATGACGGCAAAGCCAAGCATGTTCACCGTACAACCAATCAGCGCAGCACCGCCGGCTAAACCGGAGATCCCAAAACTAATGGCAATGCCTGCGGAAGAAAATGGGGAGGTTAAAATCACCCCCATAAGAACACTCACAATCACCCCCATTAAGAAGGGTTGGAGTTGGGTAGCAGAGTTGACAAATTCTCCAATGGCAGTGGCAATCGAACTAATCGGTGTGTAATAAATCGCGGTAAAAATCGATCCTAATAAAATGGCAAATAACGGAATAAGTATAATATCAAAGGGGGTTTTCTTTTTGAAAACGAGATCTAATAGAATTAATGAGGATGCAACGGTCACATACGCAACAAGCGGATCGGCTCGACCAGCAAGCGCGCTTGTAGTCGACAGACCTCCAATGACCATTGCCCCAATGAGTTTTAAACCTTGTAGTTGTAAAGCCCAGGCAATTCCAACACCTATACCAACGCCTAAGAAGGAACGAACTGCCGATGAAATGGCAATAATCTGATCTTTGAGATTCACGTTCGATCCAAATAAGGAAAAATCAAATAATAATGCGATTTGATTGAGGATGACCGAAATGATTAACGTGGCAAATAAGCCATACACCATCCCGTTCATCGATGTTAAGAAAAATTGAAAAGGCGAACGATCAAAGAGTTTAAGTGCTTTTTTTTCCATTTTAAATCCTCAACTTCTCTTATTATAAATGAAAAACACCCCAATGGGGTGTTAAGTTCATTCACTGGTCGGGAAGACAGGATTTGAACCTGCGACCCTCTGCTCCCAAAGCAGATGCGCTACCAAACTGCGCTACTTCCCGTTCACTTGGCGCGCCCGACATGAGTCGAACACGTAACCTTCAGATTCGTAGTCTGACGCTCTATCCAATTGAGCTACGGGCGCAAAGTGTTGTGGACGGATAAGTGGAGGTTCCTATCGGAATCGAACCGATGCTCATTGAGTTGCAGTCAATTGCCTTACCACTTGGCTAAGGAACCTACAAGGGATGAGCCGTTATTTACTTTAGCATCATCCCTTGGTGGTTTCAATCTTTTTATCTTTACAAACGACTAAAGTTTGACACGGGCCCAAAGGGCGGCAATGTCATCATTGAGTTCGCCGAAATCGGAGAATAACGCGGTACGAATGATCGTTTCTGGATCGGGGTATTGCGTTTGGATTTGGCGGTAAGGTTGCACGAATAATTGGGCATCCGCAAGGTCAAGGCTGTCTAAAGTGCCTTCAAAGAAGTAAGTTAAATCCGTCGCGACGAGCTCGCTTTCGGCAACGCCATCATTGTATTCATCATTTAAATCGATGACACTTTGTAGGACATCATCACCAGCGATAAACGAGGTGTAACCAATATATCCCATATTTTGAATGGCGATTTCGGGGGTCGAAACATAATCAATAAAGCGTTGTGCTACCACATTGACTTGTTTATCTTCTTCGACACCTTCATCATCTTCGGCAATATCTTTGTGCATAATGAAACCATCAAACCAAATGTTGCTACCTTCTTCAGGAATGACATATTTTAAAGCAACACCATCTTCTTCATCGGCCGTGTCCATCGCATAGGTGGCATCCCCACTCCACGCCATAAACATATCGATTTTTCCGGAGACGATATCATTTTTCGCGTTATCCGTTTCTAATCCATACGCGTTATCAACAAGTGCTTCTAAACTCGGTTCGAGTTCGGATAACACTTGGGTATCAAGGGTGTTGATTTTTTCAGTAATAAACGCGTTATATTGCGCAGCGGTTAAGTTTCCATTTTCATAATCGGTACGGGCATTATCGAAATCGGCTTTATACACATCCATGATGGCCGTCATCAGCACTTCACGCACCGAGTCTTTAATCATCCCACGGTCTTCATACGCAGGATCATAAAGCGCTTGCCATGAGCTCATATCCTCTTCCACGACTTCATCAGGGTTATACACTAAACCGACGGTTCCCCACATATAGCCTGCTGCATAATCGGCGACGGTACCCACATTGGCTACTTCTAAGCTTTCATAAATATCTTGTAAGTAGGGAGACACATAGGATTCATAATTGGTTAAGTATTTTTTACTGCCATCTTCATTCGTATCAAAAGGACGGAGCCAACCTTCCCGCATGAGACGTTGAATCATGAAATCTGACGGGGCAAAGATGTCATAGTCGCGACCGAGTTCCACGACGTTGGTATACATTTCTTCATTCGTCCCATACGTGGTGTATTGGACATTGACGGAAACCCCATAGGTTTCTTCATACCAGTCTTCGAATTGGTCGACTAAATCTTGGTCACCCGCGATTTCCGGATCGCGTTCATAAATGTAACCACCCCAGTTGTACACTTTTAACGTGACATCAGCTTGGGGGCCACATCCGGCTAAAAGGGCGGCAGAGACGACGGCGCTCGTTAAGAAATAGAATTGTTTCATATATCATTCCTCCTTTTCTATTTAACGATGAGCAATGCTCGCGATTTTCTTCTTATCACCTTTTCCTGTTAGCACAAAATTAACAATCAAAATGCCAACGGCAAATAAGAAAATAAGGGTGGTGAGGGCGCGGATTTCTCGAGGAATACCCACGCGTAACTGCGCTTCAACATAGGTCGATAACGTTTCAAACCCAGAAGCAGGGCGAAGAAACGAGGTAATTATAAAGTCATCTAGCGATAAGGTAAAGGCGAGGACAAAACCCGCAATCACACCCGGAAAGATTTCCGGGAAGATAACACGGGTTAACGCCTTCATCGGGGTTGCCCCTAAATCTAGCGCGGCTTCATACATGGAGGGATCCATTTGTTGGAGTTTGGGTTTGACGGATAAATACACAAAGGCAACCGTCAAGACGACATGCCCTAATACAAGGGTCGCAAAGCCGACATTAATGCCAAAGAAGACCAGTAAAACAGCGAGGGATAAGGCCATCACGATTTCGGCATTAATCACCGGAATTTGCGTAAAGGTTTCAAAGAGCCCCTTGGCTTTTTGTTTCATGTAGAAAATACCAATCCCTCCAAGGGTTCCTAACACGGTGGCTATGGTACTCGAAACAATCGCAACTAAAAACGTATTCAACACCGCGGTCATCGCCCGTTCATTGATAAATAAGCGGCGATATAAATCGAGCGTAAACGTATCGTCCGTGCCAATGACACCGACCACACGCGTATCAATAAAGGAAAAGACGATGAGTAAAAAGATCGGGAGATACATTAAAAATAAAATGAGCCAAACGTAGGTTAACGCGGCAATTTTCTTTACCATAAGGAACTCCTTGCTGCTTGTTCTTTTTTGGAAAAGATCTTGGTTAAATATAACGAAATCACAATAAAAACGAGCATCACTAAGGACATGAAAGACCCAATATTAATCGCATCGGGGGTTCCTGAACGGAAGTAAGCATCATAAATGGCTTCGCCAAATAATATGATTTTACGTTCCGAAAGAATGGTCGGGATGACTTGGGAAGAAATCGTCGGCATAAACACCATGGTCGCCGCCGAAATAATACCCGGCATCGTCATCGGAATAATGACTTTAAAAAACGTTTGATGCGGACGAGCCCCTAAATCTTGGGAAGCTTCAATTTGGGATTTATCCATTTTTAGCATCGTCGTGTATAACGGTAAAATCACAAACGGTAAAAAGTTATAAATTAAACCAATCGTGACGGCTAATCCAAAATTGGGATTCGGGGGCGCGGTAATGCCCAGCCAGAAAAGCAGGTCTTTAGTGGCCCAGGTACGAATGACAAAGTTAATCCACATGGGCATGACAAATAAAAGGACAATCACCGTATTCTTGTTGTACTTCTTATTTGCTAAAATCATCGCAATCGGATACCCGATGAGTAAGGTGATGACCGTATTCATAAAGGCATAACCAATCGAGTTAAATAAGATGGCGACGCGTTGAGGGTTATTAAAAAATAACGAGGCTGCATCGAGTGAAAGTTGCCCATCACGGTTCGTAAACGCATAGTAGAAAATAATGAGCAGGGGTAAAACAATAAAACCTAAGAGAAAGACGACGTAAGGAAACGCCAAATACTTTCTCTGAAAGTTAAACTTCATAGTCGACTAAATCCCCTTTAGCCTTGATTTTGATTTTAGATGTATCAAACTTCATCCCGAGCTTCGTACCCACATCATAGGCATATTCACTGTCGATGATAAAGTCTTCTTCGGATTCGGTTCGCATGACAATTTGATAATGGTCACCTTTATAAAAGCATTGCACGACATTGCCGACAAGTTGACCCATATCTGGATCACCAAAAAGTTCAATCGCATTGAAAGGAATTTCTACGAACACTTTTAAATTCTTTAAATCATATTGCACGTTTTTATTCGACACTAAAAAGCCCGTATCCGAGACCTTACTGCCTTCCAACAATTGGGCAATATTGACATCACTCAAGCCATCGTCAAACACGAGTTGATTTTTATCATTCAAAGGAATGTCTTTATACACATTGCTCACCAAGTCTTTTTTCATGATATGGATAAGCGTGGGATCAATATAAAGCGAAACATCGAGATTCAAATCGAAAAGTTTCGTATCTTGAACGATGAGTTCGTTTTTACTGACCACCACATTGTATTCATAATGAACGCCTTTAAAGATGCGGTCGGTAATCACCGCTTGTAAGGGCGTTTCTCCGAGCGGTTTAATTTCAATGTCTTCGGGACGTAAGACCACGTCGACTTTTTCATTGTCGGGAAATTGATGAGGCACATCAAAGGTTTGGTTCAAAAATTTAATTTGATTGGCACCGACACTGATGGCATTGAAAAGGTTGGATTCCCCAATGAAGTTCGCGACAAATGCGTTAACGGGATTGTTATAAATATCCGTGGGTGTGCCGACTTGTTGAATGAGTCCATCTTTCATGACCACAATCGTATCGGACATCGTTAAAGCTTCTTCTTGATCATGGGTGACATAGATAAAGGTAATGCCAAGTTTACGGTGCATGGCTTTCAATTCAAGCTGCATTTCTTTACGCATTTTTAAATCCAGTGCCCCTAACGGTTCATCGAGTAATAAAATCTTCGGTTCATTGACAATCGCACGCGCAATCGCCACCCGTTGTTGTTGACCTCCGGAAAGCGTCGTCACATTCCGTTTTTCAAATTCATCCAAATCCACAATTTTTAAGGCTTTGGTGACCTTGGTAAAAACTTCTTCGGCGGTATATTTACGAAATTCTTCCACTTCCGTTCCATCAGGAAGTTTTTTCTTGATGTGGACTTTATTAAGACGAAGGCCAAAAGCCACATTATCAAAAACATTTAAATGCGGAAATAAGGCATACCTTTGAAACACGGTATTAACTGGACGTTTATACGGAGGAAGTTGGCCAATATCTTGACCGGCTAACATAATTTTACCAGCATCGGGCATTTCAAATCCCGCAATCATCCGGAGAGTGGTGGTTTTACCACAACCTGAAGGGCCTAAGAAGGTCACGAATTCACCTTGTTTAATGGCAAGATTAAAATTTTCGACTGCGTATTTACCGTCAAATTGTTTTGCGACTTGCATTAATTCGATGACGTGTTCCTGTCCCATGACTTTCTCCTTTAAAAGAAAAGAAGGCATACTACGACCCGACCTAACCGTTATCCAGAAAAGTGAGACAAGAATGCCTGAAAAAAATATAAGGTTAACACCCCCAATAGTCAATAAAAAAAATTGAAAATGGTAAAGTTTTTTTTACATTCATTTTTTTAAATTCTTATATAATAGTTTCAAGAGGTTCAAAAATGAAAAAATCACTGCTCTTTTCAAGTTTATTCACCCTTTTATTGATGGCATGCCAACCCGCATCCATTGAAAAAATAAATTTACCTTTTTCAGATGAAATGCAAACGCAAACCCATGAACTCATTGAACTGACCAGTTATAACGAATTCGTGGTGAAAATGACAAACCTTGATACCTTCCTTCTCGTCGTGGGTAATGAGACATGTGGATGTACACTCGATCTTTTACCGATCATGGAAGACTGGATCGAAGAAACGAAAGTGCCGGTCTATTATCTTGAATATACATTACTCATTTTCCAAGATGAAAAATTTGATATTCCCCTTGTCTCCGGAAACACGCCGATTTTAGCGATTATCGTGGAAGGTGAACTTAAGCACTACCGCGCGTACAATACACGAACAAGCTCGGAAAACGCCTTGTTTTATGATCTTGATTTACTCACAGCGTGGTTGGAAGAACGCATCAACCTACCCCGATTACGCTTTCTCACCAAAGCTAATTTTGATGCCTTATTT
>JALRKT010000027.1 GCA_023268805.1 Bacilli bacterium
CTTCGGATAAAACAACCCCTACAATTGGGGTTTTTAAATCGATCATTTCAAAAAGATTATAGGCAATCGCTTGGGCTTGTCCGCGTTCTTCTGCCCCGATACCAGGGTAAGCTCCGGGGGTATCGATGATACAAAAAATTGGACGATGAAATTTTTCGGCTTGTTTCATAAACCGTAAGGCTTTTCGATATCCTTCGGGATGCGGCATACCAAAATTACGTTTAATTTTTTCTTCGGTGTTCGTGCCTTTTTCTTGAGCGATGATAGTGATTGGTACCCCATGAAAGGTTGCTAAACCCGCAATAATTGACGCATCATCCCCAAATTGGCGATCACCATGGAGTTCAATAAAATCAGGAAAAAGTTCGACGATAATTTTTTTCGCAGTCGGACGTTTCGGGTGACGGGCAAGGCGAACGCGTTGCCAAACTTGTTCTTCGAGTTGATTATCCATGGACGTGTTCCTTTACCCCATGTAAACGGAGTAATTGGGTCAAGGTTGTTTTCAGTTCGTCCCGTTGAACGACGCGATCGACCTGACCATGTTGTAACTGGAATTGCGCGGTTTGAAAACCTTCGGGTAAATCTTGTTGTATGGTTTGTTTAATCACGCGAGCGCCGGCAAATCCGATTAAGGCGCCGTGTTCTGCTAAAATAATATCCCCTAAGGAGGCATAACTCGCCGCGACACCACCGGTCGTCGGATGCGTCAATACGGAGAGAAATAAACCGCCCACTTGATCGAGCTTTTTTAACGCAGCAGAGGTTTTTACCATTTGCATGAGGGAAAAAATACCTTCTTGCATTCGGGCACCCCCTGACGCAGAAAAAATAAGCACCGGTAAAACTTGTTTGATCGCCATTTCAATCAGACGCGTTATTTTTTCGCCGACCACCGATCCCATCGATCCCATCATAAAAAAGGAATCTAAAATGCCGATGGCAACCGGCATATTTTCAATGGTTGCCGTTCCAAACACAAAGGCTTCTTGATGATGCGTTGATTGTTGAGAAACAGAAATTTTGCCAGCATAACCCGGCATTTGTAGCGGATCATTTGGGGTGAGGGACGCATCGATTTCCACAAATGATTTTGGATCGGTAATGAGCGCGAGGCGTTCTTCGACATGCAAACGAAAATGAAATTGACAATGCGGACACACCATAAGGTTTTCACTCAGTGTTTTTTGATAAAGCGGGGCATGACATTGTTCACATTCCACAAATAAACCATCCGGAATATCAATTTGTTGTTTCGGAATCGGTTGTTCTGCCACCTTAAGAAACGTTCTTAATTTGGGTTTTTGTTTGCTAAAGATGTCCTGATTACTCATGCATCTCCTTTAACCGCTCTAAAAAGCGACCGATAAATCCTGTATCTACTTCTCCAGAAATGAATTCTTGGGTATGTAGGAGGGAATAATGAAACTCAATGTTGGTGGTAATGCCATCGACCATAAATTGTTCAAGGGCAACGAGCATTTTACGAATGGCTTCTTTACGAGTTGGGGCGTACACAATTAATTTGGCAAGCATCGAATCATAAAAGGGAGGCACTTCATAACCGGGATAAATATGGGTATCAAGGCGAATCCCATTACCACCGGGCAAGATTAATTGGGTGATTTTCCCCGGAGACGGGCGGAAATTTTCTTGGACATCTTCAGCATTGATGCGACATTCAATCGCATGACCTTCTAAAACGACTTGTTTTTGAGTCAAGGATAATGGCTTTCCAAGAGCAATCCGTAATTGTTCTTTGACTAAATCGACGCCTGTAATCATTTCGGTGACAGGATGTTCGACTTGAATACGTGTATTCATTTCAATGAAATAAAAGTTTAAATTTTTATCGACTAAAAATTCAATTGTTCCGGCATTGACGTAATTGACCGCTTTGGCTAATTTAACCGCGGCTTCTCCCATCTTTTTGCGCAACGCTTTATTAACAACCGGTGAAGGACCTTCTTCAATGATTTTTTGATTACGACGTTGTAGGGAGCAATCGCGTTCCCCTAAATAAATACAACTTCCATGGGAATCACATAAAACTTGGACTTCAATATGACGAGGATTTTCAATGTATTTTTCCACGTAGAGGTTTTTATCCCCAAAACTTGCTTCTGCTTCCATTGAGGTGCGATTGAAAACATCACGAAATTCTTTTTCACTGCGAATAATGGAAATGCCGCGACCGCCACCACCCGAGGTCGCTTTGATCATGACGGGAAAGCCTATCTTTTTGGCAATTTTTAAGCCTTCTTCCAGGCCATCCACGATGCCTTCTGAGCCTTCCACGACAGGAACACCCGCTTTACGAGCAATGACTTTAGCAGACGCTTTGTCGCCAATTTTGCTAATGGCATCGGCAGAGGGACCGACAAATTTAATGCCACAGGAGGCAACGATTTCAGCAAATTGTTCGTTTTCTGATAAAAAACCGTAACCGGGGTGAATCATGGTAGCCCCACTGGCGACGGCAGCAGAAAGAACATTATTAATATTTAAGTAACTTTTGTTGGAGCGGGGTTCGCCGATACAAATGGCTTCATCAGCCAATTTGACATGCATGGAATGTTCATCGGCTGTGGAATACACCGCAACCGTAGGGATACTAAGTTCCTTACATGCACGGATAACTCGAACCGCGATTTCGCCTCGATTGGCTACGAGTAATTTTTCTGCCATACGTGAATTTACCCGTGTGGGCGAATTTGCACGATGACGGCGTTAAATCCAACGACGTCTCCGTTGCGGAAATTAATTTTTTCAACCACTCCTGTAAACGGAGAAGTAATTTCATTCATGATCTTCATGGCTTCGACAATACAAATAGTTTGACCTTTATTCACTTGTTGACCGACTTTGATAAACGGTTCAGCATTGGGCGAGCTCGCGGCGTAAAACGTTCCTACTAAAGGCGAATTTACATCTTTCAGCAAGACGTCTTCGGTAGGTTTGTTTGCCGTATTGGTTTGTTGCTTCGGGGTGACTTCCGGAGGAAGCATTTTGGGTTCATTCACCGGTGCTGTGGGGGCTACAGGGAGGACATCCTTCAGTTTTGAAACATTCAATTTAAAATCCCCTTCTTCTACAGAAAGGGTTGTTAATTTGGACGATTCAAAATACTTGAGTAAGTCTTGAACCTTTTTAAAATCCATAATAATTAAGCTTTTTTAGCAGAGACAAAATTAACGATATCACCCACGGTTTTAAGGGCTTGAGCTTCATCGTCTTGAATTTTAATATCAAAGACATCTTCGAGCTCCATGACAAGTTCAACAGCATCTAAGGAATCCACATTGAGATCTTCACGAAGACGGGTTTCTAAGGTAACTTTATCTGCAGCGACTTTAAATTTTTTACTTACGAGTTCACGAATTTGTTCTAATACCATATTGAGTTGGTCTCCTTTATCGTATGAAACTATGTTATCACTCAATTATTTTGTGTCAAGTCTTTCATATTTTCGCGGTTTTTTCACCCCTTCTAAACCCTTAAAAAAAGTGCCTGTTAACGAACAAAAAGCATCGTAAAAAAGGGTCGGATGAAAATAGGGTATAATAAAGCATATGAAAGCCTTAACAACTTCCCCCAAGAAAGATGGCTTTTTCATGCCGCCAGAATACGCAACCCACGATGGAACATTAATGCTGATGCCTTTTCGTGGCGATGTTTGGCGAAATCATGGTAAAGAAGCCCGTGAAGTTTTTTTAACCATTGCCAAAGCGATCAGTGAGTTTGAACCCGTTTTTATCGGCGTTCACCCTACCCTCTTTTCTCAATATCAAACTGTCAAAATTCCTAATATAACGTTTTTTGAGTGCCCTTCAGACGATGCCTGGGCCCGCGATGTCGCACCCACCTTTGTCGTTAATGCGAAGGGGGATGTCCGTGCGATTGATTGGGCGTTTAATGCGTATGGAGGCTTAACACACGGCCTATATTCACCATGGGATGCCGATGATAAAGTCGCTGAAATCATGTGTGAGCACTTCCGCATTGAACGGTATCGTATGCACGACTTTGTGATGGAAGGTGGCGCGTTTCACATGGATGAAAACGGTCTTCTTCTGGTTACGGAATATAATTTATTACATCCCGGACGCAATCCGAATCTTTCTAAAGAGCAAATCGAACAAAAGTTATGTGTTGCCCTCGGGGCGAAAAAAGTCATTTGGCTTCCCCGCGGCATTTATAACGATGAAACACGCGAACATGTCGATAATGTGGCAACCTTTATTGGTCCTGGGCATGTATTACTCGCGTATGCAACGGATGTTCGTGATGCACAACAACCGTTATCCGAACGGACGATGACCGCATTAAAAGCTGCTACCGATCTTGAGGGAAACCCTCTAAAAATCACCACCGTGACGATGCCGAAAGCAATTCATCGTACGTATTTTGAATCGGCAGCGTTATCGCCCACGGATGTCAGTAAAAAACGTCCTATGAATGAACGTCTTGCTGCTTCCTACCTTAACTTATACCTCGTGAATGGCGGGGTCATTGTTCCCAAATTTAATCAAAAGTTTGATGAAATCGCCCTCCAACAAATACAAGCAGCATTTCCAGATCGAAAAGTCGTGATGTTAGACACGAAAGAAGTATTATTAGGGGGTGGGAATATTCATTGTATTACCCAACAATTACCCCAAGGAGCCTTAACATATGGACCGTACGCCGCTCAAAGTCGCCGCCATTCAAATGGCGATGTCAAAAAATCAACACGATAATATTCAAACCGCGATTCAAGCGATTGAAACCGCTGCTCAAGCAGGCGCTAAACTCATTCTTCTTCCTGAATTATTTTTAGGGTATTATTTTTGCCAAATTGAAAATTATGACCATTTTGAATTAGCGATTGATTATGAAAAGAATGATATTTTTCCTATTTTTCAAGCGCTTGCCAAAAAACTAAAGGTCGTTATACCGCTTTCCTATTTTGAAAAAGACAAAAACTTATTTTTTAATTCGTTGGTGATGATTGATGCGGATGGTCGTTTATTGGGTCAATACCGTAAAAGTCATATTCCCACCGGAGAAAGCTATCAAGAAAAGTTTTATTTTTCCCCAGGGGACACAGGATTTAAAGTGTTTGAAACCAGCGTAGGAAACATTGGTATCGGGATATGCTGGGATCAATGGTTTCCGGAAGTCGCTCGTATCTTAACCTTAGAAGGGGCGGATATCTTACTTTATCCGACGGCCATTGGTTCTGAACCAACGCTTCCACATGATTCTCAAGCGCATTGGCAAACCACCATGCAAGGTCATGCCGCGTGTAACATTATTCCTGTGATTGCGGCCAACCGCATTGGTCAAGAAGCGTATGGGAACCATGCCATGACGTTTTATGGCTCAAGTTTTGCCACCGATCATCGCGGACAAGTTCTTCAACAATTAACCCGCGACAAGGCAGGCATTCTTTATGCCGAGTATGATTTGGCCGCCATACGAAAAGATCGTTATTCGTGGGGTGTCTTCCGCGATCGTCGTCCGTCACTTTATGGTCGCCTTTTAAAAAAATAAAATTAAACGTTGAGTAGCCATGTTTCAAACGCTTGAAACCGGTCCATCTGGCCACTTTTAATTTGATAATCTAAGTCGGCGAGCGAAGATACCGCATTTTCAACACGGGATAAGGGAAACGTCTTTTTGGCTTGTAATAAGACTTTAACGCGGTACTCATGCCAATTGAGCGCTTGAGCAATGGCGATAGGCGATAATCCTTTTTCTTCGAGGGCATAAACGATTTCCATGCCTTGAAATTGGCGACTCATTAAGGTAAGTAAGGTAATCGGTTCGACCCGTTGATAACTTAGATCACGAAAAATAGCCAACGCGTCTCCAAGTTGTCCTTTTAGTATGGCGTTGCTCAATTCAAAGACATTTGATTCTAACGTTAAGGGGACCCAGCGTTGGATGAGTTTTTCTGTAATCGTTTCTCCCAACAGTTGTAATTTATCAAGCTCGTTAATGGCGCGGTCTAAATCCGGATATAACCGTTCCGTTAATGCCCATGTCGCGCCAGAACCCCAGGGAATTTTTCTTTCTTGGATTGCTTTTTCAAGAACAGGAGCCCATTCTTGTTTTTTTAAGACAGGTAACAAGGTGACATCGTTGGATTGCTTAATCAGTTTGACCCATTTATTTTTTCCATCGACGTCTTCTTCAAGTAAAAAAATAAGATGCGGTAAATCAAGTGTTTGACGAAACAGTTGTTCAAAGACGTCAAAATCTTGTTCTTGATCGATGCTTGGTTTACGCGCAGAGGTGAAAAAATACGCATTTTGAATGAGTAAAAGACGCTGTTTTCCTAACAAGGTAAAGGTGTAGGCTTCTTGAACAATATCTTGAATGGTCGTGGTTAAGGCATCCATGGAAAGAATGTCCCATTGATCTTCGGGATAATCTTTCAGCCAGAGGGAGAGTTGGATTGTTTGTTGATAACGTGTGGGACTAACAAGTAATCGAATCATGGTTTTATTGTACAAGAGTTCATGACAATTGTCCCATGAAAATCGGTACGAAAGATGGGAATGTTTGCGGCGTTTAAGCGATCAATCACCTCCGCATGAGGATGGCCATAGCGATTCCCACCTCCCACGGATATCACCGCATAACGGGGTTGAGTCCATTTCAAAAAGGCATCACTGGTGGATGTATTGGAACCGTGGTGACCAATCCGTAAAACGTCTAACCCTCTCAGGGGAGAATAAAATAAGAGACGTTCTTCTAAGGCTACAGAGGCATCCCCAGTAATTAAGACCCGACATGAAGCATATTGGAACCATAATATGAGCGAATTTTCATTATCTTCTTCCGCTTCATCTTGCCAAAGATTGAGATTTTTAAGTTGCCAGGAAGGACCATGAAGTTGAGAAAATTCAAAACGGTGAATTTCACCGATGGGGATTTGTTCTTGTAAGGAGGTTAACGCACCACCATGATCGAAATCATCGTGGGTAATAATGACATGATTTAAGCCTTGAATGCCTTGTCTTCGGAAATAAGGCATTAAGACGTCTGAGGCAAGATCGCGGTATAAAGAACCTCCCGTATCAATCAGGATGGTTTTCTGCTGAATCGTGATCAAGGTTGCATCGCCTTGTCCCACATTAATAAAATGAATGCGAAAGGGGTATACCCACGTTTCCCACGCGGTTTGTGTGACGAACACAAAAAGAATAGTGACGATGGTGAATACCTTAAACCAAGGAAACACGTGTTTCCGTAAACTCCATACCCACAAGAGGAGCAAAATAAGACCTAAAACCAGAAATAATGTATCGAAGGGTCGCACATAGTAAACAGGGCTTAACGATGCCATTTCTGTGAGGCGAGAAAAAACAAACCGGGTGATCGTTTCCCACCCTTTTTGAAAACCTACCCACACGGTGGCGAACCACGCCCCAATCCATAAGGGTGGTAATAAAAGGAGCCATAACGGTAAGAGGAGCGGTTGTAAGAAAACAATGTGTTGAAAAAATACCGCTTGAAGCGAATAAACAAACACAAGAAAACTTATTTTATTTAACCATGGATGTGACGGTATCATCGGAACAATCTTTCGATAATAAAGGACAAAACAAGCATAAATGAAAAAACCCGTCTGTAAAAAAGCAAAGGGAAACAACACCATATAAACGCCATATCCGAATCGTTTCGCCCATGGTTGTAAGGATTTTGGAACCCATCGGGGAATTAGATAAGACATACTCACCCGAAAAAGACTCGCTTCCGTGATCATTAATCCGCCATATAAAAAAACGAAGACGGTCATGCCGAGACGATGATGCTTATCCCGGAGAAGCGGTTTAAAAAAAGCATCCACGACGTGTAAAAGAGTCCACCAGCCCAGTCCGCTAATCGACAGTAGATATAAACTATCGAGGCCGGGTTGACTACTTAAATTATCATCCCAAAGGATGGCACTCACATACGGTTGTGCCGAAGGTTGCCATGAGGATAACGTGTTGGTTTTCCACGTTAATGGCCGAAACCATGAGGAAGACGCGATTTGCCAATCGCAATGCAGCTCTGCTTGAACATGATAAAACGATAAATACGAAGCAAAATCAAAGTTTCCTTCATAGGTCGTCATGCGTAACGGCGCTTTTTTAGGAGTGGTTGGGCAAACCAAGTGATCGCC
>JALRKT010000028.1 GCA_023268805.1 Bacilli bacterium
TCCCTTACGTGATTGACTAAGTCATTCTCAAGGAAAGAAAGCAAAAGACCTTGTTTATACAAGGTCTTTTTATTCTTTCATTCTCTTTATACATGCGATTTATCTACTTTTAAATATAATCCGCTGGCTTTTTTCCAATCATTTTTTTGTTGATAGGCATTACGTTGTAGTTGAGTAAGTTTATCTTTGATTGAATAAATTTCTATTGCTTGATTCATCGCCCAACCTAAGGAGTCACCGGTGTAATGTTGAAAGGAAAATCCGGTTGCATCTTCCTTAAAATGGGCATACCCTTTCACCGTATCAATGAGTCCACCGGTTTCTCTTACGATCGGTAAGGTTCCATAACGCATGGCAATCATTTGGGCAATACCACACGGTTCGAATAACGAAGGCATCAAGAAGAAATCACTACTCGCATAGATCTGATGGGCAAGAGGGTTGTTATACCCTTGGATGAACTTTACCGCCTTGGGATATTTATACGCGTATTCCCGTAAGCGATGTTCAAGTTCACCTTCTCCCGATCCAAGGATGACAAACTTGGCTCCAAGATGCACAAAATGATCGATGTTATCTAGGATTAGACCAATGCCCTTTTGGAAAGTAAGACGACTGACCAGACCCAATAAAGGAAATTCAGGATGTTCTAAACCAAGCTGTTTGAATAATGCTTCTTTATTTTTTTGTTTATCCTCTGTGATCGTTTTTTCACGAATGGGATAAGGAATATGGGGGTCCTTTAAAGGATCCCATTCATCGGTATCGATTCCATTGAGGATGCCCGTAAGTTTATGTTGAATCGGATAGAGTAAATCGTTGAGACCAAAGCTTCCTTCATACGTGAGAAGTTCTTTCGCGTGGGTGGGTGACACCGTAGTGATATGGTCGGTATACTCAATCGCGGCTTTGAGAGTCGAGGCTTGATCACGAAATCGCAAAGGACCTTCTTCATAAAGCGACATCGGTAAATTATAAAAATCCTCGACAAGATACGGAGGAAATTCCCCATGGAAGGCAGGACTATGAATCGTTAAGACATACTTGATGTTTTTATAAAAGGCATTGCGACCATCCATCGTTTTTATGACCACAGGAAGCATCCCAGCCGGCCAATCATGAAGATGAATGATGTCCGGTTGAAAACCGACCACGGGGAGCATCCAATGAATCGCATGCACAAAGGCGGCCCAGCGTTCATGTTCATCGTGATACCCATAAATGTTGGGGCGTTCAAAGTAATACGGGAGATCAACCCAATAATACGTAATGCCATCGAGTTGAGATTGATACAGTTGGGCGGTATGGGTACGCCAGGAAAGGTGAACAAAAACTTCTCCAACATGCGTCATCTTGGCATGATGTTTTTCTTTAACCGATAAATAATACGGTAAGACAATGGCGACGCTTTCACCCTGTTGCGCGAGGGCTTTACTCAGACTATAAACGACGTCGCCTAAGCCTCCGACTTTGACATACGGATTGGCTTCGGCACCCACCATCAAAATGTTCATTATAATTTTTCGCCTTGCTTAATATAGATAGGGGTTTCTTTACCGATTAATGCTTTCGTCTTTTCCACGCGAACGTGTTTATCCAAAATGGCGTGGCGAATCGTGACATCTTTGCCCACGCGACTATTCGTAAATAAAATGGCATTTTCAACATGAGCCCCGGCTTCGATGACGACATTGCGGGAAATAATGGAGTTAATGACCGTTCCGTGAATGACCGCACCATTGGCGATCATGCTATTATTAATGACGGCTTTTTCGCCCATGCGGGCGGGTGGGGTATTATTGGAGATCGTATAAATGGGCCAGTCCGGATCAAAGACATTGCTACGGAAACGATAGTCTAAAAATTCCATGGATTGTTGGAAGTAGGATTCAAGGCTTTCAAAGGATCGTACATATCCTTTATAGGCAAAGGTTCCAAACGTTTCTTCACCTTGAGAAAGGAAATAACGAAGAAGTTCTTTAATCCCATAGGTGGCAGAGATTTGCGGTCCTTTTTCAAACATCATTTCTAAAAAAGAACGGGAAATGATGTAGGTGTCTAAACTCACATCCCCTTCATGTTGATTCCGTTGATTTTGGACCATATGGGTGAGGCGACCCTCTTGAATCGTCACCATATCAGCATACAACGCCGACGTCTTACAGTTTTTCATGCGTGTATACACAAGGGTAAGTTTTTCTTTATTTTCAATATGTTGCTGTATAACGGGACGGAAATCCATTGTGTAAAGCATGTCCGCAGGAGCAATGACAATCACATCAGGTTTGTGATCAAGAATGAGCCAATCATTCGCTTTCAAATTATGAAGGTCATGGTTATATAACGGGTTATGAGAGACTTTGTCATTAAACAACACCATTTCAAAACCCAACTTGGTGTTGTTATTAAAGACATTGGAGGTGCCCAAATGTTTGGAAATGGAACGGGGATTGGTTTCGACTAGAATCCCAATCTTATCAATGCCGGAATTCGAGAAATTGGATAAGGTAAAATCCATTAGCGCATACCGTCCTAAAAAGCTCGTCGATCCTAAGGGACGGTTTTCGGTGAGAGGTCCAAGTTGTTTGCTACCGTGTAAATTACAAAACCCCATGATTTTCGCCATGGTTACTTACTCACCAACGCGATGTTGGTGCCTCCTTGGATGGATTGATCTACTTTCGTTTTCGGCGCAATAATCGCGCGTGATACGCTGACCCCGGATTTAATCACACTGCCCGGCATGAGAACCGAATCGACGACGTTTGCCCCTTCTTCGATCACGACATCATTGAAGATCACACTATGTTGGACATGACCTAAAATAACCGCGCCTTGATTGATGAGGGCGTTTTTAACGACCGCTTTTTCGCCGTGATATTGAGGAAGACTACCGGTATCCTCAGTAAAGAGTTTGAGGTCATCGTTGTTTAATAACGCCTTGGCATCGGGATGATCCATGAGATCCATATTGGCTTCCCATAAGGATTCAATCGTGCCGACATCGCGCCAATATCCAACAAAAGGATAGGCAAGTAGACGTTTATTGAGTCCGAGTAAATAAGGAATAATATTCTTTCCAAAATCATGTTCAGAAGAGGTATCTTTAGCATCCGCTAGGAGCGCTTGTCGTAAGGTTTTGTAGTTAAAGATATAAATGCCCATCGAGGCTAGGGTGGATGCTGAGACTTTGGGTTTTTCATCAAAGCGGGTAATCAAACCTTCTTCATTCACACTCATAATGCCAAAACGGGAAACATCCTTTTTGGGAACGTTTATGACGGCGACCGTTAACTCGGCTTGGGCTTTTTTATGGGCTTCGAGCATCACTTGATAATTCATTCGATAAATATGATCCCCAGAAAGAATTAGAACATACGTAGGTTTAAGACTATCGAGGAAATCAATGTTTTGATAAATGGCATCGGCGGTACCTAAATACCAGACGTTACCTTCCTCTGTTTGTCGCGGTGGTAAAGTGGCGGTTAAGGAATGGATGCCATTAAGACCCCACTTTTCGCCATTGCCAATATACGTATTCAGTTGAATCGATTCATATTGGGTTAATACCCCAACCGTATCGATGCCACTATTCGCACAATTGGACAAAGGAAAATCAATGATGCGATATTTCCCACCAAAACTAACCGCTGGTTTGGCGATTTTTTTTGTTAACGATTCTAGACGTGTCCCCTTGCCACCGGCAAGAAGCATGGCGACTAATTCTTTTTCCAAAAGTACACCTCAATTACCCATATTTTAGCACGAAAACCTTATTTTTAAAGGATGCGATGAGTGGCATCATCTCCTTCAAAGGCTTTGAGGATTAATGCATTGAGGGGTGTAGATTCTTTCAATAAATCGTCATGAATGGGTACGTGACGATGGGTCTTTCCTGTTCCTTTGAGGAAGGGAAAGTGACGGATGAGTCGAACACCTGAAGTAAAACCTAGATTCGCTTTTTGATCATAACAAAGGATATAACACACTTCGTTTTTCATTCCTTTACTAAGAAAATACGAGGTGGAGCGATAGCCTGGACGATCCATGGATTGAACACCTGGGATTAACGTACGAATCCGTTCGTCGAGTTGTTTAATCAGGACATTGATGGATTCAGATTGGGTGAATTGCATAACGAATTAGGCAAGTAAGATGCCGATGAGAACAAACCAAGCAAGAATGGATTTACCAAACAAGCTTAACCAGACATACGTTTTTTCACCGAACACATAGTCTTTCCATTTTCCAACCCGAGCGTATTGAAGAATTTGGTTAAAGGCGAATAGGTTGAAGGTGAGGAAATAAAACGTTAATCCAGGAATCACAAACCATGGTAAGACGGATAAGTCCGTAATGTTGAATAAATAAATAAGTATGAGAACCCAAGGGACTAAGCCAGCAATCCAACCCACGAGATGTGCGGTCCAATCGGTTTTGGTACGTTCGGGAGGATTCATTTTTTCCATGAGTAAGCCGAGTAGGTTCATCACCGCATTAAGGGCAAACACACCGATGATCGCTTCAATGGACGATAATCCAAACATGACGGCGAGTAAGACAATCATGAGGGAAGAAGAAAAAGCATATTCAATCCAACGCAGAGAATTGATACCTTGACTGACTTCCTTTACATACGTTTTGGCATACGGTCCAGAAATCACAAAGTGAAAGAGCGCGGAGAGCAGTAGGAAAGACGCGACAAGGATGGCAAAAGGAAGTTCAAAGAGTTCCGTGCGAATCGGCGCATAGACACCTTCACCCACCGGATCAAAGAAAAAACCAACGACCATCGGCTTAAAGTTGGCAAACGTATCCACGGTAAACGCAAGGACCATCATCGCCAGTCCTTGAACCAGGTGGACAAAACCCATCTTTCGGTTAAACGACACTAAAGTATTCATAATTTCGACCTCTTTTCACCTTCATTATAAAGAGGATGCTCCTTCCTTGGGGCATGCGCGCTTTAACTGGAAAGTTCCACAAGAAAAACCGGTGGAATTGTTTTATAATTTGAGAAGTCCTTATGAAAAAATTATTACGACGACTTCGTGTCTCGACCTTACTGATTTTACTTGCTGAAATATTTGCAGTTGGTGGTGTGATAATCGCCTATTATTTTGACTTTTTATCGATTCGTTCTCTTTTCTCGATGACGGTGATTGTCGGATTATCTGCCCTCTTCATGGTGCTCAACATTATTTTCATGCTGACTTTTCTTGCCTTGATGTTACGGCAACGGGAAACGGTGGACTTACAAGTCTCTGAACTTTTAGGTTCTGATATTCCCGAAGCCTACCGTTATGCAGGGTTAGGTATGATCGTCGTCGATGATCAGCAAACGATTATTTGGATGAATGAAGTCATTCAAGATTTAAATATCCCCTTATTCGAAGAATCCATTCTGGCCTGGCAACCTTCCTTACAACCCCTTTTGGATAACACGAAGGAAGAAATCGAACTGGTGTTAGGGGAACTCACCTATTCCGTCCAATACTTAGCCCAATCCAAGATGTACTTATTCAAAGATATTTCCGATTATGCTGCTTTAATGAAACTGTATCGCAAAGAAGCGCAAGTATTAGGGGTTTTAGTGCTCGATAACTATGAACTCAACGCACCGGCCTTTGATGAATCCAGTGATTACATCTCCCGAATTCGAGCGACCATCAGCCAATATTTTGTGGGTTTGGGGTTTGCCATTAAAAAGATTCGTTCCGATGCGTATTATATTGTGGGGAATATGCTTGCCTTTGAAAAAATCAAAGCCGATCAATTTAAAATTCTTTCCACCATCTTTGATTTAGAACGCGGTTCCAATAAACGCATCACCATTTCTTTAGGGTTAGCCTATGGAACGGGTGCGGATATTGACCGTTTGGATAAATCCGCCTTTGCGGCAGTAGAACTCGCGGTGGCCCGTGGGGGAAACCAAGCCATTATTGATGACCAAGTGAAGAAAGATTCTTTTGGGGGGTATGTTCTGAATCAAGAATTTGATGCCCGCCAATCGTTCCGCATTCGTGAACGTAACTCCAATCTCATTAAAGTCATGAAAGAAGCAAAATGCATTTATATCACCTCGCATACTGAAACCGATTTAGATGGGTTAGGCGCCGCGTTAGGGATCAAAGCGATTGCGGACATTATTGGGGTTGAAGCCCGGATTGTTTTTGATTATGACCTAGGTGAAAAACGGACGGTCGCCGCCGCCACATCTTCATTTACCGTTAAAGAAACCAAGAAAACCTTTATTAGTTCTAAACTCGCCTTGGATGAAATTGAAAAAGACGATTTACTCATGGTGGTTGACACCTCACGTCCAGAAAGTATTGTCGGACAAGCCTTACTCCAAAAAAATATTCCGACCGTGGTCATTGATCACCATAAACGAGGTGAATCCTTTATTAGCCAAGTCATCATGGACCCGATTATTGATATCAATGCCGCCTCAGCGACGGAACTCGTAGTCGATGTCATGTTGCACAATGAATTCTTTACCCCGGATGCGATTAAAATTACCCCCGCGATTGCCACGATCATGCTCGCTGGGATATATCTAGATACCAACTTCTTTAAAAACAAAGCGATTGGTCCACAAACCTTTGAAGCCGCACGCTTCCTCAACAGTGTGGGTGCCAACACGTCCAAAGCCCATGATTTATTAAAAGAAGACTTTGAAGAAATGACGGTCATTAATAAAATGATGAGTAAACTCATCACGCTGGATACCGGTGTTTATTTAAGTACTCTCGAAGAAGAAGAACACAATCTTGATCCGACGTTACTCGCCAAAACAGCAAACATCGTCATGGATTTACGTGGGGTGAATGCGGTGTTCGTCTTAGGACACACGGCAGAAAAGAAAGTGAAAATCTCTGCCCGCAGTGATGGGACGATGAATGTCGCAATGATTTTAGAAAAACTAGGGGGTGGGGGTCATCACACGATGGCCGGGTATGAAACCCCTCAAGAAGCCTCCCTGGATGAGGTGAAAAACCAACTCATCCAAACGTACAAAGAATATCAATCACGGGCCCGTAGCAAAGGAGAAGAACAATGAAAGTCATCTTATTAAAAGACGTGAAGAATGTTGGAAAAAAAGACCAAGAAGTCGATGTCGCCAATGGCTATGCGGCAAACTATTTATTTCCGAATAAACTCGCCGTGGCCTTAACCGAAACCGGTCGCCATATTCGTGATGAAGAACTCAAAAAGAAACAAGAGGAAGAAGCGTCACGTGTTGCGTTAGCCCAAGAACTTGTCGGTCAACTCCAATCGATTACTTTAGAATTTTCTGCCAAAGCCAGTCAAGATGGACGGATGATTGGCACGATTTCCACCAAACAAATTGTCGAAGCCCTCAAAGAAAAACATCATATCGTCGTCGATAAACGTAAATTTGTCGATCATTATCTTGTCAACGCCTTTGGCTTTACCCGTCTCAAGATTGAATTGCACAAAGGTGTGATTGGTGTGGTCAATATTCACGTTCATGAAGTAAAATAGGACCATGGCCAAAAAGACCTTACCCCATAATTTAGAAGCTGAAAAGATTGTTCTTGGATCAATGATGCTTTCTTCTGCTGCCTTAGCTCAATGCATTAACGCAGTGGATGAAGATCATTTTTTCGGAGAGCGTTCGGCGAACCGTCTTGTGTATCAAGCCATTCGTAATCGCTTTAAAAAGCGGGAACCCGTGGATTTACAAACCGTCACCGATGAACTCCTTCTCATGAAGGAATTTGAAAACATCGGGGGGATGGATTATCTTAAAGAATTATCGGATTCGGTCATTGGTTTTTCTAACCTTGATTTTTATGTGGTCATTCTTCAAGATAATAAACTCTTGCGCGATTTTTTAACCACGATTGATGATGTCCGTACCGCGTATGATACCGAGGAAGTCGATGAAATCGCCCAGTTTATGATTCGTTCAGAAACCGCGATTAAAAAAGTGACCGAACAACGTCGTATCGAAAAGTTTCGCACCGCGAAAGAAATCTCCCAACGGGTGGAAGCGGAACTCCAAATCATTTCGCGCGCCGATGGTTTAACC
>JALRKT010000029.1 GCA_023268805.1 Bacilli bacterium
GATGGTCATACATCATCAGCATATAAAACACGATGCGCGCGACATCCCCGGCATCCTCACCTGGGAAATAAGTCGTCGAGGTTGTTGTCGCATCAAACCATTTATTCGAGCGACTGGCATTGATACTCGATTCAATAAAGCGTAAGTTGTGAAGGTCGCTCGCAATATTAGCATCCGTTTCTCCGACACGGCGAACACCCAACCGCGAATTGGGCCATACGTGTTCGCGTTGCCACGTCGTCCCCCCATCCCATATCGACGATAAGGAATTGCCCGTATAAATCGCCACGGCTTGACCTGGGATATTCGGGTTCGCATCGGAAATCGGTAATAAGGTTTTCCCTTCACTATACGGTTTGGCTTGTTTCGCTGCCCAACTTTTTTCACGTAAGGCTTTTTGTAAGGCATGACCATATAAACCTTCAATTCCATCATAAAAACCGGTGTAATTGATATCTAAGACATCTAAATCCTCGAGGACGGTGAGGGTGTAACGATCCACAATCGTATACCCAAAGCGGTCTACAGCGGTGTAAGAAAGTTCATACGTGCCGACTTGACTCGCATTTAGATTAGTGTCCATCTTACAGGGTAAAGCAGCAAGCGTTTCTTCATCGGTTACCTCACAAGTGGGTGGTGTCCACCCATTTCCAACTTCTAAAACGGAAGGAATCGCTTGATTATAATGAAACGAAAGTTGGTCATTATCTTCATCTTTCACCGGAAAGATAAACGGGGCTTGGATCGTATTAATGACAAGGTTATCGATATTGATGCGTACGCCATCGAGAGGTGTTTCATAATTTAAGTTATACAGTTTGAGATACATCGGTAAGGAAGGATCATAGGCATTCACCAGATAAAGCGACAAGAGATCGACTTCGACATGGAAAAACGTAAGTTGCGAGGTCGGAACATACCCGGCAAGGGGGGACCAATAAAGACCATCTTGGGACCAATATAGACGGAGTTCGGCGTTGGGTGTATCACTTCCGTATACAGCAGTTTGTAGGGTGATATCACTAATAAGACCGAGATCAAACGCGGTGACAATACTGCCGCCTCCATGTAGACGCGCTGCGCGACCCGAAACAACTTTATCGCCCGATAAACTCCCATTGACGGCATCCTCAAACCACCATGACTCACCATCTAAGGTGACCGAAGCGCGAGGATAACTAGATTTGGTGCCTTCAAATTGGGTGGAATAAAAATATTCTCCCACGCGGCGATAAATCGCTTCGACATCATCAATGGATGTCACGGTAGTGGTAAACGGAGTTTCTCGCGATAATAATTTTCCGGTTGGAACATGACGCCAATAGGCAAAGCGTTCATCGGGTCCAGGACTCGCCACATATGTATAGAAAAAAGTGGCTTCTGAAGACGGTAAAGAATTTTCTTCACTCGAAGAAGGGATGAGGGAAGAACTACTTACTTCTTCTGACGATGAAGACGGCAATTCACTGGAAGAATCACTTGAAAGAGATTCGCTGACCGACGTTTCCTCTGATGAGGTGGAGGATAAAAATGAAGAAGGCATCATGGAGGAACTCCCCGAAGGCAACTGACAACTACTTAACACAAGAATACTAAGATAAAAGGTAAATTTTTTCATACGTTTATTATACGTTTAATGTCGCTATCTTTACAAACTTAGTCCCTAAAAAAAGTTGCGTTTTATGGTATGGTGGAAAAAAGGAGTCTATGATGAAAAAATATACACGTTTCTCTCTGTTTACCTTATCGGCGATCCTCGCTGCCTGTGGCGATCCGATTGCCAGTAGTTCTTTGGTTTCCTCTGAAGTGCCTTCCCTTTCCAGTACAAGTGACGTTGTTTCCAGTCCAACGTCATCTTCCAGTAGTGAAACAACCCCACGTCTTCTTGTCTCAGAAATGATGGAAGATATGGAAGCGGGTAACTACACGATGACATTCTCGTTTGAAGACATCGATATTTATTACTATGAAGTGGCATTTCCGCTCATCTTTGGTTCGTTATTCAATCCCGACGTTAATGAAGCGTTTGATTTTTATGTCGATTTAACCAATGAAGAAAGCCCCGTCATGTATACACAAGCGGAGAACAACCAATGGCTGGCTGCTCCGCTCGATCCCTTTTCAGGATTATTTCTTCTCGCACCGTTAGGTTTTCTTGATCCAACGGTAATCAATGATGCTTGGTTTACCTATGATGAAGTCGAAGGGGTTTATGTCTTAGATCCAAACCACTTTGATGATTTATTCACCGGGGTAGAATCCACTGATGAAATGGATGAAGTCACCATCCATGGGGACCCCATCACCGGAGAAATTCAAATTATCGTGACGAGCACCCACCCTGACGATGCGAGCTTAACCGAACGTATAGTCATTTCCTACACCGAGATTGGGACAACCCAAGTGAGTTTACCGACAGATTTATTAGATTATCCGACGTACTTTTTGGATACGGTTTTAACCGGAAGTGAAAATCATACCTTCCTTTACACCGTGCATGAAATTAATCCCGTCACCGAAGAAACCGTTTTTGTGACAGAAATCATGGGTCAACGGGATGGGGATGAATATTTACTGACCGATTATGAAACATACAACCAAACGTATGTGAATGCGTTAGAAGATGGCACGTACGAACAAATTACGAGTATGCTCGGAGCGAATACCTTAGCGACGATTGATGAAAATACCTATGACCAATTTGTCACTGACTTTTACCCGATGAACGGGCTTGCTTTAGAAAAAGCATGGATTGATTTACAACAACCCACCTTAAATCCTGACTTGAATGTCGCAATGTACCCATTACGTCCCAACGCCATCCCCGCCTTAATCAATAATCCATTCTTTGATGGAATGACCAATGTCATGGGCAATGTCCTTTTCTATGAATCCGCGTTTACAGGGCCTCTAGTAAATATCACCTTAGAATTCGAAAAAGAAACGACTTATTATCGCGCAGAATTCGCCTTACTATACTTTGACTTTACGACCATTCATCCTCCTGTTATCTCCGAATCATCATCATTCTTGGACATTTTTACCAACGTGCAATCGATACAAAACTATCAAGTGTCACAAACGTTTGCCGAAGGGGATCTTTACACCAATGATCTCTTTGCCTTACGTGATGGTTTTAATTTTGAACTGCATGACTTCTCGATGGAAAATCTTCCCCCCTTGTATTTAGAATGGGATGGTATGCAATTTCTTCAATGGACCTATGATGATACCGCGATGATGTACACGAATCAAATCATCGATGAAGCGACGTACCAAGCGCTTTCACTTGACCGCTTCTTTGTCGATTTGTCCACGATCGATCCTCTTGATGACTTATCTGTGGATCCTGAATGGGGTGGGTATCAATTGGATCCCAGTATGTACCCCACAGTCTTACGGGATGATATCCTTGCCAACTACACGATCGAAAACGTGAATTTTGATGCCTACGGTTCTTTGGATGATTTTGCATCCCTTTATGTCAATATTGAAGCCACGAACAACACAACCTCAGAAACCGCCGTCTTCATGATGGCCCTCTCCGGAATTGGGGAAACCGAAGTGATCCTTCCGGGTGATAACGAAAATAGTGGCTTGCTAAGCCTAGACAGTTTCCAAGCACTTTTTATGGATGGGATCACCTCAGGTTTAGGGAGCCTATTTCGAACCAATGACGATGAAAGTGACGTATCCCTTCTATACTTTGGATTTAATGAAACCTCCGCGATAACCGTGGATTTCTTTGCCCCAGAAAATGAACAAGTCGAATTATGGGAGCGTAATGACACCCTTCTTTATGATCAATATATCGGTGCAATTGGCACCCCTTTGACCAATCCTCTCATGTTTGAAGAAAATGATTTCCTTACCTTTAAAGATGGTCTACCTTCGATTGATATTCTCGCCTTAACGAACCAAGAAATATCCCCAGCGACCATAGTTCCCTTTATTGGTGGTTATGAAATTGAAGCCGCTTTTCTTGAAGAACATTCACACAATATCTTACAAGAAGGCGATGTGATTCAATCCGCCTACCTTGTCATGTATGAAGATGAATCCATTTTTTCTGTCTCCATTCATGTCGTCAACAATAATGAAGATTATTTCATTGAATTCGAACTCGGCGCACTCAATGAAACGTTTGACTTAAAAGATTTGATTGAAAACTTTGATTGAAAGCGCACAACCTTAACGTAAATCCGATTTGGAAAAACGCCACCCACCGACCCCAATGAGTAAACCCAATAGGACAAAGGAAGAAATGAGTGTTTTTACAATGTAGGATTGGATTTCTTCGGCAAAGAAATTAATGCCGGGTTCGCCAAAGATGAGTTCAAAAAGACTCACCGGTCCGTTTAGTCGTTGAATTTGATAAAAGTAAATCCACTCAAAGATCTCATTGATTTGTCGTTGGGTGGCTTCAAAGAGTTCAAAATCGGTAAATTGATCAATATTAGCAAGAAGAATCCCTTCCGCGACAGATTTGGCAATTACCATTAATGTCGGTCCTAAAATAAAAATCAGTAAGGTAAAAATGGTTGCCCCGGCGGTGGATTTAGCTTTCATCGCAATCCACGTGGTTAACACCACACCCACGATGACGAGTAAATAACCAAACCCAACATGAATAAGGAAGTTAGCAAGCGATCCTGAATCTTCTTCTGTAATCGGGAACGTAATGACCCCTGAAAAGAGTAAGGGGAGAAGATGATATAACACTAAGCCAAGGATGGTGATACTAATAGAAAGAATCATTTGGGTGAGATACACTTCCATTTTTGAATAACCGGCAATCAATTTATTACGAATGGTTCCTTGGGTAATATCCGTGGCAATAAATAAACTGGTTATAACCCCAATGAGAAGAATTTGAAAGTTCCCGAGTTGGAAACTGGATTCGATAATACTGCGGGCAGTGAAGAAATACTGGGTATTCCCCATAAAATCTTCATACGCAGTAGCTTGGGCCACGCCCACCTGGGATAAGGAAATAAGTACAATCAATATTCCAATAATAATTGCCGACTTTTGTCGTAATAGACGATTGAATTCGAGTGCGAGTAATCGTTTCATGGTTATTTACCTCCAATCATCGACATAAAGAAGGTTTCTAGATCATCCGCCTCTTTACTCATATTCATCACTTCAATATTCGCTTGGGCTAACACCGCTAAGTATTTATTGGTCGATTGTGTACCAAAGATTTTTAACGTGGTCCCGGATAGTTCATAGTCTTTTAAACCCGCTTCTTTCAAATCCGCATCCGAGGATAACGGTTGACTTAACGTCAAGACTGTCGCTTGTCGCGATTCGCGATTGAGTTCACTCGCGGAGAGTTCCCGAATCACTTTCCCTTTATCAATAAAACCATATCGGGTCGCCAGTTTCGCGAGTTCCGATAAAATATGCGAACTCACTAAAATGGTTAAGCCATCCTCACGATTGAGGCGTAAAAGAAGTTCGCGCATATCGCGAATCCCTTCAGGATCTAAACCGTTATTCGGTTCATCTAAAATCAAAAATTCCGGATTCGAAATCAGCGCCATGGCAATGCCTAAGCGTTGCCGCATCCCTAAAGAAAAGTTTTTCGCTTTCTTCTTCTTTTCAACCAGAAGAGATAATAAATCAACTTTGGTTAAGACATCTTCAATAACTTTTTGATGGGGCTGCTTAATCCCAAGTAAAATGCATTGAAGTTTTAAGTTTTCATAGGCGGATAGATTCATATGAAGGGCGGGCGATTCCACGACGGCGGCAATACGTTTGCGCGCGCGAATATTCGCAAGGGTCCCCGTTTCTCCAAATAAGGAAAAGGTGCCTGAGGTGGGTTCTGCCACCCCCGTGATGAGACGAATCAGAGTCGTTTTGCCCGCCCCATTCTTCCCAATAAAGCCATAAATATCACCCTTTTGAATCGTAATATTCACGCCATCTAAGGCACGTGTTTTTCGGTATATTTTTTTTAAATCTTGGGTTTGTAATACATTCATAAAGAACCTCTTGTTTCATTATAGACCAAGAGGGACATAAAAAAAAACACCCTTCAAGGGTGTATTT
>JALRKT010000002.1:0-27452 GCA_023268805.1 Bacilli bacterium
GCTTGTAATAACGGTTCGACGACTTCGGCAACGGCGTTAGCATTGGGTTGTGAGGTACGGGGGGTGGCTTTATCCCGAAGCATTTGATAAAAATCATCAATTTTCAAATTACGTTCATCCGGATAATGTAAGTATTCTGTTTCCCCGACCATCACGGTCATAGGGACAACATTGAGTTCTAATTTTTGGACGATCGGTAACGGTAAATCCGTACATGCATCCGCGACAACGGCAAATTTTGGCATGTGTGTTTTCCTCCTTGTGCCAAGTATGCGACTTTCTTAAGGCGATTTTATCATAAATTTATGTTTTTAACCCCCCGACTTTTTAGGGGGTGTGGTATGATAGTTTTTATGATAAATCGCCTCACGACGCAACAACTTATTTCTAACGGAATCATCGCCGCGTTATATGTCATTTTAACGATTACACCACCCTTTAATTCCTTTGCCTATTTAGGCATTCAATTTCGTGTTTCTGAAGCGTTATTAATGCTTGTCTTTTTTCGAAAGGATTATTTGATTGCGATTGTGGTTGGAACCTTTATTGCCAATGTGTTTGGTCCGTTAGGATCCTTTGTTTGGATCGATGCCATTGTCGGTTCCTTCATCACCTTCCTTGCCGGATACTTGCTTGGGCGAAGTAAAGTCTTTGTCGTGGGCATGATTTTTCCGGTGGTTTTTAACGCCTTGTATTTGGCCATTTTTTTACCGATTGCATTAGAATTACCGTTAACTTGGCCGGTGATGTCTGGTTTTGGGTTCTCCGTTGCCTTAGGACAGATCGTTGTGCTCTATGGCTTAGGATTTCCTCTTTATTGGCTCTTCCGTCGCAATCCTTATTTCCTAAGACTGATTGGGGCTACCCAAAATGTCCGTTAGTCCAATTTCTTTAACAATACAAGCTCACGATGGTCAAGCCCGTACAGGGTTTTTAACGACACCGCATGGAACCGTTGCAACCCCAATGTTTATGCCGGTAGGCACATTAGCAACCGTCAAGACCTTATCTCCTGAAGAAATCACCGCGATTGGTAGTGGGGTGATTCTATCGAATACATATCACCTTGCTTTACGTCCGGGAGCGGACATTGTCGCAGGGGCGGGTGGCTTACACCGTTTTATGAATTATCACGGACCGATCCTTACGGATTCGGGAGGTTTTCAAGTCTTTTCCCTCGCGAAAAATCGAAAAATAACTGAAGAGGGTGTCACCTTCCGAAATCATCTTAATGGCGACCTGATGATGCTCAATCCTGAATCAGCGACGGCGATTCAACAACAACTCGGGAGCGACATTATGATGGCGTTTGATGAGTGTATTTCCTATCCGGTCGATTACGCTTATGCGAAAGCCTCCACCGAACGGACGTTACGGTGGGCAAAACGGTGCTTAGACGCGAAAACCTCATCCCATCAAGCGATGTTTGGCATTGTTCAAGGGGGAGAATTTCAAGATTTACGGGCCTGGAGTGCTCAAGAAACGGTCAAATTACCCTTTGATGGTTTTGCCATTGGCGGCACGTCCATTGGGGAACCGAAAGAGGTTTTCTCGACCATGATTGCCGCGGCGATGCCGTATTTGCCCGATGATAAACCCCGCTACGTGATGGGCATTGGTTCGCTTGATTATATTTTGGAAGCCATTCGTCTTGGCGTGGATATGTTTGATTGTGTGCTGCCGACACGGTTAGCTCGTCATGGCGCCCTCATGACTACCAAAGGGCGCGTGAACATTAAAGATGCCCATTATGAAAAAGATTACACACTGCTTGATGCGTCGTGTGATTGCTACACGTGTCAACATTATTCCAAAGCGTATTTACGGCATTTATACAAAGCGGATGAAACGTTTGGAAAACGATTAATGTCGCTTCATAATTTACGATTTCTCATTCGCGTGGTGGAAGGCGCACGTCAGGCGATTATTGAAAAGCGTTTTGATGCCTACGCGGCGCAGGTGCTTGCCGATTATGGCGATGATCGAGGTTTCTAATGGAACTTTCGCTCTTTGATTTTGACTTACCCGAACATTTAATTGCCCAACATCCTCCGGAAAAACGACAAGATTCGCGTTTACTTATTTATGATCGCAAAACAAAAACCATGGTCGATGGGATGTTTCCTGATTTGTTAAATTATGTGACAAATAATGATGTGTTTATTCGTAACAATACAAAAGTGATACCTGCCCGTTTATACGGAACGAAGGTTGAAACCTCCGCGCATGTTGAACTTATCTTATTGGATGATTTAGGAGCACAAGGTTATCGTTGCTTAGTCGGTAATGCCAAGGTCGTGAAGGTGGGTACACGCATTCGTTTTGGTGATGGCCGCTTAGCAGCGACGTGTCTTGCTGTCGAAGAAGAAGGTTTACGCTGCTTTCAATTTCACTATCAGGGTGTGTTTTTAGAAGTTTTAGAATCGTTAGGAGAAATACCTTTACCCCCTTATATTAAAGAAAAGTTGTCCGATCCTTCCCGGTATCAAACCGTGTATGCAAAAATTCCTGGGAGTGCCGCAGCACCCACGGCAGGGTTTCATTTTACCGAAGCCATGTTTAACGCGATGAAAGCAAAAGGCGCGTCAATTGAAGAAATCACCTTACAAATTGGTTTAGGAACGTTTAAACCGGTGAAAGCAACCAATACCAACGATCACTTGATGCATTATGAACGGTTTTGGATCGCAGAGGATGTTGCTGAACGGTTGAATCATGCCAAAGCGTCAGGCAAACGGCTCATCGCCATTGGCACCACCTCATGCCGCACCCTGGAAGCGTCCTTGTCCCGTCATCCGTCCTTTGTTGGAGAATCTGCAGATACGAATCTTTTTATTACCCCAGGGTATACGTTTAAAGCCATTGATGCCTTACTTACCAATTTTCATTTACCAAAATCAACGCTTGTTATGTTAGTGGCTGCCTTGATTGGCCGCGAAGAAACGTTGCGTGTTTATCGTCACGCGATTGATCATCAGTATCGCTTCTTCAGTTTCGGAGACGCGATGTTGATTTTATAGAAGCAAAAGAAGTTGACTTTTTTGCGTGAGAAGCGTAAACTTTTGATTTGTGACTTGGCGTTGAAGTGCGAGGTTACTGACACACCCACAGGCGTTGTCATGAATGGGTGTCAGAGAATTCGTATCGGAGCTAGCGTTGCAGACTGTGTCAAGGAGGAAATAGAATTCATGGCCAAAACAAAGAAAATCCGTGTTCGACTCAAGGCTTTTGATCACAAGATCTTAGATCTTAGTGTCCAAAAATTGATCGCTGCGGTCCGGAAATCCGGTGCTAACGTGGTGGGACCTATCCCGCTACCGACTGAGAAGGAAGTGTATACGGTCCTTCGTTCAGTGCATAAATATAAAGATGCACGTGAACAATTTGAAATTCGTACACATAAACGATTGATCGATATCACCGATCACAATAAGGCAACGGTTGACACCTTACGTCAACTTGACCTTCCTAATGGTGTTGATATCGACATTAAGTTATAAGGAGGGAGGTTACCATGAAATCATTAATTGGAAAAAAAGTCGGCATGACGCAAGTCTTTGCTGAAGATGGAACCGCCTATCCCGTCACCGTCGTGGAAGTCACCCCCAATGTGGTTACCGCGATTAAAACCGTGGAAAAAGATGGTTACAGTGCCATCCAAATCGGTTTTGGTGATATTAAAGAAAAACGCTTAAATAAACCTGAATTAGGTCAATTTAAGAAAGCGAATGTTGCAGCGAAGGCGAGTTTACATGAACTCCAACTTTCTGACGCGAGTGCAATCCAAGTTGGCGATGCCTTAACGGTCAACCAATTTAAGGTCGGCGATGTTGTCGATGTCATTGGGATTTCCAAAGGGAAAGGTTACTCGGGTGCTATTAAACGTTGGCACTTCAAAATCGGACCGAAAGGTCACGGGGCATCCGGTCCCCATCGTTCCCAAGGTTCGATGGCTACCGTTGGTCGTACCAACAACCGCGTTCACCCTGGTAAGAAAATGGCAGGGCACCACGGGAATCAACAAACCACCGTGTTAAATTTACTCGTTGTGGGTGTGGATGAAGCACGCAATGCGTTACTCATTCGTGGCGGATTACCAGGTCCAAACAAAGGCTTATTAAAAATCCGTACCGCGGTCAAAACACAATTAGGTCAACCGCTCGTCGCTAAACCACTCATCAATCGTCAATCACAACCTGCAGCTGAACAAGCTGAAGGGAAATAGGAGGATCCATCATGGCAAAAAAAGCAACGGGTTTATCCGTTAACGTTCTCGGTTTAGATGGTAAAAAGGTCGCTGACCTTTCCTTAAACCCGGAAGTCTTCTCGATTGAACCTCATACCCAATCTATGTTTGATGCGGTCTTAAATGCGCAAAGCAATGCCCGTCAAGCGAATGCAAAAACCAAGACGCGTGCCGAAGTGTCCGGTTCCGGGATTAAACCTTGGAAACAAAAAGGGACAGGTCGTGCTCGTGCCGGTGCCAAACAATCCCCCATTTGGGTGGGTGGTGGTGTCGCTTTCGGTCCTACCGGAAATGAAAACTATCGTCGTTCACAAAACAAAAAACAATATCGTCTTGCGTTACGGTCTGCCTTATCGCAAAAATTCTTAGACAAAAAACTCATTGTGGTCGATACAGTGACCTTATCTGCGCCTAAGACCAAAGATGCGGTTGCCTTACTCGGCGCCTTATCGGTTTCCGGTAAAGTCATGTTCGTCCTGGATCAATTTGATGAAAATTTTGCCTTAAGTGTCCGTAACTTGAATACGGTTTTAGCGGTGAGCCGTCAAAACATGTCTGTCCTTGACCTTGTCAATGCGGATTTTGTCGTCATGACCCAAGCTTCCGTCAAAGCAATTGAGGAGGTTCTCCAATAATGGCCCGTGCTAAAAAAGTCGCTGAAGAAGTGACCACCCCCGAAATCGTGGATGCCAAGCCTACGAAAAAAGCCAAAGCAAAAATGACTGAATCTGTCGCCACTGCTAAGGTCTCCCCGGCTACCATCAAATCGTTTGATGTGATTCTTCGTCCGCTCATTACTGAAAAGTCGATGGCGAAACTCGAAAAACAAAACAAAGTGACCGTGGAAGTCTTATCCACTGCCAACAAAACCGAAGTCAAACTTGCGTTTGAAGCGGTTTACAAAGTAAAAGTGAAATCCGTGAACATTGTCAATGTTCGTGCGAAATTTACGCGCCGTGGTCGTTACCCAGGTACGATCTCTGGCTTTAAGAAAGCGGTCGTGACGCTCGTCAGTGGACAAGCCCTCGACTTATTTAAGGAATAGGAGGAACGTTTATGGCTATTCGAACATATCGTCCTTATACCCCTTCCCGTCGTGCGATGACGAATTCAACCTTTGAAGAACTCACCACTCGCACTCCTGTGAAGGCGTTATTAAGCAAAAACCGTAAACACGCCGGTCGTAACAATCAAGGTGTCATCACGACACGTCACCAAGGTGGCGGTAATAAACGTCGTTATCGTTTAATTGATTTTAAACGCAATAAAGATAATATTCCTGCAACCGTGGCGACCATTGAATACGATCCCAACCGTAACGCTTTCATCTCGTTATTAAATTATAAAGATGGTGAAAAACGTTATATCTTAGCCCCCAAAGATTTAGCCGTGGGTTCTGTGATTGTTTCAGGTGAAACCGCTGATATTAAAGTCGGTAACGCCTTACCCTTAGCCAATATTCCAGAAGGGACCTTCGTTCATAACGTCGAACTCCGTCCGGGTCGTGGCGGTCAAATGGCCCGTTCCGCGGGGACATCCGTTCAAATTCTTGGGAAAGAAGATAAATATGTCACCTTACGTTTAACCTCAGGTGAAGTTCGTAAAGTGTTAGCGAATTGCCGTGCGACCATCGGCATCGTTGGCAATGAAGAATTCAATCTTATTAATTTAGGAAAAGCCGGTAAATCGCGTTGGTTAGGTAAACGTCCTGCCGTCTCTGGTTCGCGTATGAACCCTGTCGATCACCCGCATGGTGGTGGTGAAGGGAAATCGCCGATTGGACGTGACGCACCACGTACGCCTTGGGGTAAACGTTCTCAAGGTGTGAAGACACGCAACACGAAGAAAGCGTCGAGCAAACTCATCATCCGACGCATTAACGATAAATAGGAGGCTAGCACATGGCACGTAGTATTAAAAAAGGACCGTTCTACGACGACTACTTAATGAAAAAAGTAGAAGCGTTAAACGCGGCCAAGAAAAAAGAAATCATTAAAACATGGTCACGCCGTTCCACGATCATGCCTCAATTTATCGAACATACCTTCGCGGTTTATAACGGAAAAGAACACATTACCGTTTACATTACCGAAGATATGGTCGGTCATAAATTAGGGGAATTCGCTCCGACCCGTACGTATAAAGGTCATACCGGTCACACTGCAGAAGATAAAGCTGCAGCGACCTCGAAATAGGGAGGCATACGCATGAAACAAGATTTTGCTAAAGCCATCGCCTATAACGTCAAAGTGACTCCTCGTAAAGCCAAGCTCGTGGTCGACCTTGTCAAAGGAAAATCCGTGAATGAAGCCCTTGCGATTTTAGCCAACGTCAACCGCAAAGCGGTCAGTGACGTGGTGAAAGTCATTAAGTCTGCCGCGGCGAACGCGGTGAAAAATCACCAAATGACAGAGGCCTTCCTTTATGTCGCTGAATTAGCGGCCAACGAAGGTAAACGTGATAAACGTTTTATGCCACGTGGAAAAGGCTCCGCCTCGAAAATCATCAAACGTAAAACTCACCTCTTCTGTGTGGTGAAAGAAAGAGCAGGTGCGTAAACATGGGTCACAAAATTAATCCAGTTGGTTTCCGTGTCGGTGTCGGACGTGGATGGAATTCCCGTTGGTATGCGAATAAAAAAGATTTCGCAAGTTTCTTACTAGAAGATATTAAGATTCGTCAATATCTTGATAAAGAACTGAAAGAAGCGCTCGTTTCTCGCATTGAAATCGAACGTCAAAAAACCGATCGTGGTACGAACGTCAATGTCTTATGCCATGTCGCCCGTCCCGGGGTTGTCATTGGTCAAGATGGCGCGAACGTGAACCGTTTAACTAAATACTTAAATAAAGTCGTTAAATCCGGTAGTCTAAAACTCGATGTTATTGAAGTGAAATCGCCTGATTTAGATGCGCGCCTTGTCGCCTTATCGATTGCCAAAGAACTCGAAGCGCGTGCTTCGTTCCGTACCGCGCAAAAGAAAGCGATTCAACGTGTGAAGAAAGCCGGTGCTAAAGGGGTTAAAACCCTTGTCATGGGTCGTCTTGGTGGCGCTGAAATTGCCCGTGGTGAAGGGTATCATGATGGCATTATCCCATTACATACCTTGCGTTCGGATATCGATTTTGCCAAAGTAGAAGCCCATACCACTTACGGTCGTTTAGGCGTTAAAGTCTGGATTTGCCGTGGTGATTATGATAATCGTCCAACCGTTTCAGGGGAACGTGAACTTATCGATGAACCTGAAGTGGCGACCGAAGAAGGAGAATAACGATGTTACAACCCAAACGTGTCAAATATCGTCGTCCTCACGGCGTCAAGTATGAAGGATTATCGAAAGCTGGTAACGAAGTCAGCTTTGGAGAATTCGGTTTACAAGCTGTTGAAGGAAATTGGATTACCGATCGTCAAATTGAAGCTGCGCGTGTCGTGCTTAATAACTACACGAAGCGTGCCGGTAAAATTTGGATTCGGATCTTCCCTCACATCGCCAAAACCAAAAAGCCAGCGGAAGTCCGCATGGGTTCGGGGAAAGGTAATCCTGAATTTTGGGTCGCGGTTGTGAAAAAGAATCGTGTAATGTTTGAAATCGGTGGCGTCCCTGAAGATGTGGCTACAGAAGCCTTACGCCTAGCCGCTTACAAATTACCGTTAAAGACTAAAATTATTCGGAAGGATGGAGGTCAATAAGCATGTTAAAACTCAAAGACATTCGCGACATGAACACCAGTGAACTTGAAGCGAAAGTATATAGCTTAAAAGAACAACTTTTTAACCTTCGTCGTCAACAAGCAGTCGGTCAACTTAAAAATGGGAAGGATCTAACTTCGATTCGTAAAGACATCGCGCGTATTTACACGGTCATTCGTGAACGCGAGTTAGGTCTTAAATAGGAGGAACGCACATGGAACGTTCATCACGTCGTAGCTTTCAAGGAGAAGTGGTTAACAATAAGAACGCGAAAACCATCGCGGTCCTCGTTGTGACGCGTAAACCGCATCCTAAATATAAAAAGCTCGTTAAAGTATCCAAAAAATTCTTCGCCCATGATGAAGAAGGTATTGCCCAAATCGGTGATATTGTCACGATTATGGAAACCCGTCCTTTATCGGCCACCAAACGTTTCCGTTTAGTGTCGATCGATAAGAAGGGTGTGGCGTCAGTCGAACTCAAGGAGGACATCACGAATGGTTCAAACGGAAACTAATTTAGTCGTCGCAGATAACTCGGGGGCGAAAGCTGTCCGTATCTTCCGACTTTTCGGAGGATCGTTCCGTCGTTATTCCCGCATTGGCGACATCGTCATGTGCTCAGTCAAAGATGCCATCCCGGATGGCCGTGTTAAAAAAGGTGACATCGTCAAAGGTGTGATCGTGCGTACGAAGAAAGCCATTCACCGTCCTGACGGTAGTTCGATTTCTTTTGATGACAATGCGATTGTCATTATCAATGAAGATGGAACCCCTAAAGGCACCCGTGTGTTTGGTCCTGTCGCTCGCGAACTTCGTGATGCTGGAGAAGGTTTTATGAAAATCATCTCGCTTGCACCCGAAGTCTTATAAGGAGAATCTATGGCACTTAAATTAAGAAAAGGTGATAAAGTCATCGTCATCGCTGGCAAAGACAAAGGAAAAACCGGTACGATTCAAAAAGTCGACCGTGTCAATCTTCGTGTTGTTATTGAAGGTGTCAATGTCCATAAAAAACACCAAAAACCAAAACAAAACAATCCTGAAGGTGCAATCTTAGAAATTTACGCACCCATTGATGCGTCCAATGTGGCACTCATCGATCCCAAAACCAAAAAAGCCACCCGTATCAAAATGGGTGTGGTCAAAGACAAGAAAGTCCGAATCGCGGTTAAATCCGGATCGGTCTTGGATTAAGGAGGTCGACTATGGCAACCAAGAAAACCAAAGACGTGGAAACCACCGTCGCGGTAAAACCCAAAGTCACCAAAGCGAAAGCATCTGCGAAAAAGGTAGCCCCTAAAGCGGCGGTTGAACCCAAGGTGGAAGTCGCTGTTGCAGAAAAGCCTGCAAAGAAAACCAAAAAAGCAGTCGTGACATCCACGCCACGCTTACTCCAACGTTATCGCACTGACATCGTTCCTGCCTTATTTAAATCGCTACAATTATCGTCGGTGATGCAAGTCCCGGCGTTAGAAAAGATTGTCGTGAACGTCGGGGTGGGTGATGCCACAGGTAACGCCAAGTTACTCGAAGAATCCGTGCGTGAACTCACCGATATCACCGGGCAAAAACCTGTGATTACCAAAGCGAAAAAATCGATTGCCACCTTTAAATTACGTGAAGGTCAAGCGATCGGTGCGAAAGTGACCTTACGTGGTCGAAAGATGTATGAGTTTCTCGATAAGCTCATCGCCATTTCCTTACCCCGTGTCCGTGACTTCCGTGGGATTTCCCGTAACGCCTTTGATGGACGTGGGAACTATACCTTAGGGATCAAAGAACAACTCATTTTCCCAGAAATTAACTTTGATCGCGTGAATAAAGTTCGTGGGATGGATATTGTCATCGTCACCACGGCGAAAAACGACGACCATGCGTTTGCCTTATTACAAGCATTCGGCATGCCGTTTAAACAATAAGGAGCATGAACCATGGCCAAAACATCCATTAAAGTTCGTCACAAACGTACCCCAAAATTTGCAGTCCGAGCCTACTCGCGCTGCGAACGTTGCGGACGTCCTCACAGCGTTATCGCTAAATTCAAACTCTGCCGTATTTGTTTACGCGAGCTTGCCCATCGCGGGGAAATCCCTGGGATGAAAAAGGCAAGTTGGTAAAGGAGGAATCACGTATGCCATTTACTGATCCAATCGCCGATATGCTCACTCGGATTCGCAATGCGAATGCGATGCGTCACGAAGCCGTGACCATTCCGAGCTCGAATCTCAAAGTCAAAATTGCTGAATTACTTCAACAAGAAGGTTTTATTCATTCCTTTGAAGTCATCGGTGATGTCAAGAAACAACTCATTGTTTCCTTGAAGTATACAACCGGCAATGTCCGCGTCATTAATGGGTTAAAACGTATTTCCAAACCCGGTTTACGTGTCACGGCACCTGCCGACAAACTCCCACGTGTTTTACGTGGTTTGGGAGTGGCGATTATCTCTACGTCCCAAGGTATCATGAGCGATCAAAAAGCTCGTGAAGCAGGCCTAGGTGGGGAAGTCCTCGCCTATGTCTGGTAAGGAGGTATCTCATGTCACGCGTTGGAAATAAATTACTCCCGCTTCCTAGTGGTGTTACAGTTACCTTAAATGGTTCTGTAGCGACCGTTAAAGGCGGCAAAGGTGAACTTCACGTCACGATGCCTGAAGGCATTTCCTTTACCCAAGAAGGCTCCGTCATTACCGTGACGCGCGCCAATGATTCTACCGAACTCAAAACGCTTCATGGCACGACCCGTGCCAATTTAGCGAATGCGGTGGTTGGTGTCTCCCAAGGCTATAAAAAAGAATTAGAACTCGTCGGGATTGGTTTCCGTTCGGTTGTCAAAGGTCAAGATCTTGTCTTAACCGTGGGTTATTCCCATGAAGTGACGATTACGCCTTTACCGGGTGTGAAAATCACCGTTAACGAAAACACGAAGTTAAGTGTGGAAGGGGTCGATAAGCAAGCCGTCGGTCAAGTCGCTGCGGCGATTCGCGCGGTGCGTAAACCCGAACCGTATCAAGGGAAAGGGATTCGTTACAAAGGCGAATACATCCGCCGTAAAGAAGGTAAGCGCGCTGCCGCTGCCGGGAAATAAGAGAGGTTATCACGATGATTATCAAAACATCCAAAAATGCCTTACGTCAATTACGTCACAAACGTATCCGTAAGACGCTGGCGGGAACCGCTGAACGTCCACGTTTAAGCGTCTTCCGTTCCAACACCGCTCTTTATGTCCAAGTCATCAATGATGCTGCGGGTCAAACGCTTGTGGCCAGTTCAACCACACAATTAAAATTAGGTAAAACCATCGAAGATGCCGCGAGCTTAGGCAAAGATGTCGCGCAAAAAGCGTTAGCAGCTGGCATTACCACGGTCGTCTTTGACCGTTCGGGTTACTTATATCACGGGCGGATCAAAGCTTTAGCCGATGCGGCTCGTGAAGCTGGCTTAACATTCTAAGGAGGATGGAACACATGGAACAAAACGAAGTTAAAGTGGAAAACACAGAACAACGCGCCGCCCAAGGACAACGTCCCCGTCGTCCTCGCCGTCCTCGTCGTGAATTTGAAGTCAAAGAATTCCAAGAACGTACCGTTGCGATTAAACGTGTTACCAAAGTTGTTAAAGGTGGTAAACACATGCGCTTTACCGCGCTTGTGGTCATCGGCAATGGCAAAGGTAAATACGGTTTTGGTACGGGTAAAGCGGGCGAAGTCCCTGATGCGATTAAAAAAGCATTGGAAGCGGCCCGTAAAAACACGTCCACCATTACCTTCATTGGTGCGGATACCATCGCCCATGAAATTACGGGTCAATGGGGCGCATGCAATGTCTTCTTAAAACCTGCACCCGATGGGACAGGAATTATTGCCGGGGGCCCGGTGCGTGCGATTTTAGAACTCGCAGGCATTAAAAATGTCTACTCCAAAGTTTATGGATCACGGGCTGCGATTAACATTATTCGCGCAACCCACCAAGCGTTAAGTCAAATCAAAACGAAGAAAGAATATCTTGCTCTTCGTGGTAAGTTATAGGAGGATGCAGCGATGGCACTTCATACATTAAAAGCAAATCCTGGCGCAAGAAAACAAAAAGTTCGTGTTGGCCGTGGGATTGGATCCGGTTTCGGAAAACGTGCTGGCCGTGGTCAAAAAGGTCAATGGGCTCGTTCAGGTGGTGGTGTTTCCGCCGGCTTTGAAGGGGGTCAAAACCCAATTTATCGCCGTATTCCTAAACGCGGTTTTAAAAATTTTGCCCAAGTGAATGTCGGTGTGGTTAACCTCAGTGATCTCGAACAGTTTGTCGATAAAACCGAAGTCACGCCTACCTTACTCGTGGAAGCTGGTTTAGTCAAAAAGACCGCTCAACTCATTAAAATCTTAGGCTTTGGTACCTTAACCAAATCTTTAAAAGTGTCTGCCCATCGTTTTTCAAAAACGGCCCAAGCTGGCATTGAAAAAGCGGGTGGAACCGTTGAGGTTTTACCATAATGAAAAAATTCGCGGCCATCTTTCGTAATAAGGAAATCGTCAATCGTATCTTTTTCGTCGTGATGATTCTTTTTGTCTTCCGAATTGGTGCGGCGATTACCGTTCCTGGCGTCACGGTTCAAGACGTCGATTTTCAAACGAATAACGCGTTATCCTTACTGAATTTACTCGGTGGGGGTGCGTTACAAAGTTTCTCGGTGTTTGCTTTAGGAGTTTCGCCTTATATCACCAGTAGCATTATCGTCCAACTTTTAGGGATGGATGTCTTACCCGCGTTAACGGAACTCAGTAAACAAGGTCAAACCGGTCGTAAGAAAATGGAAATGACTACCCGTTACTTAACGCTTCTCTTAGGGGCGGTTCAAGCATACGGGATTGTCCGTACAATGGAAACTTCGAGTTTCATTACCTTGAATGATACGTCCTTCTGGAGTTATGCCTACATTGTCACCGTGCTTGTGGCTGGGGGGATGCTCGTCATGTGGCTTGGGGATCAAATTACGTCTAAAGGGATTGGTAACGGGATTTCCGTCATCATCTTTGCGGGGATTGTGCGTTCCTTACCGTTACAAATCGAAGGCGCCTATAACAATTGGGTAGCCTTAACGATTGGTTTAGATGTCGCGGTCTTACTCCAAGGTATTTTCCAATTCGCGATTTATGTGCTTTCCTTTATTCTCATTATCGCCTTTGTCACGTTCATTGAATCAAGTAAACGTAAAATTCCGGTTCAAAACGCAGGAAAATCAGGCAGTACCGAATACGCGAAAGCAAGTTTCTTACCGATTAAAATCAATAGCGCAGGGGTGATTCCCGTCATCTTTGCGTCGTCGATCATGCTCGCACCGAGCGTCATTGTCAGTTTTATTTCTGGGGCTAATCCGAATGCGGAATGGTTAAAAATCTTTGATTCCTCCGCTACGGTCACGATGCCATGGTTCAATGAGCAAACGTTCCAATTCCCGTGGGGATTAATCATTTACTTAACGTTAACGATTGTGTTTACGTTCTTTTATTCGAACTTACAAATCAATCCACAACGGATGGCAGAAAACTTCCAAAAGAATGGTTCTTATATTCCTGGTATTCGTCCGGGGGTAGAAACCGAACGGTACGTCACCAAAGTGCTCAACCGTGTCACGGTGTTAGGGGCTGCAGCGTTAGGTTTTATTGCCGCCTTACCGATCGTCTTAGTCTTATTACAAATCGTTCCTGATCAATCCCTTGCTTTAGGGGGAACGGGTCTTATCATCGTCGTGGGGGTTGCTTTAGAAATCAACAACCAAATCGATGGCTTACTCGCAGGAAAAAGCTATGAAGAAGTCTTAGCCTCGGGAGGACGTAATCGTAATGATTAATGCGATTTTGCTTGGACCTCCGGCTGCCGGTAAAGGCTCTGTAGCAAAACTTTTAAGTAAGCATTATCATCTCCCGCATATCTCCACTGGAGATATGTTCCGTGAAGCGATTGAAGCGAAAACACCTGTGGGAATTCTTGCGGCATCCTATATTGACAAGGGCAACCTTGTCCCGGATGATGTCACGATTGCCCTGGTGGAAGAACGCTTATCCCAACCCGACTGCCAACACGGCTTTATGTTTGACGGGTTTCCACGAACCATCGTCCAAGCCGACGCGCTCGAACAACTCTTAAAAAAAATCAAGCGACCGATTAACACAGTCCTTGAATTTGAATGTAACCGGCCTGAACTCATTCGTCGCATTACCGGTCGTCGAATATGCAGCGAATGTGGGACACCGTATCATATCGATACGATGAAACCCAAAAAAGAAGGTGTATGTGACCATGATGGGGCCCCCCTTCTAACCCGAAAAGACGACAACGTCGAAGCCTTCACCGTACGGTTAAAGGCGTATGACGAACTCACCGCTCCATTAATTGGCTACTACCAAGCCAAAGGGCTCATAACCCAATTTGATGGCGTGAAAGCAACGGTGGATCTGTTTGAGGACGTGAAAGCGTTTCTCGATACGTTATGATCATCGTCAAGTCTTCACGAGAGCTAGCAATCATGCGCGAAGCAGGTGCGATTGCGGCTCACATTCTCCAAGAACTCGGACACCATGTCCGCATCGGGATCTCCACTAAAGAACTCGATAGCTTGGCAGAACGTCTCATTCTTGCTGCTTCAGCAACACCCTCCTTTAAAGGGTACGGCGGTTTCCCGGCCTCCATTTGTGCCTCGATTAATCAAACGTTGATTCACGGAATTCCTTCCGCAACACGATTAAACGATGGCGACATTCTTAAAATTGACTTAGGAGTGTATTACAAAGGGTACCACGCCGATGCGGCACGCACGTTTCTTGTCGGAAATGTAGACGACAAGGTTCGCCAGCTTGCCGAAGTCACGGAAGCCAGTTTCTTTAAAGCGATTGAGTTGATCCGACCGGGCGTTCATGTAGGGGATATCTCCCATGCGATTCAAACGTATGTGGAAACCCACGGGATGAGCTTACCCGAAGATTACTCAGGACATGGAGTTGGACAAAACCTCCATGAGGATCCCCAGATTCCGAACTGGGGGCAGCCCGGAACCGGGCCGCGTCTCAAAGCCGGAATGACGCTTGCGATTGAACCGATGGTTCATCTCGGAAGCAAAGAGACCAAAGTCCTCTCAGACGGTTGGACCGTAGTATCCGCGGATGGTAGTTGGACCGCGCACTATGAAAATACTGTCGAAGTGACTGAAACAGGGTATCGGATTCTAACCCTGAACCCAGGAGGTACAAATTAATGTCCAAAGAAGATGTCATCTCCCTCGAGGCTGTCGTCCTCGAAACCTTACCGAACACCACGTTCAAAGTAAAGTTAGAAAACGGCGCAGTGATTCTTGCCCACGTTTCTGGTAAAATCCGCATGCACTACATTCGCATTTTACCAGGGGATAAAGTTACGGTAGAAATGTCCCCGTATGACTTAACACGCGGAAGAATTACGTATCGTCACAAATAGTGACCAGGAGAAAAAACAATGAAAGTTAGACCATCAGTCAAACCGATGTGCGATAAGTGCAAGGTGATCAAACGCCATGGCCGTGTTATGGTGATTTGCGAAAACCCCAAACATAAGCAACGTCAAGGATAAGGAGAAACAAACAGTATGGCTCGTATTGTCGGGGTCGATATCCCCAATGAAAAACGCGTCGTGATTTCCCTCATGTATTTATACGGAGTCGGAAAGCCACTCGCCAAACAAATTTTAAAAGATGCGAAAGTGTCCGAAGATACCCGTGTCAAAGATCTCACCGAAGATCAACTCGTCGCGATTACCAATGAAGTGAAGAAGTACAAAGTCGAAGGGGATCTCCGTCGTGAAATCGCCCTCAACATTAAACGTCTTCAAGAAATTGGATCGTATCGTGGGTTACGCCATCGTCGTGGCATGCCGGTTCGTGGTCAACGTACCCGTACCAATGCCCGTACGCGCAAAGGACCCCGTAAAACCATTGCTAATAAAAAGCAAGCGGTTCAATAATAAGGAGGAAAAATGGCTAGTACGAATCAAAGCGCGAAACCAACGCGCCGTAAAAAAATCAAACGTGCCTTTACCAAAGGGGTTGCCCACATTCATGCGACGTTTAATAACACGATTATTACGATCACCGATGAACAAGGGAACGCTATTGCCTGGAGCTCTGCTGGGGCTTTAGGGTATAAAGGTGCGCGTAAATCAACACCTTTCGCAGCCCAAGTGGCTGGGGAAGCATGTGCCAAAGCCGCATTAGACCAAGGCATTAAGTCCGTTGACGTCAACGTCAAGGGTCCCGGTCCAGGTCGTGAATCTGCCGTGCGCGCACTTGCCGCCGCGGGTTTACAAATTACGTTATTGACGGATACCACCCCCGTTCCCCATAACGGGTGCCGTCCGCCAAAACGCCCACGTGGTTAAGTAGAAAATTCTTGGAGGAATTACATACATGCCAAACATTGCACGTCCATTCGAAAAGCCACGCTTTTCAAAAAAACTCTTCGACTCAACTCACAACTACGGTCGCTTCGTGATCGAACCCCTTGAACGTGGTTTCGGTTTAACGGTTGGAAACGCGTTACGTCGCGTTTTACTCTCCTCGTTACCCGGAGCTTCTGTCTATGCGATTGAACTCGAAGGCGCCCGTCATGAATTCTCGGCCCTTGAAGGTGTCGTTGAAGATGTGACCCAAATCATTCTTAATTTAAAAAACCTTGTGCTCATCAACGATGCAGAAGGCACCGAATCTAAAACCTTAGAACTCGATATCAAAGGTAAAAAAACCGTGACAGCTGGAGATCTTATTCTTCCTGGTGGTGTCAGTGTCGTCAATCCAGATTTAGTGATTGCCCATGTGACCAGTTCGGGTCATTTAAAGGGTCGCTTTTACATCCGTAATGGCCGCGGTTATGTGACCTCGGAAGGCAACAAAGCCAACCGTTACACGTCGCGTTTAGGCTTAATCGCCACCGATTCAAACTATTCGCCTGTAACCAAAGTGTCTTACAGCATTGATCCTACCCGTGTGGGTAACGATGCCCGTTATGACAAGTTAACCTTGGAAGTATGGACGAATGGTTCGATGACGCCCCAAGCGGCACTCAACCTTGCGAGCCAAATTCTCATAGCCCACTTTGAAGGATTCTTAGATTTAGAATCCACTACCACCGATGTCAACATCATGAAAGAACCAACCCTTGAAAGTGAAGATAAGTTCTCGAACATGACCATCGTGGATTTAGATTTATCCGTCCGTTCCTATAACTGCTTACGTCGCGCAGGCATTGAAACGGTGTATGAATTAACCCAAAAATCAGAAGAAGAAATGATGAAAGTACGCAACCTCGGAAAGAAATCATTAAAAGAAGTGAAAGAAAAACTTCTTGCCCATGGTCTTAAATTCCGTGATGCGGAATAAGGAGTAATACCATGCCAACACAAGGAAGAAAAAACGTTCACGGGAAAGGTGGGGTGCGCTTTAAAGCCCCTTTCACTGCCAGTAAACGTGATAGTCAATTACGTAATCTAGTTTCCACACTGATCGTCAATGAAAAAGTGGTCGTCACCCACAAAATGGCGCAACCACTTGTCAGTTTAGCGGATCGTTTGGTCACCTACGCGAAAGCCGGAGATCAACACCACCGTCGCCTTGCGGCTGCGGTTGTTCGTCAGTACGTGGCGGATGAAAAAAACCAAGTGCTTGCCTTAGATAAACTCTTTGATACACTCGGCCCCCGCTTTGCTTCACGCAACGGCGGTTACACCCGCAAGCTTAAAATGACCCCGCGCCTTGGGGATAACGCACCGCGCTTCCTCATCGCCTTCGTCGAATAGGAGCGATAAAAACCTTGGGAAACCAAGGTTTTTTCATCATATGAACCTAAAAAATATCATTTTTGATTTGGACGGAACCGTCATCGACACGCTCGTGGATTTAGCCCGGGCACTTTCCGATACGTTGGTTGAATTTGGTTTACCCCCAGTGACCCTAGCACAAACGCGAAAACTCCTCGGAGGCGGTGCCCGTCAATTTGTTCATGGGGCCCTCCAGGAAAAAGGGGATGATCCCGTTTTCTTTGACACGTTTTTTACCGCCTATATGGCGCGTTATAAAACGTATCAACTTGAACAATCCAATCCGTATCCTGGAATGGTGGAATTACTCCAATGGTTAAAGAATCACGGCATTCGTAGTTTTATTTTTTCCAACAAGCCTCATGAGTTTTCCCTCGCCTTAATCGAGCAACGATTACCGGGTTACTTTACGGGCGTCCATGGTCATAAACCAAACACCTTACCCAAACCCGACCGAATGATGTATGACCTTTTTGCGAAGGAACATGGTATTGATCATACGGCATCGGTATTTGTGGGTGACTCGGAATTTGATATCGAAATGGGAAAACGTTTAGGCATGCCCACGATTGCAGTCAGTTATGGGTATGTGGATAAACCGATTTTAACGACGTATCATCCTGATTATTTAGTCGATACCGTAGCCGAACTCCAAGCGCTCATTCTCTCCCTAATCCAAGCGTAAATGAAAAACCTCCTTAACGGAGGTTTTTTTCTTGAATCAGGGAAGCGATGAGCGCTTTTTTTCGTTCTGAAGAAACATAATGTTTTTTGCGAAAGACATCATAATCTTGGGTTTCGATTTCATCGAGGATTGCACGATATAACACCAGCGATGCTTGAAGCGGAAAGCGTACATCCGCATCAAAGTGCGATAAATGTTGTTCGGCTTGGATGTAGTAATCTGTGGCTCGTTGGATAAGTTCTTTCATCACGTTTTTAAAAGCATCATTATTCACATCGTTCCATAAGTCTTCCCGCGAATAGCCATAATGATTCATGCGGTCTTTTGGTAGGTAAATGCGGTCACGACGGCGATCGTCTCCGACATCACGAACAATGTTGGTGATTTGAAAGGCACGCCCTAAGGCGACGGCGAAAGCATCATGATCTGCGTTGGGTTTAGGTTGAAGAATAGGTAAGAGCATTCGGCCCACACTCGTTGCCACTAAATCACAATAATGATCGAGTTGATCGAGCGTTTGAATACTAACAGGAGCGGCGTCAAATTCTTGGCCTTCAATGAGTTCATAAAACGGTTTGAAATTGTTTTCTTCATACCTAAAGAGGGTGGTAGTATGGCCTAAGACATTCCAAAGAAAACCCCGAGGTTTCTCACCCTTTACCAGTCGATCTAAATTGGATTTATATGTGTGAAGTAAGGGAAGGCTATGCTGTTCATCAATCGCATCGTCTACGAGTCGGCAATACGCATAAATCGCGTAGATGCCGCGACGTTGGGATGGATTAGGAAGTTGAGAAAATGCTTTATAAAAGGTTTTGGAATGTTTTTGAATCACGCGTTCAGCGCGACGATAGTCAAGGGCAAGCCATAAATTCATGTGCGGGGGATTACTTTCAAAATTAAATCACTTACTATTTTAGCGGATTTGAGCACAATTGGAATCCCGGCCCCTGGATGGACACTCGTTCCGGCAAAATAAAGGTTTTTGACAGGTAAGGCATTCGCTTGGGGACGGAAGAAGTTACTTTGGGTGAGAATCGGTTTTAATCCGAACGTCGCTCCATGCATAAGATGAAATTGTTCTTCCCATGTTTTGGGGGTGTAAACGTGGCGAACATCGATATGGTCTTCAATATCTTCAAACCCAGGAATGGCTTTTATGCACTCCATCATTTGGTTTAAAAAGGCATTTGTCATCCCTTCGTCCCATGTCATCGTTGTATCTTCGCGATTGGGGACGGGCACAAGCATGTATAAAATTTCTTTGCCTTCGGGCGCTAAGCTAGGATCAATTTGTGTGGGGGAGTATAAATAAAAGGAAGGATCTTCGGGCATGCGTGGCGCGAATAAATCATCAATATTCTTTTTAAAGTCTTTTGCATATCGAATTTGGTGAACGGTTGTTGGATATTTTTTATTTAACCCGAGATAAACAATGAATGCTGAGGAAGAATACTGCATCTTTTTGAATTTTTTAGGGGTATATTTCCCGCGATATTGGGTTGGAATTAGTGAACTAACTGCACCGGGGAAATCCGCATTACAGACCACGACATCCGCTTGGAACGTTTCTCCTTCAAGACGAACACCTTGAGCGATGCCTTTTTCAATGAGAACTTCCTTAACGGGAGTGGCAAGGCGAAGTGTTCCCCCGAGTTCAAGAAAACGTCTTTCCATCGCTTGGGCCATCGCATACATGCCGCCTTTTAAGTACCAAATGCCATATAAAAGTTCAATCATGGAAATAATCGTGTAGATGGAAGGCCCTTCAAAGGGGGAAACTCCAATGTAAAGTGTTTGAAAAGCAAGCGCTTGACGGAGCTTTTCATTTTTAACAAATTTAGCAATAGAACGATAGGCGGAATTTAAGGTACGCAAGCGTAACGTGTCCCGAATATTTTTGAAATTTAAAATATCGGATGGTTTTAAAAATCCGTGATCAATAAAGCCGGCATTGGCAATCCGATAACGGGCATAAATATCCCCTAAAAATTTTAAATATCCTTCGGCATCTTCCGGGAACGCTGTTTCTAGCGTCTTCATTAAGGTCGTTAAATTCGAAGAAAGCGTTAACGTTGTCCCGTCATGATAATGGAGTTGATAAAGGGGATCGAGAAGTTGAAAGGATACATAATCATCCGGATTTGCCCCTGAATACGTAAAGAGTTCTTTATACACCTCAGGCAACATGACAATCGTGGGTCCAACGTCAAAGTGAAATCCTTGATCCACGAGTTGATACATGCGTCCACCGACTTTCGGATTCTTTTCAAAGACGGTGACGTCATACCCTTGACTTTGTAAACGAATCGCTGTGGCTAAACCGGCGGTTCCGGCGCCTATAATCGCAATTTTTTTCGTGCCCATATGCTTAATTATTTTACTATAAACCCTCGCGAATCGGTTGAAATGTGCTATGCTTGAAACCATGAAATACCCTATTCGTGCTCGTGCTTTAAATGCCCATTCCTATGCCCATGGTCCGGTGATTTATTGGATGAACCGTGAGATGCGTGTTCATGATAATTGGGCGCTCCTTGAAGCATATCAATTTGCCCAAGAACATGCTGTTCCTTTTGCGATCGTCTTTAACCTCATGCCTTCGTTTTTAACGGCTACCAATCATCCCCAAGACCGCATGTATGCGTGGATGAAAGAAGGACTCAAAATCGTTCACGCGGAAGCGCACGCCCTTGGTATTCCCTTTTATGTGCTGGAAGGGGATGCGGTGACAAATCTATCCCCCTTCATTCAACACCACGGTGTGGGTGCAGTATTTACCGACTTTAATCCTCTTCGTGTAATGCGTTCGATGAAACAAAAAGTAGCCGATCAGGTAACCATTCCTGTGGTCGAAGTGGATGCCCATAATATTGTTCCTTGGTTTGTTGCCAGTGATAAACAAGAATGGGGAGCGTACACGTTACGTCCTAAAATTCATCGCTTACTCCCCAACTATTTAATTCCGTATCCCTCGTTAAAACCGAATGACATCACCCCTTTAGCCGTACCTTACACGGCGCCAACTTGGTTATTGAGTCCTGCTTCACTTGTGCCAGCCAAGGACGCATTACAAGCGTTTATTCAAACACGCTTACCGCGCTATGAAGAACGTAATAATCCGAATGTCGAGGCGACGAGCCGGCTTTCTGCGTACTTTCATTTTGGGTTTTTAAGTACACAAACGGTGGCATTGGCCGTCAAAGCTAGTGGTATTCCTTCAGAAAGTTTTCTTGAGGAAATGATTGTGCGCAAAGAACTCGCGGATAATTTCTGTGCCTATAATCCTCATTATGATTCGTTTGAAGGGTTTCCGGATTGGGCGAAGAAAACGTTGAATCTCCATCGTCACGATCCGCGTGAGTATCGTTATGATAAAGCAACCCTTGCCCAAGGAAAAACGCATGATGACGCGTGGAATGCGGCCCAACTCCAAATGGTAAAAACCGGATACATGCATGGCTATATGCGCATGTATTGGGCAAAGAAAATCTTAGAATGGACCGCCTCACCTGAAGAAGCGCTTGCGATTGCCAATGAACTTAATGATACTTATGAACTCGATGGCCGTGATCCTAATGGTTATACCGGCACCGCATGGGCCATTGGTGGTGTTCATGATCGCCCGTGGCAAGAACGACCGATATTTGGGATGATTCGCTTTATGAATTTCCAAGGTTTGAAACGTAAATTTGATCTTGGACTTTATATTCGTACCTGGACGGGCTTGCAAATTGTAAAATAAAGATATGCGTGAAGTATTTTTATATAATTCCTTATCTCAACAAAAAGAAAAGTTAACCCCTCTTCAACCCGGGAAGGTGAGCATGTATGTGTGTGGGCCAACCGTGTATGGCGATGTGCACATCGGTAACATGCGACCCGTGGTTGTTTTTGATGTGCTCCGCCGCTTTTTAACGCATCTTGGATATGACGTTCATTATGTGTCCAATTACACTGACATTGATGACAAGATCATCGTGAAAGCGAAGGAACTCCAAACGACGGAACACGAACTTGCGGCCCGTTATATCGCCGCCTATGAAGTGAATGTCAATGCGGTGGGTTCACTTATCCCCCAACAAACCCCCAAAGTAACTGACCACATGGCATCCATTGTGACCTTCATTCAATCCTTACTCGAAAAAGGCTTTGCGTATGAAGTGGAAGGTGATGTGTATTTCCGTGTGGGGAAAATTGAATCCTATGGGGAATTATCGCACATGGACCGTGAACAACTGCTTGCAGGTGCACGGGTTGAAGGCATTGAAGGGAAAGAATCCCCCTTTGATTTTGCTTTATGGAAAAAAACGACGATGGGCATACGCTTTCCCTCTACTTTTGGCGAAGGCCGTCCGGGTTGGCATACGGAATGCGTTGTGATGATTCATGATACGTTTGCCAACCATCGCGTCGATATTCACGGGGGCGGTTTTGATTTAAAATTTCCGCATCATGAAAATGAACTTGCCCAACATCATGCCGTTCATCCGCATGGTCTTGCCTCGATTTGGATGCATAACGGATTTATAAATCTTAATGATGAAAAAATGTCAAAATCAACGGGAACTCTCGTTTTAGCCAAAGATTTTATCGCAAGTTATGGGGGTCCTTTATTACGATATGTTTTATTGGCGACCCATTATCGTATTCCCGTGAATTTCAATGAGGATGTCTTAGTTAATGCTAAAAACGATTTAGAAAAAATACGCCTGGCGTATGTCGCTGCGGCAATTCGCTTACAACGTCTTGAAGTGGCACTGGATGGTCAACGTGATGCTAGTGCATTTCTTGAAGCCTTAGCCGATGATCTTAATACCGCAAACGCTTTGACGGAAGTTCATTCAGTCGTTAAAAATCTTAATAAACTCTTACGACAAAACCCTTTTGTGAAAGAAGCGCTTCTTAACGAATTCTTTACAATTCGAACGATGTTATCTATACTTGGATTAGATTTACACTACCCGACATTAACCCCCGACGATCGAGCTCTCTTTGCCGATTATGATGCGGCGAAAGCCCGGCAAGATTACGCATCCTCGGATGCCCTTCGTCAACGTTTAATGGATCGAGGACTCTTTGTCTAGAAGGAGACAGTCCCTATGATGACGACCATCGACCAACCACTCATTGATTTCTTACTCAACGATTTTATCTCTCCTGAAATTGGTAATTTTGTCCTGGCATTTATTTCCTTAACCATGGCAACGGTCCTCTCCGGACTCATTGGTTATGAACGGGAATATCATGGTCACTCAGCTGGCTTAAGAACGCATATTCTAGTCGCCTTAGGGTCTGCACTCATCATGTTTTTATCCATTTATGGTTTTGGACCGGTATCCGAAACGCGTGATCCTGCACGATTAGCCGCTCAAGTCATTACCGGGGTTGGTTTTATTGGGGCAGGAACGATTATTCAAAATGGCTTTGATATTAAAGGGTTAACAACTGCCACCACCTTATGGCTGGTCATGGCGATTGGTTTAGCAGCCGGCTCTGGACAATTTATTTTAGCGACCTTAGGAACGGCGGTGGCTTTATTTGCCCTTATTATGCTTCGCCGCTTTGAAGCGTATGTAAACCGAAAAGCTCCGAAAATTTTTATTCTTGTTCGTGGCAATCAACCCGTCTTAAATACGGTGCATGAAACGGCACGTCGTGTTCGGGTGACAATCAAACAAATCGAATCGCAAATGACGACGCATCAACAACAAAAAGTGTTACGCATCACGTTAACACTCTCGAAAATTAATCAATCCACTGCCCTACTCTTTTTACAAGAATTACGCCAAACCATTGATCCCATTGATATCACCACATCCTTTCACGTTTCGGAATAATTTGAGACTACTTTTAGACGGAAGATCACGTTAACATGGGACAATGGATTTACGGAAAAAACGCTGTAACAGAAGCCATTGAAGCACGGCGTGCTTTGAAAGTGTATGTGAGTCATACGTTTTCAGATGCTACGCTTTTACGTGTGATTCAAGCCGCTGGCGTGACCGTAGAAAGGGTAAGTGAGGCTCGTTTAAAGTCACTTGTTCAAGGAAATCATCAAGGCATTATTGCCGATGTTAAACCATTTTCATATCGTGAGTTATCTGATTTTATTGCACGGACGTCAAGCAAAAAAGATCCCCTTGTAATCTTGCTTGATGAAGTGCAGGACCCGCAAAATTTTGGGGCGATTATTCGTAACGCGGTCGGTCTATATGTCGATGCGATTATCGTTAAAAAAATGAATCAAGTCGATGTCACCCCCGTTGTGAGTAAAGTGGCGAGTGGGGCACTTGAACATATCGATATCATTCAAGTCAGTAATTTATCGCAAGCGATGGAAACCTTAAAAAAAGCAGGGTATTGGTTCGCTGCGACCACGCTTTCAGAAACATCCAAAGATTACCGCGATTTTGATTATCGCGGACCGATAGGTCTTATTTTTGGTTCCGAGGGTAACGGCGTTTCTCCGCTGGTGAGCAAACGTGCGGATGTTCTCATTAAAATTCCTTTATCCCCGAAATTAGAATCGTTTAACGTCGCCAGTAGTGTTGCGATTGTTCTTGCCGAGGTGTATCGCCAACGTCACCCACTTTAATTCAATAATCCATGGAAGAAGTAACCGTTTCCCATGATGAGCTTGTTTTTCTTATTCGCCAACGCCAACCTGATGCCCTCACGTTACTCGAAACGTTGATGCAAACGAAAATGATCCACTATGTAAGGCGATTACGTGCTGCGCATCGAAAATGTCTTTTGGATGAACATGATTTGTTGAGTTTGGCGTATCAAACGTTGTATTTAGCCATCGATTCCTATCAACCGGATAAGGTTCACTTTGATGCGTATTTCCATGTTTTACTGGAACGTGAACTCATGCACGCCTTACGTAAATTTAATCAACCGCATCACCATTGGCTTGATTATGCAGTGTCATTGGATGAACCGGTGGATGAAGGCGCAAGTTTAGCGGAACTTGTGGGAGAGGAAGACGCGTATCTTCATCGGCAAAAACATAGTGTCTTTGTTCAGTTACTTGAACAAGAAGATGATCTTGATTGGGAGCAACGGACGGTCATTGTGTTATTTCAACGCGGATATTCCTTAAAAGAAATCGGAAATCGTATTCAAAAAAACTATCGCCAAGTGGCAAGGATGCTTAAACAACTCCAACCTTTTTTAATCGGTACACATCCTACAAGGTAATTCGTTGACTTTCCCTTAAATCCTTGCTATATTCTTTTATGCTAAAGGTTAATAAATAGTCAATCATGAGAAAAAAAGTTATTTTAATTTGCTCGGATTGCTTGGCGCGAAATTACACAACCTTTACCAAAGGAAGTGGTGTCGCTGGACAACGGCTCACCTTAAAAAAATATTGTCCGAGTTGTAACCGTTCCACGGTTCATCAAGAAAGTAAGTGAGGAACTATGAACCTTCGAAAATTTGCCTCCGAAGTGAGTCGTGAAGCAAAACGTGTACGTTGGCCAAAAACCGATACGTTAATCGGATCCATTTTTGTTGTGATTGCCATTACGATCTTTGCCGCCTTTGCCTTAACCATGGGTGATTTAGCGGTGGCCGAATTACTCGGTCAATTACGTCAAGCCTTTGAAGGGCTTCGCTAGGAGGATTAACGTATGGAACAACCATCCCAACACGTCGCAACGTTTACGTCCAATGATGTCGAAAAACAATGGTATATTGTTTCGGCGTATTCTTCCCACGAAAATAAAGTCGCAGATAATCTTCGCCGTCGCGTTGATTCGATGAACATGCAAGATTTTATCTTCCGCATTATCGTCGTTGAACAAGAAGAACCCGTCTTTAAAAATGGGGCACCGACTGGAAAAACCCGTTTAAAAAATGCGTATCCTGGTTATGTCTTTATCGAAATGATTATGACGGATGATTCGTGGTATGTCGTTCGTAACACGCCAGGCGTTACCGGGTTCGTCGGTTCTTCAGGGGGCGGGACGAAACCGATTCCTGTGCCACCCGATCAAATGGAACCGATTCTTAAACGCATGGGGCTTATCGACATTAGCATGTATGATCGTTACGCGGTTGGTGATTATGTCAAAGTCATTCATGGGGCTTTAGAAGGAACCGAAGGAAAAATTATTTCCATCGATAAAGCGACAGGCAATGTCATGGTCGAAACCGTCTTCTTCGGTCGCTCCACCTCCGTGGAAGTCGAATTTGCCGACATCGATAAGATTTAATTCCCCTTCATAGCAAAATAAAAAAGATGCGATTATCGCATTTTTTTTTTTACATATAGAAACTTAGTCTTTTAATTTACTTAAATAATTGGAGAAACGCTTGATGTCGTCATCATAACCAGCGATTAAAATGTTATCGCAGGCATCGATGAGTAAATCAGGAGTGGCGACCACGGATTTACCAAACGTGAGTTGACGGGCTTGGAATTGACTTGGATTCGCCTTGTACGCTTCACTATCGAAGTTCGTGCATTTTTGGATGAAGATAATATTAATGCTAAATTCATCGCGCCAGTTTAACGTGGCGATTTTTTTGGAGGTAAAAGTAGGAGGGACGAGTAGTTTAGAAACCCCAACGTGATCTTCCATCGCATAGTATTCCGCGATATTTTTCCCGGCAAGTTTAATCGCTTGGGAACGGGCAGCGATGCGCGTGGGAAGAATAAAACTCGTGGCCCCGACGCGTTTGAGCATTTCTTGATGTTCTTCGTTATCCAGACGGACAATAATTTCTTCCACCCCAAGTTTGGTGAGTAAAAAGGTTGTAATCATCGCATCTTTAATATCGTTGGTGCCAAAAGAAATAATGGCGACATCGACGTTACCCACTCCGCCATCTTTTAAGGCTTGACCCTTGGTGGAATCCACGACGAATGCGGAAGGTAAGTCAGAACCAATCCGTTGAATTTGATCGGCGGATTTATCAATCGCGATAACTTGTTGACGTAATAATAAAAGTTCTTTGGTTAATGCTAACCCAAAATCTCCTAACCC
>JALRKT010000002.1:27552-68961 GCA_023268805.1 Bacilli bacterium
ATGACTGCAAATGATTTTTCTGCCATGTGTGCTCCTTTAGCCGATCGGAATGTTGACTTCCACGTATTGGAAAGTACTTTCTTTATTCCAGCTTAATTTTTCTGTAAAGATCGAGATGGCCGCGATCGGACCAATACGACCTAATAACATAATAATCGATAAGATGACTTTTGACGTATCGGATAAATATGGGGTAATGCCTTCGGAGAAACCCACCGTTCCAAACGCGGAAACGACTTCAAATAAAATACTCGTCGCGGTTAAGGTTCCCACGGGATACGTGGTATTAAATTGTTCCACGTATTCCACAATTAAGATCATGATGATTAAGAAGAAGACAGAAATAATGATGAGGGCCATGGATTTGAGAATGGCTTCAATCGTAAAGGTTCGTTTAAAGGCATGAACGCGTTTTCCGCGTAGGAGGGCCACAATGGCGAGAGCCACAATAAAGGTAGTTGTCGTTTTAATCCCGCCCCCGGTGGAAATGGGGTTGGCACCAATAAACATGAGTGCAATGATAAGATACTTACTCGCGTTGGTTAAATCACGAATGGAAACCACGGTTAATCCTGCGGTACGAGACGATACAGAGGTGAATAACGCATCACTCCACGTAAAATTCGGATGCACATTTAATTCGGTAAGTAATAAGGTGACTGTGCCCAAAGCGATTAAAATTCCGGTCATCGTTATTACAATGCGTGTATAGGTGCTAAAACGATGTTTATCGGAAAAGTCAATTTCCGCATCTTTTTTGGTAAAGAGTTTGGCCCGAATGACGGCCCAAATATCAAGAAGGACTAAAAAGCCTAAGCCGCCACAAATGATGAGAATCATTGTCACGATGAGCACATTGGCATTGGTCGCATAGGCAATCAGACTTTGATCACCAAGAATATCGAGTCCAGCATTGTTAAAGGCGGAGACGGCTAAGAAAAGCGATTGGAAGATGCCTTCTTCCCATCCCATATCTGGGATAAAGGTAAAACTATATAAGATAGCGCCTACAGCGATAAAGCCTAAGGCGATAAAGATAATGTTTTTAATAAGCTTAATGGCCCCTTGCATGGTGGTAAGATTAAGCGCTTCTTTAAGAAGATAACGGTCCATGATGCCAATTTTTCGACCAAAGATAATCGTAAAAAACGTGAAGATGGTAATAATACCGAGACCACCGAGAACCATGAGAACCATGAGAACAGATTCACCGAACACGGTAAACTGAGCACTGACATCGGCATACACGGACAACCCCGTGACCGCGAGCGCTGAAGTGGCCATAAACAACGCATTAATAAAATTACCCCAAGATTGATCAGCATTCGCCCAGGGTGTCGACAAAAGAAAACTACCGATTAAAATGACCGAAATAAAACTAAGAAGTACGACTAGATAAGGGTTTTTTTGTAAGTTAATCATATTTAACTCGGGGTTATTATAGGATGATTCCCTGCGTTTGTCTATGTTCGAAGCGGAATTGTGGATTTTTATGTGCGATTTTTATTGCATTTTTTAGCGAAGATGCGTATACTTTTCAAGCATGGACTTTTGTCCAGCGAACTTGTTACATGCGTGGAAGGACCTGATTCGTCCGTTGACCACAGCACGAACTAGTTACAATTCACACAACAGGAGGATTGTCTCGTGGGAAAAAGAATCGCTAAAGTCGTCAAAATGGAACTTCCGGGTGGCGAAGCCAAACCAGGTCCAAAATTAGCCTCAGCTGGGATTTTAATGCCAAAATTCTGTACTGATTTCAATGCGAAAACGGCAGATAAGAAAGGGGAAGTCATTCCCGTCATCATTACGGCTTATGAAGATAAGTCCTTTGATTTTGTCATTAAAACGTCACCAGTCACTGGCTTAATCAAAAAAGCAGCAGGGATTGAAAAAGGTTCGAACAATGCCAAAACCACCAAAATTGGTAAACTCAAACGTTCGGACTTAAAGAAAATTGCTGAATACAAAATGCCCGATCTCAATGCCTATGATGTTGAATCGGCGATGAAAATCATCGAAGGTTCTGCCCGTAACATGGGTGTAACCATCGACGAAGATTAAACCGTGGCAGAGCCTTACGCTCGTTATGACCACAGAAGGAAATTAATATGAAACGCGGAAAAAAATACGTGGAAGCTGCCAAGCTCATCGATCCTAACAAACTTTACACGATTGCCGAAGCTGTCGAACTCGTGAAAAAAACTTCGACGGTTAAATTTGATGCAACCGTGGATGTCTCGTATCGTCTCAATGTCGACACGACCAAACAAGATCAACAAATTCGTGGGACCATCGTCTTACCTCACGGAAACGGTAAAACCAAAAAGATTTTAGCGGTGACCAACTCGAAGTTAGCAGATGCCCAAGCGGCTGGTGCTGACTTTGCCGGTGGTAAAGATTTGCTGGAAAAAATCCAACGTGAAAACTGGTTTGACTTTGATGTCATCGTGGCCACGCCCGATATGATGGGTGAAATTGGTAAATTAGGGAAAGTATTAGGGCCAAAAGGCTTAATGCCAAATCCGAAAACCGGAACCGTTGCTTTGGATATTGCCAAAGCGATTAAAGATATTAAAGCGGGTAAAGTAGAATACCGTCTTGATAAAGAAGCCAATGTCGCCGTTTCCATCGGTCGCGTGAGTTTCTCTAGTGATAAACTTGCCGACAACTTACAACTTTTAACCGATACGCTCGTGAAAGCACGTCCTTCCTCTGTGAAAGGGGCGTTCTTCAAATCCGCAGCCATCCATACGACCATGGGGCCGGCGATCAAGTTTACATTCGACGGTCGATAATTACATTGTTTGAGCGCTCGATAGAACCAAAGACAGCAACGGCCACGTGGCTTAATCAAGTTGCCGAGGAAGATATCTTAGGATAGTCACTCATTGGATTCAGAGCTCAAAAGATAAAACTAATGTCCAAGGAGGTGACAGAATGAACAAGGAAATCTTAAAACAAAAAGAAGCCCTCGTATCGGAAGTGGAAGCACTTGCGAAAGCCAGTGGTTCTGTGTTGATTGTCAGTTATCAAAAAATGACTGTTGCAGAACTTTCCGAATTACGTCTTACGTTACGTAAGATTAACTCCAAGTTTGCCGTCTATAAAAATACGATGGTCCGTCGGGCAACCGATAAGCTTGGTGTCAACGATGCAACGTTAGATGAAACCTTAAATGGTCCAAACGGCTTCATTTTTACCGAAGATGCACTTGAAGGGAGTAAAGCGGTCGTTAAATTCGCCAAGAAAAACGAAAAGCTCATCCTCAAAGGTGCACTTCAAGATGGAAAGTTCCTCTCGGCCGATCAAGTCAAAGTGCTTGCGTCGTTACCTGGAAGAGAACAATTGTTATCGATGCTCGCATCGGCCTTACAAGGTCCGATTCGCAAGTTGGCTGTCGCGGTGAAAGCTGTGGCTGACAAACCTGCCGCGAATGCCTAAACTACACTAGCTATTGGAGGAAATAAACATGGCTAAATTAACACAAGAAGAAATCATTGCCGCCGTCAAAGAAATGACCGTTGTTGAACTCAACGATCTCGTCAAAGCGATTGAAACCGAATTCGGTGTCACCGCTGCTGCTCCCGTTGCCGTTGCAGCTGCTCCTGCTGAAGAAGCTGGCGCTGCCAAAGGACCCACCGAAGTGACCTTAACCTTAAAAGCCGCGGGTGCACAAAAAGTTGCGGTCATTAAAGCCGTCCAAGCCATTACCGGCTTAGGCTTAATGGATGCCAAAAAACTCGTCGACGCCGTCCCAAGCAAAATCAAGGAAAACATCTCTCCTGTGGAAGCAGAAGAACACAAAAAAGCCTTGGTTGCTGCCGGTGCTGAAGTCGAAATCAAATAAGCTTTTTCTTACGTTAAAACAACCTGCCTTTTTCGGAAGGCAGGTTTTCCTAATTATGAAGGAGGGTGCATGAGCGGACAATATTTTGAAAATCAATCGGTTAAAGATGATAAAAAATATACCGTCCAATTCACGCTTGCCCAACGTACCTATACCCTTCATGCGAGCCGCGGGGTCTTTTCTAAGAAAGCCCTCGATACCGGTACCGAGATTCTCCTTAAGATTTTATTGCAAGAAACCTTAAGCGGATCGTTCTTAGACCTTGGCTGTGGATATGGCCCGGTCGGATGTGTCATGGCAAGTGTCCATCCCGAACTCGACGTTACGCTTGTCGACATCAACCATCGAGCGGTGGCGGATGCCTTACATAACGCTCAACAACTTGGTTTGGATCTCCAAGGTGTGGTCAGTGATGGATTGGACGAATTGTCACGAATGTTTGATGGGATTGCCTTTAATCCTCCCATTCGTGCCGGGAAACAATCGATTTACAACCTCTACCGACAAAGCAAGGAGCATCTTGCCCCTTCCGGTGCCCTCTATGTGGTGATTCGTAAGGATAAAGGTGCGTTATCGCATGTCACGTATTTAGAAACGCTGTTTTCTAAGGTGACGCTATTGACACGGGACAAAGGCTATCACGTGTACAAAGCAATCGTTTAAAGGAGATTTGCAATGGCAAAAGCAACAACGAAGACGACAAAAAAAGTGAAATTAGGTCGCAATAATCCCGCGTTAACCTCCCCGTTAAAAATTGGGGTCGGTGGGGAACGTAATTATAAGGAAATGGATAACAATCGAGTGAATTACTCGAAGATTTCTGGAACCTTACCGTTACCTAACCTTGTGGAAGTCCAAACGCAATCGTACCAATGGTTATTGGAACAAGGGTTGGATGAAGCATTACGTGATATTTTCCCGATTGATAATTATGCAGAAACATTGACCTTAGAATATTTAGGGTTCCGTTTTGATGCCCCTGCCTATTCGTATTTAGAATGTAAAGACCGTGATATGACCTATTCGGTCCCTTTACGTGTCAATTTACGATTGATCTTTAAAGAAGATGGCAACATCAAAGAATCGGAAGTTTTCTTAGGGGACTTCCCTTTAATGACGGACTCAGGAACCTTTATTGTCAATGGGGTTGAAAAAGTCATCGTTAGCCAAATTCGGCGTTCACCGGGCGCTTATTTATCGAAGGCGATGGATAAAACGGGTAAATTCCTTTTCAAAGCGGACCTTATTCCGATGCGCGGAACGTGGTTAGAATTTGAATCGGATGCCAAAGATGTGTTATCCGTACGTATTGACCGTCAACGTAAAATGTACGCGTCGATCCTCTTGAAAGCCTTATTAGCGATCGATGAATCGACCTTAGAAGGTTCGAATAAAGAACAACGTACGCTCGATTACGCTAAAAAACTCCAACAACTCATTATCGACTTATTTGGGGAAAAAGAAATTCTTTTAAACACCTTGAATAAAGACGTCGATACCACGACGACCAACTTAGCGCTCAATTCGATTTTTGCCAAAATGAAACCAGGAGAACCTCGTACGGATGACGGGATCACCAATTTTTTAGTGCAAAAATTCTTTGATGCCAAACGGTATAACTTAGGTATGGCTGGACGTTATAAATACAGCAAAAAATTAGGCGTTTATAACCGTCTTCATGGCCGTGTTCTTGCGGAAGATTTAATCGATGCCAATGATGAAGTTCGTTTCGCTAAAGACACGCTTTTAACGAAAGAAATTGTTGAAACCTTACGCCAAGAACGCTTCTTTGAACAAGGCGCTCATCAACTTACCGTGACGGTCAATAGTGACCTTCACCCGGCAGCCAATGTGAATCTTGTCAAAGTCTATCCCAATGAAAAGAAAGAAACGATTGCCCATATCGTGGGAACGGATCTCAACCTCACCGATGAAACCGTCACCATTCCGGATATGCTTGCTACATTCTCCTATTTCTTAAATCTCATGGATGGTTTTGGGGACACCGATGATATCGATCACTTAGCCAACCGCCGTATTCACTCGGTGGGTGAACTTATTCAAAACCGTTTCCGTTTAGGGTTATCCAAAATGGCGAAATCCATTCGCGAAAAAATGTCGATCTCTGATATTACGAATGTGACGCCACAAAGCTTGGTGAATATCAAACCTTTAACGGCGCAAATTAAAGAGTTTTTCTCCACTGATCCGTTAGCCCAATTCATGGATCAAACGAATCCCTTAGCCGAACTTGCCAATAAACGTCGTATCTCGGCGTTAGGAAGCGGCGGGATTAAACGTGACCGTGCGTCCTTTGACGTCCGTGACGTTCACTTCTCTCACTATGGTCGTATTTGTCCGATTGAAACCCCTGAAGGTCAAAACATCGGGCTCATTACAAACCTGGCGACCTATGCCAAAGTGAACCATTATGGGTTCATTGAAACACCGTACCGAAAAGTCGATCAAAAGACCGGTAAAGTGTTAGAAACAACCGAATACTTATCCGCGGAACAAGAACGTCCATTTATCATCGCTCAAGCCTCCAATAAATTAAATAAAGACGGAAGCTTTGTTGATGAACGTGTGGTTGCCCGTTTCAATGGGGATAACATTTTAGTCTCACCCCAAGAAGTCGATTACATGGATGTTTCACCGAAACAAGTCGTCTCGGTGGCCTCGGCCTGTATTCCTTTCTTGGAAAACGACGATACCACACGTGCCTTGATGGGTGCCAACATGCAACGTCAAGCGTTACCGTTATTGAAACCACAAGCCCCGTTTGTCGGCACCGGGATGGAACACTCCATCGCCCGTGACTCCGGTCTTGCGGTGATTGCGGCCCATGACGGGGTGGTGACGTATGTCGATAGCCGTTCGGTGACTGTCAAATCGGATGCCGATGGTCAAGACGTCTCCTATCCTTTACAAAAATTCAACCGTTCCAACCAAGGAACATGCATTAACCAAGTGGCGATTGTCAAACCCGGTCAAAAAGTCTTAGCCGGTCAAATTCTTGCCGACGGTCCGGCGATGGATCAAGGCGATTTAGCCCTTGGTCAAAACGTGACCATCGCCTTCATGACCTGGAATGGTTATAACTATGAAGACGCGGTCATTATGTCAGAACGCCTTGTCAAAGACGATGTGTATACGTCAATTCATATCGAAGAACACACGCTGGAATGCCGTATGACTAAACTCGGTAAAGAAACGATTACCCGTGATATTCCTTCGACGTCCGAAGAAGCCAAAGCGTTCCTCGATGAACGCGGAATTATTATTCCTGGTGCCGAAGTCAAAGAAGGCGATATTCTCGTTGGTAAAACCACGCCAAAAGGTCAAACCGAACCTTCCAGTGAAGAAAAATTACTTCGCGCGATTTTCTCCGAAAAAACCAAAGATGATAAAGATTCCTCCCTCCGTGTTCCACATGGTGGGGCAGGGATTGTGTTAGACGTCAAAATCTTCTCCCGTGAACGAGGGGATGAACTCGCTCCCGGTGTCGAAGAAGTGGTCCGCGTGTACATCGTCCAAAAACGCAAGATCTCCGAAGGGGATAAGATGTCAGGACGTCACGGGAACAAAGGGGTTATCTCGCGTATTCTTCCGGTGGAAGATATGCCATTCTTACCCGATGGTACCCCCGTCGATATTATGTTAAACCCGCTTGGGGTTCCGAGCCGTATGAACATTGGTCAAATTCTTGAAATCCATTTAGGGATGGCCGCCAAAAAACTCGGCATGAAAATTGCCACCCCTGTCTTTGATGGGATTACCAATAGCGAAATCATGGATCTCATGAAAAAAGCCGACCTCGATGAAGATGGTAAATCCATCCTCTTTGATGGTCGTACGGGGGATGCGTTTGATGAACGTATTTCTGTCGGGGTCATGTACATGATTAAACTCGTCCACATGGTCGATGATAAGTTACATGCTCGTGCGACAGGACCATATAGCTTAGTCACCCAACAACCGTTAGGTGGGAAAGCACAAAATGGGGGTCAACGTTTCGGGGAAATGGAAGTCTGGGCGCTGGAAGCGTATGGGGCTGCCAATACCTTACAAGAAATTCTTACCATTAAATCCGATGACCGTGTCGGTCGTCGTAAGACGTATGAAGCGATCATTAAAGATCGTGACATCCCGAATCCAGGTATTCCTGAATCGTTTAAGGTTCTGCAAAAAGAACTGCAAGCGTTGGCGATTGATGTCCGACTTTATGACGAAACCAACCAAGAAATGGATATGGAACAATTATCCAAACAAGCGCTGGCCGAGGAACGTAAGATTAATTCCTCCATTCGCGCGATTACCTCAGAATCCGTGATCGATTTCAATGAAAACGACATGGTCGATGAAGAAGAATAAGGAGGACATGAACATGGTCGGTATTAATAAAATTTCAAAAATTCGTGTCAGTCTCGCCTCCCCCGAAGCCATTCGTGGCTGGTCCCATGGGGAAGTTTTAAAACCAGAAACGATCAACTACCGTAGTCAAAAGCCAGAAATGCAAGGACTTTTCTGCGAAAAGATTTTTGGTCCTAGCAAAGACTATGAATGCCACTGCGGTAAATACAAAAAACAACGTTATGTCGGTGTCGTTTGTGAAAAATGTGGTGTCGAAGTCATGACCAAAGATGCCCGTCGTGAACGCATGGGTCATATTGAACTTGCCACCCCGTGTGCGCATATTTGGTATGTCAAAGGGATTCCTTCACGGATTGCCTTAATTTTAGATATTAATGCGAAACAACTTGAAGAACTCGTCTACTTAGTCGGTTCCACCCTCATTTGTTTAAATCCTGGGAACTCCTCGATTTTAAAATATCGTCAAGTCATTGATGAAAAAACAGGGCGTGTCGATTTTGTCTCGGTCATCAAAGAATTCCAAGGCAACTTAGAAGGTTATGAAGCGGCACGTGCCGAAGAACTTATTAGTAAACTCGAAAACCGTTCTGAACCCATCAACTTTGAAGTGATTACCAACTTCATTCGTAAACACATTGGTGCGGAATTTGGCGAAGGGGCCGAAGCCATCAAACGCCTTCTCAAAGAAGTGGATTTGGATCAAGAATTCAACCTCATTAATGAAGAACTCGTCGGGGCCACAAGCCAACGTCACGCGAAGTTACTCAAACGCTTAGAAATCATTGAAGCGTTACGTCAATCCAACAACCGTCCTGAATGGATGATCTTGGATGTTTTACCAGTCATCCCCCCGGATTTACGTCCGATGCTTCAACTCGATGGGGGCCGTTTTGCGACCTCCGATCTTAACGATCTTTACCGTCGTTTGATTGCCCGTAATCGTCGTTTAAAAAATCTCATTAACATGAATGCGCCAAGCACGATGTTACGCAACGAAAAGCGCATGCTTCAAGAAGCGGTCGATGCGCTCATCGATAACGGTCGTCGTGGCAAACCGGTGTTATCCTCCGGTGGTTCCGGTCGCGAACTCAAATCGCTCTCGAGTGCCTTAAAAGGGAAACAAGGGCGTTTTCGTCAAAACTTACTCGGTAAACGTGTTGACTATTCGGGTCGTTCCGTTATCGCCGTTGGTCCAGAACTTAAAATGTACCAATGTGGTTTACCCCGTGAAATGGCGATTCAATTACTCAAACCGTTTATTGCCTCCTTACTCATTGATCGAGGCTATGCGAACTCGCATAAGCAAGCGGAAAAGAAAGTGGATGCGTATGATGAAGTGGTCTTCGATATTCTTGAAGAAATCATTTCCTATCACCCCGTCTTACTCAACCGTGCCCCGACGCTTCACCGTTTAGGGATTCAAGCATTCCAACCGAAGCTCGTTGAAGGTCGTGCGATTCGTTTACATCCGCTCGTGTGTACCGCCTTTAACGCGGACTTTGACGGTGACCAAATGGCCGTTCACGTTCCGTTAAGTAAAGCGGCACAAGAAGAAGCGATCAATCTCATGCTTGCTTCCAACAACATCTTAGGTCCCAAAGATGGTTTACCGATTGCCACCCCGTCGCAAGACATGGTTATTGGTAACTTCTATCTCACGATGGAAAACACCAAACAATGGTTCTTAAAGAAAGCTGAAAAAGCGGCTAAAGAAGGGCGGGAAATTACGGCAGAAATGTACCAACTTTGGGCTGCCAATGAAGGGAAAGTGTTCCGCGATGTTCAAGAAGTGCGTCTTGCATATCAAACCAAGCAAGTTCACTTACACACCCGTATCGCCTTACCGGGTGCGGCTCTCAAGAAAACAGGTTTTACACCGGTGATGAATGAAGGTTACTTATTGACCACGGTCGGTAAAGTCTTCTTCAATAGCATTTTCCCGAATGATTTCCCGTACTTAAACAACAAAAATACGACGAACTACAAAGTCGACTTAGACGAATACTTTGTTCCCAAAGGGACCAATATTCCTGAAGCGATTGCGAACCGTCCTTTACTGACGCCGTTTGGTTCTAAAGACTTATCGGCGATTATTAAAGAAGTGTTTGCCCGTTATGGCACGTCGCAAACCTCGGTCATTCTCGACAAGATGAAAGACCAAGGATTTGAATTTGCGACCGTCTCCGGTTTAACCGTGGCCCTTTCCGATATCGTCAAACTCGATAACAAGAAAGACATCATCGCCGAAGGGGATCGCCGCGTCGATGAAATCACCGAACAATTCGAACAAGGGTTGCTCACCGATGAAGAACGTTATAACCTCGTCGTCCAAATTTGGAAAGAAGATGTGCAAAAGAAAATTGCCTCCTCGGTTATGGATCTCATGGCCAACAAAAACGACAATCCGCTCAACATCATCTTTAACTCCGGTGCTCGTGGGAAAGCGTCCAACTTTAACCAGCTCATTGGTTATCGTGGCTTAATGTCCAAACCGAACGGAAAGTATATCGAATTACCGATTCGTTCCTCCTTCCGTGAAGGGTTATCGATTTCCGAATTCTTTATCGCCACCCACGGTGCGCGTAAGGTCGGTGCCGATACCGCGTTAAAAACAGCCGACTCAGGGTATTTAACCCGTAAACTCGTTGACGTCTCCCAAGATGTCATTATTCGTGAAGCGGACTGTGGTACCGACCATGGGACGAATGTCTACGATATTCGTGATACATCCCGTGATACGGTCATCACCCCGTTATTCAGTCGTTTAGTGGGACGTTTCCCGGTACGTGATGTCCTTGATCCCAAGACGGGCGAAGTCCTTGTTTCAAGCGACCGTCTCATGGATGAAAAAGATGCCAAACGCATCGTCGACGCTGGTGTCACGGATGTCGAAATCCGTTCTGTACTTGGCTGTGAAACCAAGGGTGGGATTTGCCAAAAATGTTATGGTCGTAACCTTGCGAACGGTCGCCTTGTCGACTTAGGGGAAGCGGTCGGAATCATGGCGGCTCAATCCATTGGGGAACCCGGAACCCAGTTAACCATGCGTACCTTCCACGAAGGGGGTGTTGCGGGTCGTAACATCACTGACGGGTTGCCGCGTGTTGGCGAAATCTTTGAATCGCGTCGTCCCAAAGGGGAAGCCGTCATTGCTTCCATTTCTGGGAAAGTGACAAATGTCGAAGAAATTAACGGTCGTTACCAAGTCACGATTCAAAATGATCTGGATACGATGACCTATGATACGCCATTTGGGGCGCGTTTACGTGTCAAACTTGACCAAACTGTGGCCGCGGGTGCCAAAATTTCTGAAGGGGCGATTTATCCAAAAGATTTACTCAAATTTGCGGATATGAACGCCGTCCAAAAATACATTATTAAAGAAGTCCAAAAAGTGTATCAATCCAACGGGGCTAGCATTGCCGATAAACACATCGAAGTCATTATTCGTCAAATGACGCGTAAGATTCTCATTATCGATGGTGGTGATACCGATATGATCACCGGTTCAAAAGTGGATATTACCACCTTTACCGAAAAGAACGAAGTCGCCTTACTTTCCGGTAAGACACCCGCGGTCGGGGTTCCTCGCTTACTTGGAATCACGAAAGCCGCTTTGGAAACCGAATCCTTCCTCTCGGCGGCCAGCTTCCAAGAAACTACCAAAGTACTTACTGATGCCGCGATTCGTGGTAAAACCGATACCTTACACGGGTTGAAAGAAAACGTCATTACCGGAAAACTCATTCCTGCCGGACGCGGTTTACTCGATAAAGATGTTCAATCCGAAAAAGTCGATGCTTTCTCGGTGGAAGAATCAATGCGTCGTATCAAAGCCAACTATCGTTCCAGCGATGAACAATGGATGGAAAAATTCGACGATTTCTTAGACGATTAATTCGCGTATCCTATCATTAAGAAAAGAGGGTGACTTCACCCTCTTTTTTCATGGATAAATTTGCTACAATACGATTATGTTAAAGACCTTCTTACTCGGTATTAGTTTAGTAGGTGTCAGTGTGCTATCGACTGCGACCACCTCCACATTCACCCCTACTTCGTATGAACTCGGGTATCGCGACATTCGCACGTATGAAGGGTATCGCACAGCGACACCTTCAATGGGCGAAGTGCCCGTGCTCGTGATTCCTATTTCGTTTTCAGATTATGCGTGTGATGCATTAGAAAAAGGCTGTGAAGGCACCAAAGCAGATATTCACACCACGTTTTTTGGGCAAGAAGAAGAGCTTCGTTGGCATTCGGTGAGTAGTTTTTATCACACCTCCAGTTATGGACAACTTTCCTTAACGGGCATGGTCACGGACTGGTATACTCCTGAGATTACGGCCGTCTCGTTATCCAATCAATCGGGATTATTGAATAGTCGCATTACCAATCCTGCGATTCAATGGTTTAAAGAAACGTATCAAACCACCGGCGCAGAATTTGATACCGATGGTGATGGGTATTTGGACGCGGTTTATTTTGTCTATTCCGTTGATTTTGATCCTAAGGATGAGGCGTTTGGAACACAGAAGGATGTTTTCTGGGCCTTTGTTTCTTATATTGGGGGTCTTGCTAATCCAAGTAATCCTTCGATGTTTCATTATGGATGGTCAAGTTATCAATTTATGTATAACGATGGGGTAATTGAGCGTAGTGAAAATGGCAAGTTCCTTTTTGATGAAGACAATGATCCCTTATTTGAACCGTATCGTGATCAAAATGGGGAACTGGAGGTCAACGCCCATGTCTTTATTCATGAATTTGGTCATCTCTTCGGTTTAGAAGATTATTACTCCTATGATCGAAGTCTCGGCGATTGGGGACCGCTTGGAGGATTGGATATGATGGATTTTAATGTGGGTGATCATAACCCCTTTTCCAAAAGCATCTTAGGGTGGACCTTTCCCACAGTAGTCACCGGTACCACCACCTTGACCTTATCGGCTTTTCAAGATTCGGGTGAATTTTTGTTATTAACACCGGAATATGAACATACGTTATTGGATGAATATCTTTTGGTAGAATTGTATACCCCGACCGGGTTGCATCAAAAAGATGCGACCGAACCGTATGCGGGTCGTTATCCTCGTCAATTCACCGAAACGGGGGTAAAGATTTACCATATCGATGCGCGTGTCGGCGAATATTTATTGCAAGAAGGACGCTGGCAATTTACCCGCTATGTTACCGAAGCCCCTCAACGTAGTAATACGCGTTATGATATTGCCCATGCCAATACCGCCTCGCGGAGCCTGAATCCTAATTTCAAGTTGATCCATCTTTTAGAGTCATCCGGTAAAAACACGTTTATCAATGGGGGATTTGCCACGAATGCTACTCTTTTCCAACCAGGAGATCAGTTAGACAATTACCGTTTGAATGAAGATATTTTATTGGGTTATCGTCTTGAGGTGATAGCTTTACAAAATAATACAGTGACCTTAGCGATTACGAAGGTGTAATTTTACTTGCATTTTTAAGGACCCTTCCTTATAATCGTAAGCGTGTCGACTCGAAGCCCAAAAAAGGGCTTTTAAAAATGGTCACCATTATACACCCGGTATTGTGTATCAATACGGGAAAAGGAGAATCTATGCCAACGATTAGTCAACTCGTTCGTAAAGGCCGTCAAAACCCGGTCTACAAATCCAAGTCTCCCGCATTAGGGAAACGTTGGAATTCACTTGCCAAACGCAGTTTGGATCAAGCCTCTGCGCAAAAGCGAGGTGTTTGCACCCGTGTGGGTACGATGACGCCGAAAAAACCAAACTCCGCGCTTCGTAAGTATGCCCGTGTCCGTTTATCCAACGGATTTGAAGTCACCGCCTACATCGGGGGTGAAGGTCACAACTTACAAGAACACAGTACGGTCCTCATCCGTGGTGGACGTGTCCCGGATTTACCAGGGGTTCGTTACCACATCGTCCGTGGGACACTCGATACCGCTGGGATTGAAAAACGTCGTCAAGGCCGCAGTCTTTATGGAACGAAACGTCCTAAAAAAGCTGCGAAAGCCGGATAAGAATAGGAGAAATAGTATATGCCACGCAAAGGAAGTGTTGCTAAACGTGACGTCTTACCCGATCCAATTTACAATTCCAAATTGGTCACACGTTTAATTAACAAAATTATGATTGATGGGAAACGTGGAATTGCCCAAAACATCTTGTATCAAGCGTTTAAAAAAATTGAAGAAAAGTCAGGGAAACCTGCGATGGATGTCTTCGCGACCGCGATGGACAACATCATGCCAGAAGTCGAATTAAAAGCCCGCCGTGTGGGTGCAAGTAACTACCAAGTTCCCATCGAAGTCACCGGGGCGCGTAAAACAACCTTAGGATTACGTTGGTTAGTGTCCTATGCCCGTTTACGCAATGAAAAAACCATGGAAGACAAATTAGCGAATGAAATCATTGATGCCGCGAATAATTCGGGTGCATCCGTGAAGAAACGTGAAGATACGGTGAAAATGGCCGAAGCGAATAAAGCTTACGCCCATTACCGCTGGTAAAAAGGAGATCGCATGTCAGAACGTAAATACGACTTTGACCATACCCGTAATATCGGGATTATGGCGCATATTGACGCAGGTAAAACGACGACCACCGAACGTATTCTTTACTACACCGGTAAAATTCATAAAATTGGGGAAGTCCACGAAGGGGCTGCCACCATGGACTGGATGGTCCAAGAACAAGAACGTGGGATCACGATTACCTCAGCGGCAACCACCGCTTTTTGGAAGGGTTACCGCATTAACGTTATCGACACCCCAGGACACGTTGACTTTACGGTTGAAGTGGAACGTTCCTTACGTGTTTTAGATGGTGCTGTGACCGTTTTAGATGGTAAAAACGGGGTTGAACCACAAACCGAAACCGTCTGGCGTCAAGGAACCAAATACCGTGTTCCACGCATTGTCTTTGCCAATAAAATGGACGCAATCGGGGCGGACTTCGATATGTGTATCGAAACGCTTCATTCCCGCTTAGCGGCGAATGCCGAAGCCGTGCAATATCCGATCGGGATGGAATCCAACTTTAAAGGCATCATCGATGTCATTAAACAAATTGCGTATACCTATTCCGATAATCGGGATGAAGCTCCCATTCCAGGAGAAATCCCTGCTGAATTAAAAGAAAAAGCCGCGCAACTCAAACAACGTCTTCTCGAAGCGATTGCCGCCTTTGATGATGACTTCATGATCAAAGTTCTCGATGGCCAACCGGTGACCGAAGAAGAAATTAAAGCCGTCATCCGTAAGGGTGTTTTAAAAGGCGAATTCTTCCCTGTCCTCTGTGGATCGGCCTATAAAAATAAAGGGGTCCAATTACTCCTTGATGCGGTTATTGACTACTTACCAAGCCCCACCGACATTGAACATGCTGAAGGGACTTTAAATGACGGAACGAAAGAAGAAGTCATTCCTGATGATTCTAAGCCCGTTGCCGCTTTAGCCTTTAAAATCGCTACCGACCCATTCATTGGTCGTTTAGCGTATGTCCGTGTTTATACAGGAACCTTAAAGTCCGGTTCGTATCTCATTAACACCACCAAAGGGGTGAAAGAACGTATCGGTCGTGTCGTCTTAATGCATGCGAACCACCGTGAAGAAGTCGATGAACTCCATGCGGGGGACATCGGTGCGGTTGTTGGTTTAAAGAACACGACGACTGGGGATACCTTGTGTGACGAAAAGCATGAAATTTTATTAGAAAAAATGGAATTCCCTGCGCCGGTTATCGAACAAGCGGTGGAACCCAAAACCAAAGGTGATCAAGAAAAGATGTCGGTTTCGTTAATGAAACTGGCTGAAGAAGATCCGACCTTCCGTGTTTCTACGAACTCGGAAACTGGCCAAACGATTATCGCGGGTGTGGGTGAACTTCACCTTGATATTATTGTGGACCGTTTACGTCGCGAATTTGGTGTCAACGTTAACGTTGGAGCACCGCAAGTGGGTTATCGTGAAACGATTAAAGGTCAAGCCGAATGTGAAGGGAAATATATCAAACAATCCGGGGGTCGTGGTCAATACGGTCACGTCTGGATTAAGTTTGAACCGAACCCAGGCAAAGGCTTTGAATTCGTGGATGCGGTCGTCGGGGGTTCTGTCCCACGCGAATACATTAAACCGACCATGGAAGGTTTAAAAGATGCGCTTGAACGTGGAGTCGTTGCAGGGTATCCTGTCATCGATGTCAAAGCCACATTATTTGATGGCTCGTCCCACGATGTCGACTCTTCCGAAGGTGCCTACCGCATCGCGGCCAGTATGGCCTTACGTGAAGCGGCGAAAAAATGTGCGCCAGTGATTCTTGAACCGATCATGAAAATTGAAGTGACCGTTCCAGAACAATACTACGGGGACGTGGTTGGCGATATTGCCCGTCGTCGTGGCCAAATGACAGGGGATTCCCAACGTGGAAACGCCAAAGTCGTTGAAGCCGATGTCCCATTAGCAGAAATGTTTGGTTACGTCACCGACTTACGTTCGTTTACGCAAGGTCGTGGTAACTACACGATGCAATTCTCGCATTATGGTGAAACCCCACGCTTTGTCGCGGATGAAATCATCAAAAAAGCGGGCGTTAAAGCCGACTCGTAAGTAATGAATAATCGTTGATTTTCATTTACACTTACGCTAATATATGATAGTTAAACCATAAAAGGTAAAACATAAAAGGAGAAATTTATGGCAAAAGAAAAGTTTGATCGTAGTAAAGTACACGTTAACATCGGTACAATTGGTCACGTCGACCATGGTAAGACTACGCTTACCGCTGCTATTACCACCGTCTTAGCAAAGTCGGGTGGTGCACAAGCACGCAAATATGACGAAATCGACGCAGCCCCAGAAGAAAAAGCTCGTGGGATCACGATTAACACATCGCATATTGAATATGCAACGGCCAATCGCCACTATGCTCACGTCGACTGCCCAGGACACGCTGACTATGTCAAAAACATGATCACCGGTGCTGCACAAATGGACGGTGCCATCTTGGTCGTTGCTGCTAACGACGGTGTTATGGCCCAAACCAAAGAACACATCCTTCTTGCCCGTCAAGTCGGAGTTCCCTTCATCGTTGTCTTCTTAAACAAAGTTGACCTTGTCGATGATGCTGAACTTGTGGACCTCGTCGAAATGGACGTGCGTGATACCTTAAGCAAATACGGCTTCCCAGGGGATGACTTACCGGTTATCCGTGGTTCGGCTGTCAAAGCGCTTAACGGCGACGCTGCTGAACAAGAAAACATTCTCAAACTCATGGCCGCGGTGGACAGCTATGTTCCTAACCCAACCCGTGAAACCGATAAGCCTGTGCTAATTCCAGTCGAAGACGTCCTTACCATTACCGGTCGTGGTACCGTTGTGACGGGCCGTGTCGAACGTGGTACGTTAAAACTCAACGATGAAGTTGAAATCGTCGGGATCCGTGATACGCAAAAATCCGTTGTTACCGGGATCGAAATGTTCCGTAAACTTCTTGATGAAGCGCAAGCAGGGGATAACGTCGGGGTTCTTCTCCGTGGGGTTGTCCGTGAACAAGTCGAACGTGGTCAAGTCTTAGCCAAACCTGGTTCGGTTACGCCTCACACCAAGTTCTCTGCGACTGCCTATATCTTAACCAAAGAAGAAGGTGGCCGTCATACCTCGTTCTTATCCAACTATCGTCCTCAATTCTACTTCCGTACGACAGACATCACCGGTGTCATCGAATTACCAGCGGATGTGAAGATGGTTATGCCAGGTGATAACGTCACGTTTAATGTTGAACTTATCCACCCTGTCGCCATTGAAAAAGGAACGAAGTTCTCGATTCGTGAAGGTGGTCGTACCGTCGGTGCGGGTACCGTCAACGAAATCATTAAATAAGTTTCGTAAATCAAAAATTAAAAGACCGATTCGTCGGTCTTTTTTTTTATTGAATAATCGGTCATAAATCGCGATAATAAAACTATGGAACAAAATCAATTCGCCGTGAATGGCAACTTACTCAAACGCTCGGGAGCTGCAATCCTCGATTTTATCGTTTTTACGCTCGTTAGCCTCTTTCTTATTTCCAGTGCCATTGGCCCTTTTTATGATAGTCAATATGATACATCCTCGCTTTCAGAGCAATTTACCACGTATCAAACCGCAAGCTATTTATATGCCGAGGATGAATCCTCAGGTCAAGTTCTCTTTGTAGCCAATGAAGCGATACCGGATGCGATTTATCAATACTATTCTGAATTCAAAAATGGCAAAGTGTATTTAGAAGAAACCGAACCGTTTGTTTTTTCCAATGAATGGTATAACGAAACGATTTTAAAGATCAACGAAGAAGGAACGTTCTTTGAACTTGTGGAAGGTGACACCTCCGTTCGCGCTGTCGAACGCAGTAATCTTACGGAAGAAGAACAAGGACTTATTGCTACATTTTATACCAATGCCTTCAATGATGCCCTTGCGGATTTAGCGACCTATGAACCGTATGTAACGTTAGCCCAACAAATTAATCAATTCTTTTTAGAAATTCTTGCGATCGCTGCATCCATCAGCGTCCTTATTTTTTATTTCTTAGTACCGTTACTTTTAAAAGAAGGACGTACCCTTGGAAAACTTGCTCTGGGCTTAAGTGTGGTCAATAAAGATGGTTATTACTTAGCCTGGTGGCAACACTTGCTTCGTTTTATGGCCTTTACCGCCACACTCGTCCTGGGTATTTATACGATTCTTGGTTCCATTCTTATTTCTTATACATTTATGATTTTTACCAAAAATTATCGTTCCTTACATGACTTTGTTGCGATGACCCGAGTGGTGGATCGTAAACAATCGCTCCTCTTCCATCGGGAAGAACAATTAATAGATTACAAAGCAAGTTTAGACACTTCGAACCCATCCTAATTTTTCTTGGGGTCGTTGGGTATGAAATCGTGGAAGTAATGCTACAATGAAATGTTGCCGAATAAGGCATGTTTAGAGGAGGCCGTTCATGGAAGTTCGCTTAAAACAACTCACAAAAATCTTTACCTCGAAGAAGGCAGAACCTGTCTACGCGGTCAAAGAAATGGACTTGGCAATTCCTTCGGGAAAACTTGTCGGGTTACTAGGACCTTCAGGATGTGGTAAATCCACGACCTTGTATATGATTGCCGGACTCCATCGTCCGAATGAAGGGCGCATTTTCTTTGGCGATAGTGATGTCACCGATATCCCTCCTGAAAATCGTGGTATCGGCCTTGTTTTCCAAAACTATGCGTTATATCCTCACTTTTCCGTTCGTCAAAACATCATGTTTCCCTTAGAAAACGTCAAAGATTACGAAGACCCTAAAACAGGTGAACGTCGTAAATACACCAAAGCGGAAATGGAAGCGATTGTGTTTAAAACGGCGAAGCTCGTGGACATTGAAATGTTACTTGACCGTAAACCGAAACAACTCTCCGGGGGTCAACAACAACGGGTGGCCATTGCTCGTGCCCTTGCCAAATCACCACGTGTCTTACTCTTGGATGAACCGTTATCCAACTTAGATGCTCGCTTACGTTTGCAAACGCGGGAAGAAATTAAACGCATTCAACGCGAAACAGGCGTTACTACCATCTTTGTCACTCACGACCAAGAAGAAGCGATGTCGATTTCTGATTTTATTGTCGTCATGGATCACGGGGTCGTCCAACAAGTGGATGAACCGCAAAAAGTCTATGACAATCCGGTGAATTTATTCGTCGCCAAGTTTTTAGGATCACCCGCGATTAATATCGTCGATGGTGAGATTAAAGCAGGCGTGCTTTATTTACAAGGCAAAGCCTTTGACCAAGGGTATGCTCACGAAGGATCGGTTAAAGTTGGGATTCGTCCGGAACACTTTACGATTGATAAAAAACTTCCTCATCAAATGGATGTGTCGGTCAGCTTTGTCGAGCACATTGGCCGGGATATTTCCTTTGTCGGTAAAATGAAAGATTCGACGAATAATTTACGCATCATCGTTTCCAGCGAGCTGCGTGATTACGCGAAAGAAGAAACGGTAAGCTTTGGGATTAAACGTTTCTTTGTCTTTGATGCTGCGACTGGGGCGAGGTTGAAATAATGTTAGAACACAAACGGGACGGTTGGAAAGCAACAATTGCCTTACTTCCTGCCTTTTTACTGTTAACGATTTTTATTCTCTTCCCGATTCTCAATACTGTCTTACTCTCCTTTATGGATAATTTTGCCTGGGCACCGGGCGCAGGTTTATGGCTTTTTGGCAATACCTTTGATTTATTCCCGTCTCTTGGGAATTACTTGGCGGTGTTATCCGATCCCACCTTTATTGATGCCTTGTGGAATACGATTCTTCTTGTCATCATTTCTGTGCCTTTATCGATCATTGTGAGTTTACTCATTGCCGTGGCGCTGTATAACATCAAAGCGTTAAAAAGTTTTTTCCAAACGATCTTTTTCTTACCCTATGTCACTAACGGGATTGCGTTAGGGATGGTGTTTAATGTCATTTTTTCCAAATATGATACCGGTTTGATGAATCAATTCCTCATTACGTTAGGGTTGATTTCCGCCGATAATCCCATCAACTGGGTCGGGGCCGATGGGGCGACCAAACTCGCGATGGCGGTCGTTTTAATCGTATATTTCTTGTGGAATGGCCTTGCCTTTAAGATTCTTGTCTTTATGTCAGGATTAGCAAGCATTGATAAACAATATTACGATGCGGCCCGTATCGATGGGGCGGACCGGAAAACCATTTTTAACCGAATTACGGTTCCTTTATTATCCCCTCAAATTTTATACATCACGATAACGAGCTTTATCGGCGCATTTAAAGTGTATTCTTCCGTCATTAGTATTTTTGGTCGCGGTCCCTTTAACTTTGGGGGTTCCACCGGCTTAACGTGGGTCACGGTGGTAGGATACGTGTACCGCGATATGCGGACCGATACCGGACGAGCCGCAGCAGGATCCATCATTTTACTTCTCATCATTCTTGTCATTACCGCGGTGCAATTTGCGATTAGCAAAAAGCGCATTCATTATTAGAAAGGAGCATTCATGGAACGCGAATTATATTTTGCCTCTCCCGAAGAACTCAAACGCTATAAGCGTAAACAACTCCTTTCCAATCTTTTCCTTTATGCGTTTTTATCCCTTATTGCCGCGTTTATTCTCATTCCGTTTTATTGGATGATTATAACCGCCTTTAAATCCAACGCCTTACTTGAACTTGAACAAACAACCGGGGTCTTTTATTTCTTTCCTCCGGAAATTACGTTTGCCAACTTTGTACGCGTATTTGGCGCGGCGAGTGATGTCAACTTTGGTCGCTATTATCTCAATACGATTATCGTCGCACTTTCGACGATGGCGATGACGGTGGTGACCACCATCCTGGCTTCGTTTGCCTTTGCACGTCTTAATTTCCGTCTAAAAGAACCGTTATTTACGATCATGATTGCCACGATGATGATTCCGGGGGAAATGATGGTCATTACTAACTTCCAAACGATTTCGATTCTTGAATGGCGTGACACATTCCAAGCCTTGATCTTACCGTTTGGGATTTCCGTGTTTTATATTTTCTTTTTACGCCAAACGTTCCAACAAATTCCTAATGAACTTTACCTTGCAGCCAAGGTCGACGGCTATGGGGATTTCCAATACTTATGGAAAGTCATGATTCCGATGGCGATGCCAACGATTGTGACGATTATTATTCTCGATATGATGGGGACGTGGAATGCCTATATTTGGCCTCAACTAGTGACCGAAACCGATGAGATGCTCATGGTCAGTAATGGGTTAATGAGTATTTTCCAATCTTCGGAGTTTGCCAACTGGAATAACATCAAATTGGCCGCGAGTGTGGTCGTCACCACCCCATTACTTGTGATTTTCATGCTCTTTAAAAACTACATCATGAGGGGGGTCAGTCGCAGCGGGATTAAAGGTTAGAAGTCTCTTTAAGTCTATGGCATAATAAAGATGGAAAAACCATCGAAGGAGAACATAATTATGGCTAAACAACAACATGCATGGGTGGCGCTCGTCGGTACCTTCACCATGGCACTGGCAGGATGCTCGAATGCCGCAACCTATGAAGTGCAATTACCGGAAGTCATCGAACTCGCATCCCTTGAAAAATACACGGAAGCCAATCCGATTGAAATTAATTTCTGGACCGGATTTGGGGCAGCCGTTTCCCAATCGATTGATGCGGGAATTACCCAATTCCAAGCAATGTATCCGAATATCAAAGTAACCCACACCTCCAAAGGGGGATATGATAACTTACTGAAAGCCATTAACCTTTCGGTCACCTCCCGTAGTTATCCGCAAGTGGCGGTTGGTTACCCTGATCACTTCGCCAACTACATCCGTTCCTCGATTCAATTGGCGCTTGATCCTTTCATTGAATCGGAAGAATATGGTCTCGATGTGTCTGACTTTGTCGCTGACTACATGCCCGAAAACCGTTCGTACCAATTTGATGAACAAGGCAATCCCTATACGTTAGGGCTTCCTTTTAATAAATCGACTGAAGTCATGGTCGCCAACCAAACGTTCTTTAACTTTATGGCGTCCTTAGATGATACGATTGTGATTCCACAAACCTGGTCAGAGGTCCGTGCGAGTGGGACAAAAATTTTAGATGAAATGAAAACGACGCTTGATATGGATGGCGATCCCGGTATTTTTGGTAAGAAAGTGTATTACTCTTCTGCCAATGCCGATTATCGCGTTTATAAAGATGGGGTGACTGCTCCCAGCGGTTATGCCTTGGTGCTTGATTTCTCCGCGGTCTTAGAAGAAGAATTCCGTCCGTTCTCCTATGACTCCATGGCTAACTTCTTTATTACCGCCACCCGTCAATGGGGACAAACCTACACCGAAATGGGTGAAGACATTACCCAAGGGTATATTCGCTTCAATAATAGTGAAGTCGCCACCATGCTTGATTTCTTTAAAGAACTTCATGATGATCACATCTTAGCGATTCCGATTTCATTTGGTGAAACCAGCTATAACTCCGCACCGTTCCGCGGGAATAAATCGGTCTTAACGGTTTCTTCCTCCGCGGGGGTGTTTAATAACGTTCCTTCTGCCGGTGCCTTCCAAGTGACGATTCATCCGATTCCGTATGAAAATGCGAGCCGTAAATACGTCATCTCCCAAGGGACGAACATGGCGTTATTTACCAACCGTGATCCGGACAAAGTCTTAGCCTCCTGGTTATTTATGCGTTATATGACAACCAACCCTGGCAACACGCAATTTGCGGTTGGCGCAGGTTATTATCCTGCGACAGAAAGCGGACTTAACTCTACCTTCTACCAAGGCTACTTAGGTTCCACCAATGTCAACGCCAGCGATAAATCCAAAATCGATTCCGCGATTGTGAACGCCAATGAATATGGTAATGCCGAAAAAGGTTGGATTAAATTCGTGGATCCTGGCTTTGTTGGTAGTAGTGATATTCGTGAACAAATCGATACGATTTTCCCCATCCTTTTCTATGGAAAAGACGGGGAAATGTTAACCGCTCAAGAAGTCTTAGACTTTGTGCAATCCAATTTAAGCCGTTACGTTGAGGAGGAATAATGAAACGTTCTTGGCTTCTGACGCTTTTTACCGCCCTTGCACTGGCCGCATGTGGTGAAACAAGTTCAAGCGCGTTTCCGTCCTTAACGCCGAATGATTTAAACACGGCGCAAACCGATGCGTTAAAGTTAACGTTACCGTATGCCGGCAAAGACTTTATTCGCGATGGGATTGGCGAAGTGACCTTACGCAGTACCACCGATGGCGACACCGCCCGCTTTAATGTCGGCAATCAAAACGTTGCCGTGCGTTTTTTAGGAATTAATACCCCTGAATCCACCGGTAAAATTCAACCGTGGGGGAACGCTGCGAGTGCCTTTACCAAAGAAAAATTATTAACCGCAACCAAGATTGTGCTTGTCAATGATGTCGATGTCTTTGGGTTAACGGACTCCGCAGGATCCCGCTATTTAGGATTTGTGTGGTATCAGCCTCCTACTGGTGGCGATTTACGTTTACTGAATTTAGAAATCGTTGAACAAGCATATTCGGAAGCCTTATTATTTGAAGATTCTACGATTACCCCGTATAAAGATGCTTTCTTAGCCGCAGGAGAGTATGCGGCCCGAACTGGCGCTCGAATTTATGGATTCCGTAATGATCCGTCGTTTGATTATTCGGATAATGTGTATGATGTTAGTATTCGTTTTGTGCGTAAGGCGTATGGAACCACCTTACCGCTCGAAGACAAGTTTGGTGAAAAAGTGCTTGATGATGACGGGAATGAAATCCCCTTTACGCTTACCAACTCCACGAAATTACGCTTTCAAGTCGTTGTCGTGGCCACGATTGGCTCTAACGCCATTCTTCGCGATGTCTTCCATCCGGATACGAATGGGAACTATGCCTCGATTTTTGTGTTTACTCAATATAATGATCTTCCCTTTAGTCAACCCGGGGATGTCATTCAACTGTACGCGAAAGCGACCACGTTTAATGAAAATGTCCAACTCACCGATCCGATTATGCAAACGTTCCATCCGTTCTACCCGATTTCCCTTATAACACGTCCAGGAAATGCGGATTATGACGAAGTACTTGCTACTAATGGAATGAACGGGGATTATGAACCGTTTGATTTAACGAATATTACCGTAGAATTTCCAAATTCCTTTGCCCCTTATAACGGGTTCTTTGTCCGTACACGCATTATGATTCGTGCCCGTCCAGTCAACCCCGATGATGATTTAAGCGGGGATGTCACGGTCGGAGAATTTCACCGGAAAGATGCCAATAATAACATGACACTTTATAGTTATTATTACGGTACCGAAGTGTCCTTCAATTTACGCGTGGATGGTCGGATGTTCCCCTATGTGTCAGAAACACAATTCGAACTTGGACAATCCTATGAAGTGAGTGGCTATGTTGCCCCTTACTTTGATAATTATCAATTACAGTTACACAACGGGGTTCAAATCACCCCCATCAATTCTTAAGGAGGATTGGATATGACTAAAAAAACGTGGTTGATTGCATCGTTCCTCGGTGCCCTTGCGTTAAGTGCCTGTGGCTCAACCGATGCCTATGCGGCCCTATTAGACGCCACGATTGATGCCACCCCTACGGTCGCTGTCCAAAGTGATGGTCAAACACTCGAACAAGATATTCGTCAAGTGGTCAAAGGTAACTTAACGCTCATTCGTGAAATGATCACCTTTGATGAGGAAGCGGATTATGAAGTGACCTTAGATTGGTCCATTAACGAAGCATCCTCTGCTTATTTTATTTTCAAAGATGCCACGCTCGTGACAAATCCTGAAGCCACCGTTGAAAATCAAATTTCCATTTCGATTTACACCTTATCAATCTTACAACCTGCCTTTGGTGAACCTAGTATTGAAGCAACGCTCACCTTAGTGGCTTCGATGGATGCCAATAATAAAACGTATACGACCACCCGTGAATTTTTATTAACGGTGGAAGCCGAAGAAGTGGATTCTTCCACCATTCCTTTAATTCCTTTATCCACGAACTTTACGCGCAATAACGATGAAGGTTTAACCTATGTGGATGAAACGTTACAAAACGCACCGCGTTCTGCTCGTAATGCGGCCATTGTACGTGTTCGCGGTTTTGTTTCGGGCATTATGACCGATTGGAATACCGCTTTTATTACGTCGGGTGAATATGGGATGGCCCTTTACCGTCCGGATATCGATTGGCGTGATAGTTTCTCCATGGGTGACTTTATTGAAGTGACCGGTGAAGCAGCAACCTTTGGCGGTTCTCGCCAAATTTCGTGGATTACGAACATTAAACTCGCGCCGGCCACCGATCCGGAAATTGTCATCCGTCAACTTACCGCTTCACAATTTTCTTCGGTCTCTGTTGCGAATGCGGCCCAACGTTACCGTGATGGCTCGATGGTCCGTTTAGCCAACTTACAATTTGAAGTGATAACCTCGGGCGAATTACCTATCGGTGCCGCGAATCACTTAGCCATTCGTATGAAAGTCATCGATGGTGACAATGCCTATACGGTCAACATGTATTTGAACTATCATGTGGGACAAGCGAAACGGCAAGCGATGTATGATATCTTCTCCCAAGCCACGTTGGGAAGCGATACATTTGTCACTTATGAAGGCATCATGGGCTGGAACTTTGGTCCACAACTTCTTCCCTTAGAAGTCGATGACTTCATCTTGCAAGATTAAATTGATCTCCAAAGGAATCCACGTGTTGGATTCCTTTTTCTTTGTTTGAATTGAAGGGGCGTTTCGTGTAAGATAAATGAGCAATGCACCATTAGCTCAGTTGGTAGAGCAGCTGACTCTTAATCAGCGGGTCATAGGTTCGAGCCCTATATGGTGTACCATAAAAAAGATAGCATCTTCTTCGGAAGATGTTTTTTTTTGAAAAAATGTTTAAAATAAAAGGGATGAAAGCCAACAAAGCGCTTTACAAGAAAATTTATGCGGGATTGAATGATTCGGTTTTTAAATATGTCACCGCGGATAATCTTTCAGAAAGTTTGGGTATTTATCCGGAAATCATTGCGATGGCGATGGCGAAATTTAATCCGCTCATTCGTATGGATACGGAAGCGAATCTCATGAATTTACTTCCGGATTTGGAAGCGTATTTATTTCCGAAAAAAACACCTAAAAAACCAGAAGATACACTTCCAGAAAAACCCAAGTTCAAATCGTTTTCCGATTTTGTGTATACAAAAATGACCGTCGGTGGGCTTGTGGATAAAGCGATTCAACTCTCCGAAGAGGATTTAAAAACGGCGATATTATTACTTGAAGTGGAACTTCAACATCGTAAGAAATAAAAAATGGTCGGAACGATGAGATTCGAACTCACGACCTCTACCACCCCAAGGTAGCGCACTACCAAGCTGTGCTACGTCCCGTCCATAAAGATTGTAGATGAAAAAGAAACGACTTGCAACGAAGATTCAACGATTCCGTGAAAAAAACCGACGTAAAATCGGTCTTAATAGATAGGAGGGCGTATGGGAAAGTTACAAGGCCTTGACCCAGCGCAATTCTTCCGTTTTAAAAAACGAGATCACGCCATCTTTGATCAAGTTTATGCGATGTATCATCGCGTATGTTATGTCGTGATTTACTCGATTTTAAAACACCATGAGACGAGTGAAGATGTCTTACAAGACGTGTTTTTAAAAGCATATGAAAAAGCACCAACATGTCGGCATCAAGATTCGTTACAAGCATGGCTGGTTCTCATTGCAAGAAACACCGCGTTAAACGTCCTTGCCAAACAAAAAGAACTCGCCTGGCAAGAAGCCTATGATGACTATGTGACGAGTTTAGAAAAACCAGATATGTTTCAAACGTGGCATAAGCAACTCAGTGACCAAGAAAATTTACTCCTCGCCTATCGCCTTGTGTATGACCTTGGTTTTGAAACGATTGCCGCCTTATTGAATATCTCGGTATCCGCTGCCCATAAACGTTATCAAAGTATTTTAGAAAAAATAAAGGAGGATTATCGATGAAGCACGCACGAACCCCACTCGAAGATAAGATTGCTCAATCGGGACAATCGTATTTTCGTTCGTTTCATCGTTCATTAGTGCAACCCGCGTGGCCAAAACGTCAACCGTTCTTGCAACGGCCTTGGGTGATACCAAGTGTTTTATCCTCCGTGTTCTCGGTGCTGATTGTCGCCTTAACCTTGAATGCGACCACACCGAATAATGGCATGGAACAAACGTTGGGACGCTTAACGGCCTTAAACACCGTCGATTATCCTTCGTGGAATGCTGCCACAGATCGAAGTCAAGAAGCGGCATTAGCGGCCCCACTGATTCCCTTTTTGGCCCAGGCCTTTTCCGCGATGGATCATGAGGACAATCTTGTGTATTCTCCCTTATCGAGTTATGTGACGATGGCGATGCTTTATGAAGCAAGTCAAGGTACGACACAAACAGAACTTCAAAACTTACTTGGGATAACTAGTGACGATGCCCTCCATGAAGCGATTCATGATGGGTTTCAACAAACGTATCGACAAGTCATCGATAAGACCCAACCGGTAGTTCAATCCCGACTGGCAAATGGAATCTTTATTCGTGATACATTCCCAATTGTTCCTGACTATCCCCAACGCTTGGCAGAAACGTATTTTGCGGAAGTATTTCATTCTGATTTTAGTGAAGATGATCAAGCCGCTATTGCCGAGTGGATCAATGATAAAACGAATGATTTTTTAAATATAAAACCCGACGATTTATCGATTCAGGACTCCACACAATGGCTTTTGTATAATACGTTTTATCTTCGAGCAAACTGGTTAATACCTTATGAAGAAGCAGAGCATTATGCCTCACTTTTTACGGCAGATAACGGGGACACCATGCCCGTGATGATGATGCCAAAAACCTTACGCAACACCATGGTTTTTCAAGATGAAATGATGACCATCGTTCAAGATCAAGCGTATGGCGATTACCAATTTCATTTCATCCTCCCTTCCGAATCATCCTCCGTCGATGCCTTATTAGCAGATGACGCTTTAGTATCCTTTTTAACGAACCAAGACGAACGTATGCAATCACGGGATGTTCGTCTTCATATTCCTGCCTTTTCGATTCAAAATAAATTGAATTTAAAAACGTGGTATCACGAGAGGGTTCCTTCCCTTTTTACCGCGGGTGTTGCCGATTTATCGCGTGCAGGAGACGATTTATATGTCCAGTCTCTAACCCAAGACGCCCGTATTGATGTGTTTGCCGAAGGCTTTGAAGCGGCTGCGGTGACGGAGGCGGATGTCGGAACAACATCGATGCCAGTTCCACCGAATCTTGAAATTATTTTTGATCGATCATTTGCCTTTTACATCACGACAGCATCCGGACTTATCACGTTCTTTGGTGTCGTTCATCAACCCCAAGAAGCCTAGGGTATCCTACCTCATCCACATCAAAAATAGTTTATAATAGTAGTTTGAGGTTTTAGGTATGGATTTAAAGAACATTGTGATTAAAGAAGCCCGCGAAAATAATTTAAAAGCGGTTAATTTAACCATTCCTAAAGATAAACTTGTTGTCTTTACCGGATTATCGGGAAGTGGAAAAACTACACTTGCTTTTGACACGATTTACATGGAAGGGCAACGGCGTTATGTCGAATCCTTATCGAGCTATGCCCGGCAATTTCTTGGCAATGTTGAAAAACCGGATGTGGAATCCATCGAAGGTCTTTCACCTGCGATTTCTATCGATCAAAAAACCACTTCTCATAATCCCCGTTCGACGGTCGGAACGGTCACAGAAATTTATGATTATCTCCGTCTACTCTTTGCCCGTGTCGGGGTTCCTTATTGCCCCACGCATCATGAACCGATTGTGGCCTTTTCTTCGCCGCAAATGGTGAATGTTGTTTTACAACAACCGGAAGGAACAAAAATTCAAATTTTAGCCCCCCTCGTTCAAAACGAAAAAGGCACCCATAAAGTAACCTTGGATAAAATTAAACGTGCCGGTTTTGAACGCGTTCGCGTCAATGAGCACTTTGTACGGATTGATGAAGTCGGTGAGTTAGAAAAAAATAAAAAACATACGATTGCGATTGTGATTGATCGTTTAGTGATGAAACCCGATATTCGTTCGCGTTTATACGATGCGATTGAACTCGCCCTGGATTGGTCCAAAGGGTATATGATTGCCCATATCGAGGGCGTTGATCAGTTATTTTCCTCTCATCATGCGTGTAAGCATTGTGGTTTTTCCGTTCCGAAACTCGAACCCCGTTTATTTAGTTTTAACGCACCCATAGGCAGTTGTCCGGATTGCCATGGATTAGGCATTAAACGCGAAGTGGATGTTACCCGACTGATTCCGGATCCAACCCTATCGATTCAAGAAGGGGCGATTCAATTTTTTAAAAATATGATTGGAACGCCGAATCTTTACTGGCAAGAATTTAAAATGCTTTGTCAACTTTATGACATTCCGTTACAAAAACCGTATTACCTTCTCACCGATGCTCAAAAGAAAGTAATTTTAGAAGGCTCGACAAAAATCCATCAATATCAACTCAAATCTTCCAGTGGCAATGTGATTAACCGCTTTGATCGCATTGAAGGCATTAAAGCCAAACTTGAACGGCTTTATCATGAAACTCAATCGGAAATGATGCGCGAATTTTATGAACGTTATTTTACGGACCGCACCTGCACGACGTGCCAGGGGGCGCGCCTCAATGAAAAAGTACTCAGTGTGAAAGTGGGACAAAAAAATATCCATGAAGTCACGTTATGTTCCATCATAGAACTCAATCAATGGTTAGAGGGCTTATCCTCACAACTCAGTGAATCGGAAAAAACGATTGCCCGTTTGGTCTTAAAAGAAATTAGTTCGCGGGCGGGGTTTTTAGAAAACGTCGGGTTAGATTATTTGACCCTGGCGCGAACCGCGATGACTTTATCGGGAGGTGAGGCACAACGCATTCGCTTGGCAACGCAAATTGGATCACGTTTAACCGGCGTGCTTTATGTCTTAGATGAACCCTCGATTGGATTACATCAACGCGATAACCGTCGCTTACTCAATACACTAAAAGCGATGCGGGACTTAGGGAACACCTTAATCGTCGTCGAACATGATGAAGAAACCATGCGCGAAGCCGACTATATTGTTGACATTGGTCCGGGTGCCGGCATGCATGGGGGTGAAGTCGTCGCCCAAGGGTCGGTTGACGATCTCATGGCAGAACCGCGTTCCATTACCGGCGATTATCTTTCGGGTCGTAAATCGATTCCTGTTCCGAGCAAACGAAAAAAAGGCAATGGCAAAATCATTGAAATTGTCGGGGCGAAAGAAAACAATCTTAAAAAAGTGAATGTCAACATTCCCTTAGGCGAACTCGTGGTGGTCACTGGCGTCTCTGGTTCGGGGAAATCGACCTTAATTAACGATATTTTATATCAAGCGATTTTAAAAACATTACAACGAGCGGATGTCACCCCGGGTGCCCATCAAACCATTAAAGGATTAGATCATCTCGATAAATGCATTAATATTTCCCAAGATCCGATTGGAAGAACTCCCCGTAGTAATCCTGCTACGTATACGAAAGTGTTTGATGAAATTCGGGATTTATTCGCAGATACGATTGAAGCCCGTAGTCGAGGATTTGATAAAGGTCGCTTTTCCTTTAACGTTCCGGGGGGACGATGTGAAGTATGTCAAGGGGATGGCGTCAAGCGCATTCCCATGAACTTTTTACCGGACGTGTATGTGAAATGTGAAGCATGTGAAGGCAAAAGATATAACGAAGAAACCTTAGCCTGCACGTACAAAGATAAAAATATTCATGATGTCTTAGAAATGACGGCAGAGGATGCCCTTGTCTTTTTTGAAAATCGTACGAGCATTGCCCGTCGCTTACAAACGTTATGTGATGTCGGTTTAGGCTATATGAAACTTGGCCAATCGGCAACGACGTTATCTGGTGGGGAAGCCCAACGGGTCAAACTCGCGTTTGAACTCCAAAAACGAGCGACCGGAAAAACGCTTTACATTTTAGATGAACCGACCACGGGGTTACACGTCGATGATGTAGCGCGCCTTGTTCGCGTCTTACAAACGATCGTCGATCAAGGCGATTCTGTCCTGGTCATTGAACATAATTTGGATGTCATTAAGGTAGCCGATTATGTGATTGACCTCGGTCCTGAAGGTGGCGACCGTGGTGGACAAATAGTTGCCACCGGAACGCCTGAAGAAGTGAGTCGGGTGGCAACGTCCTACACGGGGCAATACTTAAAACCTTATCTTGGACATAAAGGGTAGATACATCTCCGAAAGTCCGTTAAAATAACGAGGAGGTAACTTATGGATATTACAACATTAGCGTTTTTATTTCTTGGGGGTGCCGGCGTCGGATTTGGAATTTATCGTTTTATCAAATCCCTAACGCACTTTTATGCTTTACCCTTAACCAAGCAAACGCCTTATCAAACGCTCGGTCTCAATCATTTCTTTTATATATTTTTAGCCGCGGTTGGATTAGGCGTTATGAGTTTTGCCCTTGTTCAAGATGCGGGTGAGGGCGATACAATGATGGCGTTTGCCAATCCTTTTTTACTCCTTTTATCCGGTTTATGGTTATGGACCGCCATTCGCTTAAAAGGAAAAAAAGATATTTCGGATCAATTCCATCCCTTACTATCTTCCACGATTATTTTACTAATTGTACCGACGGCTGTTTTCTTTTACTTAACCTTAGAAAGTATTGAACCGATTTTTACGTATCCCTTACCCAAAGGCATTCCGTTTGAATCGCCCTTGGTGACGTTTTACGCCATTTTTATTTTGACAGGGGCCATTTTAGCGTATCAACTTACCGAATATGAATTTATAAAACGAGGTAAGAAAAAAGGATTTGTGGAAGATGTTTTTGTCATTGCCTTCCCTGCGGGTATCTTAGGGGCACGATTATGGTACGTATGGGGCCAATGGGATTTAGAATTTGCTGGGGAACCTTTATGGAAAATCTTTGCCGTCTGGGAAGGCGGACTTGCGATTATGGGAGGTGCCTTAGGGGGCGCTTTGGTTGGGATTCTTTATGTGCTTTGGAAACGGAAAGATATTGCTATCATTCAGGCCGTCGACTGGGCGATTCCTACCATTCTTGTTGCCCAAGCGATTGGTCGTTGGGGTAATTTCTTTAATCAAGAAGTATATGGAGCGGTCGCGGATGTCAATCAATGGTTATGGTTACCGACCTTTGTGCGAGAACAAATGACCATCTTTGGTGAATTTCGTACCCCTTTATTTTTGATTGAGTCGTTCATTAATTTAACGGGTTTCTTTGTGTTGAAATTTGGCATGGGTGTGGGTTTATCCAAATGGATTAAACAAGGGGATATCGCCTTAGGGTACCTAGTTTGGTATGGATTAACCCGTGGAATTATGGAACCGCTGCGTGATCCTACCTACAATATGGGTAATCAAGGGCAATGGAGTGTGATTTGGGGCTGGGTATTCTTTGCCGTCGGTATCCTCGCTATTCTTGCCAACCATATCATCCAAGACCAATGGAAAAAACGTCATGTATAAAGGTATTTTTTTCGATTTAGATGGCACCGTCGCAGATACTGAACTCGTCGTCATTATGACGATGCTTTCCTTTGTAGAAAAATACACCCCCAATCAAAAAGTGACGTTACATCAATTACTCAAAATTTCGGGACCTCCGATTAAAGACACGCTTCATTCGTATTTTCCGGATGAAGATGTGGAAAAACTCATTCCTGAATTTGCGGAAAAAGCGCGAGAATTTTATCCCAAATATGCGGTGGCGTTTCCCCATATTATTTCCGTGATTGATTCCTTAAAAAAACAGGGCATTGCTACGGGCATTGTCACGAGTAAACTACGTCGAAATGCCTTATTAACCCTAGATGTTATCGGGATGGGGAAAACGTTTGATTGGATCATTACCTTGGATGAAGTCAAATCTCCTAAACCGGATCCTGATGGTATTCTTCAATGTTTAAAGCATTTTCACTTAAAACCAGAAGAGGTCTTATTCGTAGGTGATACCATTTATGATTATCACGCGGGTAGAAATGCTGGTGTAGATACCGCTCTTGTTAGTTGGTCATTACGCCCTTTCGCTGCGTCCATTCAACCCACCTTTTGGATTGATGACTATGCCCGTTTTTTTAAAATCCTTTCCGCAAAATAAAATAAGTCGCTTGAATTGAGTATAAATACGTTAAAATATAGTATCATGCGTTCCCGTGGTGTCATCTTATTAACTGGTATGTCTGGTGCGGGGAAATCCACCGCCTTGCTTGCCTTTGAAGAGCTCGGATATCGCTGTATTGATAATCCCCCAGCCGATCTTTATACGGCACTTTTTGAACTTGTTCATCATGAGGCTAATGCGATTAAAACCGTCATCAGTGTCAACTTGCTTAACGCGAAAAAAGCTATTGAAAAAGCGCGTCACATTGAAGGCTTACGGATTCATGTGATTTGCTTAGTGGCTTCCCTTCCAGATATTTTATCGCGCTACAAACTCACGCGACATTTACATCCCTTACAAGCCGAAGGCTATACACTTGCCAAGGCCATTGATATCGATCTAAGTTTAGTGGAAGCGATTCGTCCTGACGTGAATGATTTAGTCGACACCACGGGGATGAAAGTCGCGTTCTTTAAAGAAAAGTTATTTAGTCTGTTCCGTCATACTCCTGAAAAAGTGATGACGATTTCATTAGTGAGCTTTGGTTTTAAACATGGTTTACCGATGGATGCGGATATGGTCATGGATGTCCGTGTGCTTGATAATCCCTTTCATCATGAGCAACTCCGTTCTTTATCGGGCTTAGATCCGAAAATTATTTCATTCGTGCGAGAGCAAGCGATGTTTCAAACGATTACCAAAAATGTAGAAAAGAATCTTAAAGGGTATCTTGATGTCGTGATTGATCAAGGTCGCCATTATTATGAATTTGCTGTTGGATGTACCGGGGGTCGTCATCGTTCCGTTGTGTTTGTTGAAAATCTTGCAAATGTCTTACGCCAAGATCCGCGATTCGATGTTCTTGTTTATCACCGAGATATCGATAAGTTTATGAACCAAGAATAATGAAAGCCGTTCAATCCTTTACGAGTTTAGTGAAAGAAGAACTTACCACGAAACCGTACTCCTTTGATCGTAAACGGGCGATGCTCGCGGGTTTTATTAAAAACAATGGGCGGTTTTCCTGGACGAAAACAACCACCAAACTGACCTTAACGACCACCTATTCTAAAATTGCCAACTTTATTTATGCGACGAGTGAAGAGCTTTTTCACCTTAAACCTCATTTTGAATATAAGACCGCTACACGGTTTTCAAAAAACCGGATTTATGAAATTGTCTTTGATACCCACGTTGATACGATTTTGGAAGCCATTCATCTTGATTTTGCTTCTTCCAGTAAGGATTATTTAGAACAATTTTCCTCACCCGATTTGATTGCCGGCTATATGACGGGTCTTTTTTTGGCTTCAGGAAGTGTCAATCATCCGCAAAGTTCGCATTACCATTTAGAAGTATCGAGTGAAGATGAAGAATGGCTACAAGGTGTGATTCGTCTGATGAAAAAAGTCAAAAATCTCGGGGTCGATTTTAAATTAACATCCCGCAAAAACAAATTTATTTTGTATGTGAAACGTTCAGATCAAATTGCGGATTTCCTGATTTTTCTTGGGGCAACGGAATCGACCTTGGAGTTTGAAAATATTCGCGTTGCCCGAGATTTTTCCAATAGTGATAATCGCTTGCAAATTTGTGAGAATGCCAACATGCGAAAAACCATTGAAGCCGCCGAAAAACAAATTGATGATATTCGGCTCATTGATACAGTCATTGGTCTGAAAAATTTAGATCATCCCAAACTTGTCACGCTCGCCCAATTGCGGTTAGAGCATGACTCTTCTTCCTTAGATGAACTCTCTGACATGATGAAAACCTATTATCCCAATGCGGTGAGTAAAAGTAACTTGAATCATTTATTTCGGGCGATGCATCGCCTTGCAGAAAAACTTCGAGGGCACACGCTTGCTTAGTGTGGCATCCCAACTTGGCAAACGGATTGCCTATTTACGGTTAAAAAAAGGGTGGTCGCAACTTACCTTAGCGATTGAAGCGCAAATCAATAAAAATTATTTGAGTGATTTAGAACGGGGACGACGGAATCCGAGTCTTGTTATTTTATCGCGTCTTGCGGCCGTTTTTGAGATGGATTTAGCGGAACTTCTAAAAGGGATTACGGTCTATGAATAATTCCGCGTCAAAATGTTTATTCTTGTCCACGTTTCTTATATAATGGTTGAGGTAAATTACCAGGAGGAAACATTATGGCGATTAAAGTAGCAATTAATGGTTTCGGTCGTATCGGACGATTATCGTTCCGTCGTATGGTCGAAGTTGGAGGATTTGAAATCGTTGCCATCAACGATTTGACCGATGCAAAAACCCTCACCTATTTATTAAAGTATGACACGACCCATGGTCGTTTCAAAGGGGGCGAACTAACGACCTCTGAAGACGGCAAAGCGATTGTCTTCAATGGCAAAGCGATTCCTGTCTTAGGTCAGCCCGATCCCACCTTATTAAATTGGAAGGATTTCGGAGTCGATATCGTTTTAGAATGTACCGGTCGTTTAAAAGGGAAAGATGATGCGATTGTCCACGTCGAAAAAGGTGGTGCAAAAGGTGTTATGATCTCCGCCCCATCCGATGCGGTGACCCCTACGTTTGTCTTTGGTGTCAATGATGCCAAGTTAACGAAAGAAATGACCGTCATTTCCGGTGCAAGCTGCACTACGAACTGCTTAGCCCCTGTCGTCAAAGTCTTAGAAGACAACTACGGCATTGAAACGGGTTTAATGACCACGGTTCACGCCTACACCAACGATCAAACGACCCTAGACTTAGTGAAGAAAGGTGATAACCGTCGTGGCCGTGCGGCTGCTGCGAACATCGTTCCTTCCTCTACGGGTGCCGCCAAAGCGTTGCACTTAGTCATCCCAGAAATCAAAGGGAAACTCAATGGTGCCGCCTTACGCGTTCCGGTTATCGATGGTAGTTTAGTGGACTTAACCGTCACCTTAAAGAAACCTGTGAAAGATGAAGCGGAAGTCAATGGTTTAATGAAAGCCGCCGCTAACGGTGCGCTTAAAGACGTCCTTGGTTATACCGAAGATGAAATCGTTAGCTCCGATATTATCGGTGAAACGCATGGTTCCCTCTACGATGCAACCCAAGTCAAATTACTCGTCAATGCCGAAGGCAAACAACTCCTTAAAGTGGTTTCCTGGTATGACAACGAATACTCCTTCACCTCGCAATACATTCGCTTAGCGAAAAAGTATGCCGCTGTGCTCGGAGTGAAATAAAACAAAACTGAAATCAAACACTCACGGGCTCCGTGAGTGTTTTTCTTTCAAGGAGAAACACATGAAAACCTTAGCCACCTTGCCATCATTGACAAATAAAACCGTTTTTGTCCGCGTTGATTTCAATGTTCCGTTGAAAGATGGAACCATTCGTGATGACAACCGCATTGTTGCCGCTTTACCAACATTAAAAGCCTTATTAGCCAAAGGGGCTAAACTCGTTTTATTATCCCATTTGGGAAAAATTCGTCATAAAGACCCCACTAAGCTCGAAGGCGATATTAAAAAAAATAATTTAACGATTGTCGCCCCCCATTTAGCTTCATTACTTGGCGTAAAGGTCGATTTTTCCGAAGCGACGCGTGGGGATGTCTTAAACCAAAAGGTTAAAGCACTTCAAGCCGGGACCATCCTACTTGTCCAAAACACCCGTTATGAAGTCGGTGAAGAAAAAAATGATCTTGGCTTAGCGCAAGCGTGGGCTGATTTAGCCGATGCCTTTGTCATGGATGCCTTTGGAAGTGCACACCGGGCTCATGCATCCACCGCAGGTTTACCAACCTTACTTAAACAAAAAGGCAAACCGGTCGCCGTCGGTTATCTGGTTGAAAAAGAACTGTTGGCCTTAGCAAAAGTGGTGAAAGTTGAACCTTCTGCCCGTCCGTATGTTGCCATTATGGGTGGATTAAAAGTTTCTGATAAAATCAAAGTGCTCGAAGAGCTTATTGATAAGTGCGACAAAATCTTAATTGGTGGGGCCATGACCTACACCTTTTTAAAAGCCCAAGGTAAACATGTGGGGAATTCACCCTTTGAAGGCGATCAACTGGACTTTGCCCGTCACCTGATGGAAAAGGCAGACTCCAAACTTGTTTTAGCGTCGGATTTTGTTTCCACAAATTCCTTTGATAACCCGACGGTGTTTGAAACCTATGAAGGGGAAATTCAAGGTGAGATGATGGGGATGGACATTGGTCCAAAAACCATCGCCCGTTTCCAAGCGGAAATCGCGAAAGCAAAAACGTTATTTTGGAATGGTCCGATGGGTGTGTTTGAAAAACCCCAATTTACTCAAGGAACCTTGGCGATTTGTGAAGCGGTACGTCAACTAGGAAAATCAGCCTTTACCGTCTGTGGCGGTGGCGATTCTGCGGCGGCTGTCGCTCAATTTGGCTTTATGGATGACTTCTCCCATGTGTCAACAGGGGGCGGAGCGTCGTTAGAAATGATTGAAAACGCCGGTCACCTTCCGGGGATCGACGTCATTGAGGATTAAATCATGCGAAAAAAATTATTACTCGGCAACTGGAAAATGAATTTACTACAAGCGGAGGCAAAAGTCTTTGCGGAAGCGAGTCGAGCCTTAACCCAAAAAGCGAAAGCGATGAATGTCATGCTCGGTGTGGCTCCCACCTACTTAAGTCTGCAAACGGTGAAAAACGCAAACCCTGAACTCATCGTCTCATCGCAAGATATGCACTTTGAAGCCAAAGGGGCGTTTACTGGAGAAATTTCTGCGGAAATGCTCGCCGATATTGGCATTTCCTGGACCTTGATTGGTCACTCCGAACGTCGCTCGTACTTTGGTGAAACGAATTTATCGTGCAACAAGAAAATTAAAAAAGCGTTATCGCTTGGCTTTACCGTGGTCTACTGTGTGGGTGAAACGGCGAAAGAATACGAAGAAAATCAAACCAAACAAGTCATTCTTGATCAACTCACGGTTGGTTTACAAGGTGTGACGGAAGAAGAATTCCAACGGATCATTATTGCCTATGAACCCGTTTGGTCGATTGGTACCGGATTGAATGCAAGTCCGGAACACGCCCAAGACATTTGTTCCTTTATTCGAAAAACACTTGCAACACTTAGTAGTAAGTCCCGTGCGGAAGCGGTCCAAATTCTTTACGGAGGCTCGGTCAAACCGGCCAACGTCAAAGCGTATCTCCTGCAAAGTGATGTGGATGGGGCGCTTGTCGGTGGTGCTTCCTTAACCGTGGAATCCTTTGAAGCATTGCTGACACAAATGGCCTAAAGTTTTTTATAATACGTTTAGGAGGATTAATAGTAATTATGAATGAAGAATTTCGTTATCAATCGTATGCGGGAAGTCAAACGTCGCCGCTTGTAAAAGTCTTTGCCTGGATGGCGGTTGCCTTAGGCATTACCGCGTTGACATCTTTCGGCACTTTTTTTGCCCTCATCGGGGGACTACTTCCCGTGGAATCCTATTTTACCGTCGTCATTGCCTCCAGTGTGGTCTTGTTTGTGACCTATTTATGGATTTTATTTTCTGGAATGTTGCGTGGACGTGGTAATCCCCTTATTCCTTTTGTTCTCTATGCCGGCTCGATGGGCGTTGTTTTATCTTCCCTTGGCTTTGTGTACGAAGCCGAACTGATTGGAACATCCTTCCTCGTCTCTGCGCTTGTCTTTGGGGTGTTTGCCGCGTATGGGGCGTTCACCAAATCCAATTTAACGAGTTTAGGACAATTCATTACCGTGGCTTTCTTTGGTGCGATTATTTTAATGATCATTAACTTGTTTGTCGGAAGTGCCCAAATGGATTGGATTTTATCCTTTACCGTCTTTGGCATTGTCTTACTCATGGTGGCCTATCAAGTCTGGTGGGTTAAACAAATTGCCATGGGCGGCGAACTCGATCGTAATCAAGCGATTGTTGCAGCCTTAACCCTTTATATTTCCTTTATTAATATCTTCCTACGCGTCCTACGTTACTTGGCGATGACACGTCGTCGTTAAAAGTCCACGCTTTCATCACGTTAAAAACCCATCTCTGGATGGGTTTTTTTATTGCATTTATCGCGTGAAACAGAAAAAGTGAAGGAATGTAAGTGTTCTCTCTTGCAATGGACAGGCGAATATGGTTTAATTCTACTTGCGCCTGCCTCGGCAGATGCGAATTCAAGGCGTTTCTTCGCGGTTGAACGCGAGGAAAAAAAAGTCAAAATAATCGCAATTATTTCTTGACTTACCGACTGGTCCTTGCTATTCTTATACAGCACACGTTTAAGGAGCAATCCTTTTTTTACGAGAGTAAAACGTGTCGCACTGATCTTTGAAAACTAAGCAAAACAAGACAAACAAATAACGTCAATTTTTTCTTTTTAAGAAATTTAGAACAAACCAGATAATTTAACAATGAACTAGAATCAATACTTTTTATAGAGAGTTTGATCCTGGCTCAGGATGAACGCTGGCGGCGTGCCTAATACATGCAAGTCGTACGTGTGTAGCAATACACAAGTGGCGAACGGGTGAGTAACACGTAGGTAACCTGCCTTGAAGACTGGGATACCTGAGGGAAACTTCAGACAATACCGGATGATAACGGGGAAGACATCTTCCTTGGATGAAAGGCGCAGCAATGCGTCACTTCGAGATGGACCTGCGGCGCATTAGCTAGTTGGTGAGGTAACGGCTCACCAAGGCGACGATGCGTAGCCGACCTGAGAGGGTGATCGGCCACAATGGAACTGAGACACGGTCCATACTCCTACGGGAGGCAGCAGTAGGGAGTTTTCGGCAATGGGGGAAACCCTGACCGAGCAACGCCGCGTGAGTGAAGACGGTCTTCGGATTGTAAAACTCTGTTGTGGAGGACGAATGATAGGGATAGGAAATGATCTCTATTTGACAGTACTTCATTAGAAAGCCATGGCTAACTATGTGCCAGCAGCCGCGGTAATACATAGGTGGCAAGCGTTATCCGGAATTATTGGGCGTAAAGCGTGAGTAGGTGGTTTTTTAAGTCTAAGGTCAAATGCAGTAGCTCAACTACTGTTCGCTTTGGATACTGAAAGACTCGAGTGCGAGAGGGGTAAGCGGAATTCCATGTGTAGCGGTGAAATGCGTAGATATATGGAGGAACACCAGTGGCGAAGGCGGCTTACTGGCTCGTAACTGACACTGAGTCACGAAAGCGTGGGGAGCAAATAGGATTAGATACCCTAGTAGTCCACGCTGTCAACGATGGATGCTAGATATTGGGGCAACTCAGTGTCGAAGCTAACGCGATAAGCATCCCGCCTGGGTAGTACGTTCGCAAGAATAAAACTTAAAGGAATTGACGGGAGCCCGCACAAGCAGTGGAGCATGTGGTTTAATTCGACGCTACGCGAAGAACCTCACCAGGGCTTGACATCTGGTTAAATACCCTAGAGATAGGGGGATAGTCATAACCAAGAC
>JALRKT010000030.1 GCA_023268805.1 Bacilli bacterium
GTTTTTGCATCGGGATAAACACCGGAGGCAACAAAAGCACTGATGGCAGTTCCAAGCGAGGACGTTTCATTGGTCTGTACACGCGAGACGGGAAGATTAAAGATGTCCGCGGTAATTTGGCAAATCGCATCCGACCGTGATCCCCCACCCGACACACGAATTTCTTTGACGTGGTGGTGAAGTCGTTTTTCCATCCCTAAAAAGCCTTCTTTAATCCCAAATCCAATGCCTTCAACAATCGCTCGATACAAGTGAACTTTGGTGTGAACATCACTCCAACCGATAATTGCCCCCTTCGCTTCAGGACGTCGTAACCCCGGTCCCCAGTAGGGAGAAAGAACAAGTCCTTCCGAACCAGGGGGAATTTTCATCATGTGTTGATTTAAGACTTCTTCGACGGCGAGTTTTTCAATCATCGCTTCTGCGGTTTCCTTGTGGGCAAAATTATCGCGAAACCAGGAAATCATCCAATAACCTCGATTGATGTGGACTTCAATGTTATAGAGGCCGCGAATCGCCGCTTCATAGGCAGGCAGAAAGGGTTCGGGTTCCACATATTTATGGTGAGGAATGGTCATTGATACGGAGGTTCCATACGATAAATTGGCCACATTATAATCAAGACAACCTGTGCCTAACGTTTCGGCCGCTTTATCGGGTCCAGTCGCGTAAACAGGTAAGCCTTCGGGTAAACCTAAAAAGGCACTCGCTTCTTCACTAATTTTTCCCAAGATTTCTCCGGGGCGTTTCAAAGGAATAAGTTTTTCAATCGGTACATTAAAGATGGCGGCTTTGATATGGCTCGGCTTATACCATTTTCCAGTAATAAAATCCAAGGGATAGTGTCCTACCATATTCGCGGAACTATCGGTCAACTCTCCGGTTAATAAATAATTGAAATAACTCGATAAAGCGGTGTAATACTTTGTTTTCTTCCAATTTTCCGGTTCGTTTTGTCGTAACCAACGAGCCATGGTTCGTCGTGAATTTAATTTGGCGGTTTCATAAAGACCAATGAGACGATAGGCGACCGTGTGAAAAAGGGAAAAAGGTTCAAATTTTGCTAACCGTTGATCCAACCATAAAATGACATCACGAACCGGTTTTTTGTGTTCATCTAAAAAAATCGATGTCCCGCGAAAGGCGGTCATCGAAACACCATTAACGTGGGGAATGAGATCGGGGTGGTTTTGAACCAAAAGGCGACTCACACGCCCTAACGCATCCCAATAAAACGATGCTTTTTGTTCTGCATACCCAGGTTTTGAAGAATAATAGGTGGGTTGATAGGTTTCTTTTTCAATGGCAAGGATGTTGCCCTTCGTATCAAAAATGGCGATGCGAACGGACTGCGTACCAAAGTCAATGGTCAATGTGTAGGGTTCTTTTTTCATTTCCCGGTCTTATGAAATCATTATATGCCCAAACAAAAAATAAAACATCTTGGTTTTGAGTGTTTGAAGTGTAGAAACGAAGGGGTCTTTATGGTATTATTTTACTCGCGAGTGCCGAGCCGTCCTGCTCGACACAAAAAAGGAGAAATCTATGGCAGAAAAACAATATGTGTTCAACTTTAAAGACACCAAGGGCATGGGTAAAGACTTGCTCGGTGGTAAGGGGATTGGGTTATCCCAAATGACCTTATTAGGAATCCCCATTCCTGAAGGGTTTACCGTCACCACAGAAGCTTGCAATCTCTACTATGCAAGTAAGAAAAACGTTCCTGACTATTTAATTCAACAAATTTATGGGGCGATCAAAGATGTGGAAAAAGACACCGGTAAAAATTTCGGTGGTTCAACTAATCCATTACTTGTTTCTGTTCGTTCTGGCGCACGTGTTTCGATGCCAGGGATGATGGATACCGTCTTAAACTTAGGTTTAACCGATGTGACCGTCGAAGTCTTAGCAAAAGAAACGGGCAATGAACGCTTTGCCTACGATTCCTTCCGTCGTTTCATTTTGATGTATACCAACATTGCGAAAAACCACGGTCGTACCGAATTCGACAAAATGCTCGACGAAATGAAAGAAGCCAAAGGCGTTAAACTCGATACCGAACTCGACGCGAATGACTTAAAGAAACTCGTCAAACAATATAAAGACTATTACAAAAAGGTCTTTGGAGAAGAATTCCCCAACGATCCCAAAGTTCAATTAATCGAAGCGGTCACGGCGGTCTTCCGTTCCTGGGATAACCCCCGTGCAAACGTCTACCGTAAGATGAACAACATTCCTTATGAATGGGGAACTGCGGTCAACGTCCAATCGATGGTCTTCGGTAACAAGGGTGAAACCTCCGGTACCGGTGTGGCCTTCTCCCGTTCACCTTCGACCGGGGAAAAGAAACTTTTCGCAGAATATTTACCGAACGCCCAAGGGGAAGACGTCGTTGCCGGGATTCGTACACCGTTACCGGTTGAACACTTACAAAAAACCCAACCTGCCGTTTATGACAAATTCTTAGACATCGTCAAAGTTCTTGAAAGCCATTATAAAGACATGCAAGATATGGAATTTACTGTTGAAGAAGGTAAACTCTACTTCTTACAAACCCGTAACGGGAAACGTACAGCGGCCGCAGGCTTAAAGATTGCCTGTGATTTAGTCGATGAAGGCGTGATTACCCCTCAAGAAGCGGTCTTACGCATTGACCCACGTTCCTTAGATACCTTATTACACCCTAGCTTTGATCCAAAAGTCTTAGCGAAATCCTCACCCATTGGTGAAGGGTTACCCGCCTCACCTGGTGCGGCAACAGGTAAAATCTCCTTTACGGCCGAAGATGCCGCCAAACGTGGCGAAGCCGGTGAAAAAGTCATTCTTGTCCGTGCAGAAACCTCTCCTGAAGATATCGAAGGGATGGTTGCTGCCCAAGGGATCTTAACTGCGCGCGGTGGGATGACCTCTCACGCAGCCGTTGTCGCCCGTGGTATGGGTAAAACCTGTGTCGCCGGTGTCGGAAGTGCGGTCATTGATGAACATAAAGGCACGGTTAAATTCGGTGGTAAAACGTACACGACCAACGATGTTATTTCCATTGATGGTTCTACCGGTTTGGTCTATGACGGTGATATTGCCAAAGTCGAAGCTGCTTTAACCGGTTACTTCGGTCGGATTATGGCCTGGGCGGATGAATTCCGCACCTTAAAAGTCCGTACGAACGCCGATACCCCCAAAGATGCCGTCACCGCCCTCAAGTTCGGTGCCGAAGGGATTGGTTTATGCCGTACCGAACATATGTTCTTCGATAAGGAACGTATCTTCAATGTTCGCAAGATGATCTTAGCGGAAACCTTAGAAGCTCGCGAAGCTGCGCTTGCGAAACTCTTACCGTTCCAACAAGATGACTTCTACCAACTCTTCATGGCGATGAAAGACCTTAATGTCACCATTCGCTTACTCGATCCACCCTTACACGAATTCTTACCTCAAGAAGAAGATAAGATTGTGGAATTAGCCAAAGACCTTGGTTTATCCGTTGAAGCCGTCAAATCGCGTATTGAATTCCTTCACGAATTCAACCCGATGATGGGTCACCGTGGGGTGCGCTTGGACGTTTCTTACCCAGAAATTGGGCGTATGCAAACACGCGCGATTATTCGTGCCGCCTTACAAGCCCAAAAAGAACTCAACAAACCTGTCGTTCCGGAAATCATGATTCCGCTTGTCTTAGATGTCAAAGAATTAAAATTCGTTAAAGACATCATTGAAGAAACCGCGAACGAAGAAATCGCGAAGTCTGGTCAAAAGATGACCTACTTAGTCGGTACGATGATTGAAATTCCACGCGCGGCCTTACTCGCAGAAAAAGTCGCCGAAGAAGCCACCTTCTTCAGCTTCGGTACAAACGACTTAACCCAAATGACGTATGGTTTCTCGCGTGATGATGCGGGTAAATTCCTCCCTGACTATTACAAAACGAAAATCTTTGAACAAGATCCATTCCAAACCGTCGACCAACACGGGGTGGGTAAACTCATCAAAATGGCTGTTCAAGATGGTCGTAAGACCCGTCCCAACTTAAAAGTCGGGATTTGTGGTGAACACGGTGGTGAACCCGATTCGATCGAATTCTTCCATAACGCAGGATTAGATTATGTCTCCTGCTCGCCGTTCCGTGTCCCTGTTGCTCGCTTAGCCGCCGCCCAAGCCGCCTTAAAAGCGAAAAAGAAATAGTTCTTCTTACACATGCAATAAAAAAGTCCTTCTTCGGAAGGACTTTTTCTTTCATCAACTTCGTTATTTTTTACCAATCTTTTTCATCCAGTGATCATAAAATCCTGGTTTGTTCGTTTGTTGACTTCGAGCGATGGCCATCGCACCCGTTTCCACATCTTTAGTGACCGTGGACCCTGCGGCAATTAAGACATCATCCCCAATATGAACTGGAGAAATAAGGGTAGATCCTGATCCCACAAACACGTTTTTACCAATGTGCGTGTGGTGTTTCGTTTTCCCATCATAATTCGCGATAATCGTGCCACATCCAATGTTTGTGTTTTCATCAATCAAACAATCGCCTAAATAGGTTAAATGGGCGGCTTTCACACCATTTTTGAGTTCCACTTTTTTGAGTTCCACAAAATTGCCAACACGGCAATGATTGCCAACCACCGTGTGACCACGAAGATGGGCATTCGGTCCGATGTGATTATCATGACCGAGGTTTGAATCGATGATTTTGGATGACTCAATGTGATTGCGATCGCCAATCGTACTATTTTCAATGGTTGTATTCGCGGTAATAACATTGCCAACCCCAATCGTGACGTCTCCGATTAAATAGACACCGGATTGAATCACCGTGTCTTGACCAATACGCACTTGGGGAGAGATGAAGGTGTTTTCTGGATTTTCAATCGTAACTCCGTTGAGCATATGTTGATGATTAATGCGTTTTTGTAAGATTTGGCGAGCTTCTGCAAGTTGGGCACGGTCGTTGGTTCCTAAGGTTTCTTCAAAGGCGGCAACGGTATCCGTGCCAACGTTAAAACCTTGTTCAATAAACATTTTCACTAAGAACGTGATGTTGAGTTCTCCATTTTTAGGATTGGGGGGTAAGTCGTTGAGATGACGGAAGAGTTTTTCATTGTTAAAGACATAAAAGCCCGTGTTAATTTCACGGATTTTCTTTTCTTCATCATTCGCGTTAATTTCTTCCACAATCGCGGTTAAGCGACCGTGTTGGTCACGGACCATTCGTCCATAACCAAAGGGATCATCGACAATCGAAGTTAAAATGGTTAGATCAAAACCGCCTTGAAGATGGGTATCCACCAAATGTTGTAACGATTGGGTGGTAATTAAAGGTGTATCCCCTGACACAATTAAGGTTGTGCCTTCCTTCCCTGCTAAATAAGGAGCACATTGCATAATCGCGTGCCCGGTGCCTTTTTGTTCGCGTTGCCACACGACGACAGAGTCGTTTTTAACAATCTTTTTCGTGGTTTCTCCACCATGACCGACAATGGTGTAAATCGTTTCAATGTCCATGGGTTTGAGCGCGTTTAAAACATGCCCTACCAATGGGACTCCTAATAAGTCAAACGCCACCTTACTTTTGGTGGTATCAAGTGACTTCATGCGCGTACCTTTACCGGCCGCCATAATAATTGCATTCATTTTTTTCATAATCTTTTCCCTTTCCCATTATAGCTTCATCTTCCCTAAAAACGAATGATAGAGTGCGATGATCTCTTCTACCGTGAGCGCTTCTGGACGCCAATTTTCTTCAATCTTGAGT
>JALRKT010000031.1 GCA_023268805.1 Bacilli bacterium
AATTTTACCGTATTGGAGTTCACTCGCTTTTTGATATTGGCCTTGACTGAACGCCTGCTCGAGTTGGGTTTTTAAGACTTGTAATTGTTCTTTGTACGATTTAACGGTTTTTAAACTATCCCGTTCTTGTTGCCATAAGGCGACTTTTTCATCATAGATTTTCTTAAGACTTGTTAATTCTTCTTCGATTTTTTGATAACGAATTTTGGAATTAGTGTCTTCTTCTTGTTTCAAGGCAAGCCGTTCAATTTCAAGTTGACGAATTTTGCGGTCAAGCTCATCCAGTTCAGTGGGCATGGATTCGATTTGTACGCGCGTTAAGGCACACGCTTCATCCACTAAGTCAATCGCTTTATCCGGTAAAAAGCGTGAGGTTAAATAGCGATGCGATAACGTCGCTGCGGCAATGAGGGCTTCATCAGTAATGCGCACCCCGTGGTGGGATTCATAACGAGCTTTAATCCCCCGTAAGATGGAAATGGTATCTTCCACGGTGGGTTCAAATACCATGACGGGTTGAAAGCGACGTTCTAACGCCCGATCTTTTTCAATGTATTGACGGTATTCATTGAGCGTGGTTGCACCAATACAATCAATTTCTCCCCGTGCAAGCAGCGGTTTTAACATGTTCGAGGCGTCCATCGCTCCATCGGTACGACCTGCACCGACAATGGCGTGAATTTCATCGATAAATAAAATAATTTTTCCTTCGGATTGTTTGATTTTATTCAAAATCGCTTTTAATCGTTCTTCAAATTCACCGCGGAACTTCGCCCCCGCGATGAGTGCGCCCATATCGAGTTCATAAATGAGTTTATCTTTTAATGTATTAGGAACATCATTGCGAAGAATGCGTTGGGCGAGCCCTTCAATAATCGCGGTTTTCCCAACACCAGGTTCTCCTAATAAAATGACATTGTTTTTATTTTTTCGCGCGAGGATTTGAATGATTTTACGAATCTCTTCATCCCGGCCAATCACAGGATCAATTTTCCCTTTTTTAACATCCTCATTAATGATACGACCGAATTTTTCTAACACTTTTTCATCTTTACTGTAATCGATTGGTAATTCCATAAGAACCTCCATTTAGCACTCTTATTCTTTAAGTGCTAACCCAAGTGTAAGACACCTTTTAGCAGATGTCAAGAAAGAGTGCTAAAAAGAAAAAGACAAGGGAATACCTTATCTTTCTTTTATTGAGACAGAGATCTTAGCGTTGCGAGATAATGTTCAGCGCAGAAACCATGAAGGTCGATAACTTGGTAATAAAGTCATTGGATTCGCTGGTGTTTGTCATGGCCGTATCGTCTTGATCAAACGCATAATATTTTGCGTTTAAAGGCTTTTCCGTCATGGTGTTAAGCAAGTGTTTCATACTATGTGCCTCCTTCTTCAGTTTTGATACCCTTATCAAAACCGACAATAATGTAAAACAAATGAAAACGAATTACAACTCGGATGAAAACCTTGAAAACCCTTTCACAAATTTCTTATATTTCTTGAAAGGGATTACATTGTTTTATTTACGCATATTTTTAAGAATGAATGAGACTTATTACTATTTAAAATGTAAGTGGTTTCATAGGTTTGTGATTTTGTGCGTTTGACTAGCTAATTCAAAATCGATAAAACTTCGTGGAGGAAACCGGTGATGAAGCTGACGAAGTGTTTTTCCATTGTGACTCTTTTCACCCACCCCGACAAAAATATCTTTATTACCCTTACTATGATCCATCCAGACCATCTGAGGTGTAGCTTCTTGAAGAATTTTTCGTTTGCGTTCTAACGTATCAAGTCGCATCGGTTCTTTCAACCCATAATGCAAACGATTTCGTTGCCGTTCCCGTTCTAAAAGTTTTTGTAACACTAACGGAATTTCTTGTTTTTCTAAAGCCGAAATAACTTGAGTCATCCGACGTTTTTCATCCCAAAAATACCGTAAGGCAAGCACCAACTTTTCCCCGTAGCGATCTGTGAGTTGACCTTGATGTTCATCCATCCATAATCGATCCATTTGCTGTAACGAGGTAAAGGGGTGATCATGTAAAAAGGCATGTAATAATTCAGGAATATCCCACTCGATGGGTGGTAAAAACGTTTTCGTCGGCGGCACAAATACATCAAATATAATCGGTTTTAACCAGGAATTCGGTAACGTTTGAACCCCCGAAGCGTGTAAGCGATGCCACCCCGGTTGAAGTAAGACGTGCGCATCGTGAGGATGAAACGTTAAAGGCATCCACTTTTTTTCAAGGCGATGAATGCGTTGCCGTTTTTCTAGGAAGGATAATGTGGCAAAATCTGGCATCAATAGTATCGCAAAAACAATGACAAGCGCGGTTGAATAACCACACGATAAGGAGGGTGGAAAATCAGTTTCAAGGAAGGCATCCACCGGTTGAAAGCGGTATTGATACGTTTTAGCATCATCTTCCATCAAGGAAAGCAACGTAAACGGGTGGTGCGATTCCGGTTTAAAAAGGGGCGCATGGCCAAGCGGATATTCTAAAAGGGGAAACCCCGGTAAGACAAGCCGAATAAGCGGGCGGTCATGAGGTTGATAGACCGCTTTGAGATAATGATTGATGGTGAAAGAAATTTTCTCACTTTCATCGGGCAAATCCCCGCCTAACCACGTCCATTTTCCTGCAATCGCATAAGCTTTTGAAGGTGAAATGCCAAACCGTAAAATAAATTTATCGCTTAAAGGACGATAAGTATCCTTGTTCATAGCCACCGTTATGATCTCCGTGCAAGTGATTCATAAAGATGAATTAACGTGGTGGATGATAAATAGCGTGGAACAGGATAAAAAGGAATGACCTCTTGTTGACAACGCTTCACCATTAAGGGAATATCATCAGGCTGAATGACATCCTGGAAATCATGAGGAAATTGAAAGGTTGTATTTAGGTGTTGAATCCACGTAATGACAGCAAGCGCTTGTTTTTGAGGGTTTGCTTCTTCACCCATTTTGACGTGACGGTATAAATATGCGAGTTTGGGGTAAATACTGGGCCCATAGGCGGTTAGTACATGCGGTAATAAAATCGCATTGGCAAGACCATGGGGATAATCATAAAACCCTCCTAAAGGATGGGCTAAACCATGGACATACCCAACATAATCTCGGGTAAAAGCACAGCCTGCAAGATAACTTGCCTTTAACATCGCACGGCGGTGATCTAAATCACGTGGATTCGCGACACTTACCGCTAAATGGGTATAAATTAATGAAAAAGCATCTAAAGCAGCCTGGCGGGAAAACGGTGTGTGATAACGGTTTAAAAACGCTTCCATTGCATGGGTTAACGCATCCATGCCTGTAAAGGCGGTAATGCGTGGCGGTAAAGTCTCTACAAGTGCGGTATCTAATAGGGCATAACGTGGGACGAGTACCGGATCCGAAATCGCATATTTTTCTTTGGTGAGCGGATTACTGATGACGGCTGCAACGGTCGCTTCCGAACCGGTCCCTGCGGTTGTTGGAATCATCCACATGAGCGGTGTTTTTTTGCGAACCTTAAGTAAACCTTTAAGTTGGGGTAAAGGTTTGGGTCGGGCCACTTTAGCTGCAACCCCTTTGGCACAATCCATGACACTGCCTCCCCCTAGACCAATAATCGCTTGGCAGGAATGCTTATGATAAATTGAATACGCTTTTTCCACATCGTCAAGATGAGGATTGGGATGAACCTCAGTGTAAAGGGTGACGTCCATCGCATGATTTTTTAACGCTGAAACATACGCTTGGACGGGAGGGAGGTTTAAAACATTGTTATCAGTGACGAAAAGAACACGTTTAAGACCATGCTTTTTGAGTTGGCGCGCAAGCGTTTCTTGCAAGAAGTGACCTTCGGTAGTTTCGGGTAAAGGAATCCGGATGACCATGCGTAATCCGTAGAGCAAGATCTGAAGGAGACGCGCAAGCCATTTCATGAACTATTGTCCTAAGAATTCGTCAAATATCGGTGAGAGTGGTTTCCCTTCATGCGTGTGTTCAATGACTTTCGCTAATAAAGGGGCGACAGAAATCGGAATAAGTTTAGGACTTGGTTGTTGCGGAATGGTATCGGTCACAAAAAAGGCTTCAATGTCAGCAGCTTCAATACGCGCTAAGGCATCTTTAGAAAAGACCCCATGGGTCGCGCAAATAAAAACTTTTTTGGCCCCTGCTTGACGAATGAGATTGACCGCCCCTAAGATGGTATTCCCCGTATCGACAATATCGTCAATAAGGACCGCCACTTTTTGATCGACATCCCCAATGAGATGCATCGCTTCGGCCACATTAGGTCGACTACGACGTTTATCCACAATCCCAATGGTCGCGTTTTTAAACAATTCTGCAAAATTACGAGCCCGGGTCACCGAACCATGATCAGGGGAGATAATGACTAAATCATCACTGGGTTGAATGCGTCGTTTAATTTCTTTGGCAAAGAGGTTGTAGGGGGAAATATTATCAAAGGGAATTTTAAAGAAACCTTGAATTTGCATCGTATGGATATCGACGGTCATGATATGATCAACCCCTGCGGCCACGAGTAAATCCGCGACAAGACGGGCGGTGATCGGCTCGCGACTTCGGGCGACGCGATCTTGACGAGCAAACCCAAAATACGGCATAACAACCGTAATTTCTTTGGCCGATGACCGACGAAGCGCATCGACAAAAATGAGTAATTCCATCAAATTTTCCGTGGCAGGTTTGGAGGTACTTTGGACGATGTAGACATGATGGTTTCTCACCGTTTCTAACGGTTTAATGAGTAATTCTCCATCGGCAAATTTCGTGCGTTCGACTTGGTTTAATGGGAGGTTGAGTTGTTTAGCAATCGCTTCTCCTAAGGCCAAGGAACCACTTAATGCAAAGAGTTTAAAGTGATTTTGCATAGCGGGGTTCTCCTGTAGGTAGTTTATCATTATCAAACGTAAATGACTAATAATCAAATTGATTAAAGTCTTTTTAAAGGTGTGCTATCTTTATAGAGGATTAATAATGACAAACCAAGGTCAAAAATTAACACAGACAGTTTTACTTTATAGCTTGCTCCTTTATGGTGTAGGATTTGTTGTCTTTTTTGCGTTATCGACCTTCTTACAACTTCCTTATTCCCTCGGGAATGGTTGGGTCTTGGGGGGTTCGCTGAGTGTTTTAAATTATTTAATTATTATGTTTCAAGCGAAACGATTACAAATGCGTGTAGAAGCTAACATTAAAACCCCGTACATAAGCCAAGGTTATTCCTTTTTACGTTTAGCGCTCTCGGCGGTGGGGTTGCTTGCAAGTGTCTTTGTCAAACTTAATGATTTAGAGGTCTTCAATTTATTTACCGTCTTTGCCGCGTATCTCGTGATTTCTGGCGTAATATTCCTCACAGGAGCGCAATTTAAAATTGCTAACCCCAAACCATGAATGAGTTTTTAATGTCCTTACCCGGTGAAACATATACCTCGATCATGGTGATCGCCTTGATCGCCCTCTTTTCGTTTGTAGTTT
>JALRKT010000032.1 GCA_023268805.1 Bacilli bacterium
GGAGCTGAAGGAGTGTTCGTTGGATCGGGAATTTTCAAATCCGGAGATCCCAAAAAGCGCGCCGAAGCCATTGTAAAAGCCGTTACCAATTTCCGTGATTCGAAGGTCCTTCTTGACGTTTCGCGCGACCTTGGAGAAGCCATGGTTGGACTTAACGAAGACCAAATTAAAATTCTCATGGCAGAAAGAGGAAAATAGTTCTTGCGTGTTGGGGTCCTCGCCGTTCAGGGCGCCTTCATTGAACATATTCGCGTCCTTAAACGCTTAGGCGTGGATGTTTTTGAAATTAGACAACTCAAAGACCTTGATCAAGGAATTGACGGCCTTGTCCTGCCGGGGGGAGAAAGTACAACCCAATCCCGATTACTCCGTGATCTAGGCTTATTTTCGCCATTAAAAAGGCGGATTCAAGACGGCTTACCCGTCCTTGCAACATGCGCAGGAACCATTCTTTTATCTGAAAAAATCGATGATGATCCGACAACGCATTTTCAAACATTACCTGTGACGGTGAAACGTAATTATTATGGCCGTCAAACGGGTAGTTTTCAGAAAAAAATAAGCTTTGAAAATCAAATACTCGATCTGATCTTTATTCGTGCTCCTTTGATCACTGCGACCCACCCCGATGTGAACGTTTTAATTCGTCTTGATGAGGGTGTTGTCGCCGTTGAATATCGCCATCAAATTGCTCTTAATTTTCACCCTGAACTCAGTCATCAAACGTATTTTCATGAACGCTTTTTAAAAGTTATTCAAGCACGTTTATCACAGGACAATTCGCATCATTTAAACGCTCATTAACTCGATTTAAATCGTACATTTTATCATCGATACATTGTAGGATAACTCGATCAAACGCAATTCCGTGGGTAAGAATATAACCTGCCCTTTTAATGAGTTCCTTTGATTCTTTTGGGTCGCAACGAAGTGCGAGCACTATGGCGACGACATTGGGTTTTGAAGGAATGTGCGGATGTTTATAATTGGTAATCTTCGAAAATAAACGGCGATCCATCCCTGCAGCTTTATAAACCTCAGGCCCGGAAAGATTTTTTCGCGTCATTAATTCCAAAAGTAGTTCCAAAAATGGCGGTTTTTCTTTATGTTCCATTTTATTGTTGTATTGATGATATTATAAACCCCAAATGGTATTGTATCAGTTATGAAAAGTAATAATGCCCGTTTAGGTTACTTATTGGCAATTCTTTCTGCGGTCATTTTCAGTTTTAGCATTCCGTTAAGTGATTGGTTTTTGAGAAGTAGTATTTCTCCTCTTTATTTAACTGCTTTCTTGTATCTTGGTGTGGGAATGGGGATGAGCCTACACTACCATTTTCAAACATCAGGAGCGACATTTCCCCTTCAAAAAAAGGATATTCAACTCTTTATTACAATGGGTGTACTTGATACCTTTGCTCCTATCTTTTTTTTCTCTGGATTTTACCTTTTACAAGGAACGAGTGCGGGTATTTTGGCTAACACTGAATTCATATTTACATTGATATTTGCATTCTTTATTTTCCGAGAAAGGTTTTCCTTTTACTCATGGCTTGGAATTTTGTTTGTCTCAATAAGTGTTTTTTTATTGAACGTACAATGGGAAAACTCAAATGTATCATTTTCTTGGGGCATTGGAGAATGGTTTATTCTAATTGGGACGCTCCTTTGGGGATTAGAAAATAATCTTTCTCGCGTTTTGAGTGTGGGAAATCCTTATCGCCTTTTAATGATTAAGGGATTTTCTACGTTTATTGGCGTATCCATGATCACGTTAATTATTCAACCCCCCTTACCTTCAATCATTTGGATTATCACCATTCTTTTAGTTGGTTATATCGTTTATGGACTAAGTCTTGTAGCCTATGTTCTTGCCCAACGGCATCTGGGGGCAGGTATGACACAATCCATCCAAAGTTTTGCATTTATCTTGGGTTCCCTTCTCACTTATTTCATTTTTCAAGAAACCTTGCCTTCCCTTTATGGATTAAGTCTGTTTATTATCCTAATTGCTTTAGGATTGTTTGGATATGAAAACTATCGAAAAAAAGCATAAGATATTAATATGAGTTTATTAAAAATTGCGTTAGCACAAATGCGGGTCATTCCCGGTCAACCTTCAAAAAACTTTTCTACGATTGAACGAATGGTGAAAGAAGCAAAATCATCTCAGGTTGATTTAATTGTTTTCCCTGAATTAGCGATTACAGGTTATCTCATTGGTGATCAATTTTTAGATAATGAATGGGTTGATTTTGCAGTTTCTTTTAACGAAAAAATCAGAGCTTTATCCACAGATATTATCATCGTTTGGGGGAATGTCGTGACCCTCGGTGACAACCCTACGATTACCAATAATGATTCCCGTCTAGCCAAATTGAACGCTGCCCTGATTGCGTATCAAGGTGAGTTTGCTGTTCGTAAAAATGGCCTTTTCCCTGGGGTATACCCAAAACGTCTTTTTCCCAATTATCGTATTTTTGATGATCAACGTTACTTCTTACCCGGTCGTGAACTTGAAGAAAAACTTGGTCTCAAAGTCAAATCATTGCTTCAACCTTTTGAAATCAACTATAGAAACAAACTTATTCGTTTTGGACTCGAAGTTTGTGAAGATATGTGGGATGATGCCTATGGTTTCTCACCAAGTGACATTTATTTATCTCAACATGTCGATTTACTCATTAATATTTCTAGTTCTCCTTGGACATTGAATAAAGAGCATTCTCGTCGTGATGTCATTGAAAAACATGCGCACGTTCCTTTTCTTTTTGTTAACAAAGTTGGAGCGGATAACAACGGTAAAAACGTCGTTCTCTTTGAAGGGGGATCGATGGTTTTTAATCAAGAAGGTCGTTGGATTGGCTCCGCCAACGAAGTTGCCAAAGAAGAATTGTTTATTCACGACTTAGTCACAGAAAAGCATGCGCAACCTCCCGAAAACAAACTTTATGACATGCTTCTTGCCGCAATTCGTTATACGGACGAACAACTTTTTCAATCACGATTACCATGGATTGTCGGTTTATCAGGGGGTATTGATAGCGCCGTTTCAAGTGCCCTCGTCGTAGATGCCTTAGGCCCTCATCGTCTTCAAGCCTATACTTTACCTACCCAATACAATTCACAAACAACCTTAGAAAATGCACAAAAGATTGCTCAAAATCTCGGTATTTCTATAACAACCATTCCGATTCAGGCCATGGTTGATGCCTTCAACGCCATTCAACCTAACGCAAGTTTATTAACGAAAGAAAACATTCAAGCAAGGGTTCGGGGCAGTGTTTTAATGAACATCGCTGCGGATCAAGGTGGCATTGTTTTAAACAATGGTAATAAAATCGAAATCGCACTTGGCTATACGACCCTTTATGGTGATACCATTGGTGCTTTAGCCCCTTTAGGGGATTTAACAAAAGTTCAAATTACAGAACTTGCTCGCTATATCAATGAACGTCACCAAAAAGAAGTAATTCCTCATAACTTAATTCCTACATGGAAAAACCATATTCCTCATTTTGAGATGCCACCTTCAGCGGAATTAAAATCGAACCAAGTGGATCCGATGAAGTGGGGTTACCATGATTGGCTTATTCATGAATTATTGAGTTTCCCCTCCCTTGCCCCCGAACGCATTTTGTCGATGTATCTTGATAAAACGTTTCCTGATGAGGTCACCGCACTCATTCATCATTATGGACTGAATAATCCTGAAACCTTTATTCAGGATTTAGAATGGGTTCTCACGTTATGGAATCGTTCTTATTTTAAACGTGTGCAAATGCCACCCAATATCATTGTCTCAAAAGGTGCTTTTGGCTATGACTATCGTGAAGCTCAGATGCCCTATGAAAAAACTGCACGCTATCTTGAACTCAAAACCAAAATTTTATCGTTAAAAAATTAAACCCACGAGCATGAGCAACATCACCAGCAAAAATGGGTTTATTTTCTTTTGAATCAAAACAAACAAACTCATTAAAAACACAACCCACACATCCCAATAAAGGGGGAGCCGTACCGCTTGAGTAATCGCAGTTAATACAATCAGCGACGTCACAGCTACAACCACACCTTGTAAAAAAACTTGAAAGAATTTTCTTTCACGTAATTGCTTCCAAATTGGAAAGACAATGTAGACCCCAAAGATACCGGGTAAAAAAATCATTCCTCCTGCGGCTAGGCCCAAGGCGATCGCTGTCAGTAAGGATTGTTGTCCAAACGCTCCGACAAAGGAGGCAAAACTAAATAAAGGTCCAGGTATCGATTGATCAATCGCATACCCCGAAAGAAAAACGTCGAGTGGAATCGAACCCCCCACTAGGGATTCAATCATATAGGGAATGACTAATTGTCCTCCGCCAATAATCGAATACCCAAACCGATAAAAAGTAAGGGTGGACATCATCGTACTTGAAATATTCTGCATCAACATAATTTCAACATAGAGCGTCACGATAAGAAATAACAATAACGGAAACAATGGAAGGGTTATTTTTGTTTTAACCTCCTTAGGATAAAACCACGTTTCACGTTCCTTGGCGACAAAGAATATGCCACTAAATATGAGCAATGCAGGAAGAACCCAAAATGACAGGTTTTGAAATAGATATCCTAGAAACAAGATACTCGCGAACAGCGCATAATGCGTTGTTGTTTTCTTCAGTTTTTGAAACATCGTCCACCCCGCATAGGCAATAAATGAGACCGCAAGGACAGGAAGATAGGTTAATACGGATCGCCACCCCGTATTAGCGGCAACAATGGGATAAAAATACGCCAAGAAACTAAGAATGATCATCGCCGGAAAAGCCCAAACAATCCACGTGAAGAATGCTAACAACTTTCCTCCATAAGCATACCCTATCGCCATCATCGTTTGTGTACTTGAGGGTCCGGGTATTAAACTAAAAACACCCATCCACTCACGAATTTGTGCTTCAGTGACATAGTTTTTTTCTTGGGCTAATCGCCGAATAAATACAGCATAATGGGCTTCGGGTCCGCCAAAACATAACAAGGATGTTGTGAACACATCCCATAAAAAAATTAGCTTTTTCTTAATCATATTTTTGACCAATCCATTGGAGTAATATCAAGATGAGTGGACGCATTATCTTTTCTTGACCGTATGGAATTTTCCACGTCCCTTTTGTTGTGATGATTTTGGGATTTTGTGCTTTTAAAAAATTAATTCCTTCTGGACCCGGATACACACCAATATGGTTTTTATTAGCGCCAAAATGAATGACATTGGTTTTATTTCTTTCAAGCGTTGGAATTCCATATTTAATAACCCATTGACCTCCG
>JALRKT010000033.1 GCA_023268805.1 Bacilli bacterium
CTCACTAAAGATGATGCGGATAAGGATTGAGAAATATTCGGATCTAAATTCACAAACATGACGAGCGAAATAATCGTAAAAAATAGGACACCTAGAATGACTTTAAACATAAAAAAACCTCCACCTAGTAATAGGGGAGGTTATGAATAATTAGACGATGAAAATCTTATTCGACTTTAAGAACTTGAACTTGATACGGTTTAGGGGCTTTGACGGTGACTTTATCATTGATTTTCGCGCCCATGATGGCTTCACCTAATGGGGAAGCATTGGAAATGGTACCTTCGGAAGGATTCGTTTCGTGGGTACCGACAATTTTAAACGTATACGTTTTTTGATTGGTTAAGTTCTTTAACGTCACGGTGCGACCAAAACTGACAACTTTGGTGCTCGTGTTTACTTCTTCAATGATCGTCGCATTCGCTAAAATGTCTTCGAGTTGTTGGATGCGTTGTTCCACATCCGCTTGGCGAGCCTTTGCCGCGTCATAATCAGCGTTTTCTGATAAATCACCTAACGAACGTGCATAGGCAAGTTGTTCAATGACTTCCGGGCGGATGACATCGATAAGATTACGTAATTCGGCGTTGAGTTTGTCATACCCTTCGCGCGTTAATTGAATTTTTTCTTCCATGGATCGACTCCTTTTTTCGTGCTTGTCTATTTTAACAAGGATTTTGGTAAAATACTATGATTTTTGTTTGTTCTCATACGTTTCTGCAATTATTTGAGCCGCGATGGAATCGACATACTCTTTATGTTTTTTACTGGGGATGCCCATTTCAAATAAACGCTCATGCGCTTCCACCGAGGTAAGCAACTCCCCAACGGTTGCAATGGGAAGGTTGGTTAACCCTCTTGTTTGTTCAATGATGCTTTCTACCCAACGCGTTTGTTCAGAAGGTTCACCGTTCGGTTGAAGGGGAATGCCAAAAAGTAAACCTTTTGGCATATATTTTTCAAGAAGCATGGGTAGGTGTTTCTCCCAAAATAACGGAAAGGGACCTTGAACAAAAAGTGTGGGTAACGGTGTGATAATCCCAATACGATTTTTGGTCGCAACGCCAATTCGCTTTTTGCCCAGATCAAAACTTAAATAGGGAGAGGGAATCATTCAAGATTTTCCTTGACCCATTGGCTAAGATCAATTTTTAGTTTACCCGAACCAAACGCTAAATCCGGTCGACCTCCGCCGGAACCGCCCATCGCGGTCGCAAGTTTTTTCATCCATAATCCGGCCGTACGAGTTGGGGTTTGATAACGGGGATGGACATAAATAACAAGCGGGAATTGCCCGTGGTCTTCTGCCATCAAAATTAAGATGGATTCAGGATATTTAACTTTTAATTCATCCATCACTTGACCCAATAAATTTCGTGATAACGACCCGACATCAACCGCAAGATGGGGGAGAGGAGAGGATGTTATGGTTAAGGAAGTAATGAGGCCTTTAATTTGTTGTTTTTCCAAAATGGAAACGGTAGATTTTAAGGTTTCTTTTTCTTGGATGAGTGCTTTTAAGCGATCGCGAATTTCAACGGGGGAACTCGCTTGTAATTGGTGTTGAATCGAGGCTAACATGAGTTCTTTTTGTTTCATGTGGGCATAGGCTGCTTTACCCGCAACGACTTGAATGCGGCGAACCCCCGCGGCAATTGATTCTTCAGACACAATCGCAAAGGCACCAATTTCAGCCGTATTTTTGACGTGCGTTCCGCCACAAAATTCTTTTGAACGAGGACCGAGCGTTACAATGCGAACCATGTCTCCATATTTTTCATCAAAGGGGGCGGTCGCGCCTGTTTTCTTGGCTTCGTCAATGGGTAAGATTTCAGTGGTGCTTTCCACAGCGTCTTGAATCATTTCATTGACATCCGCTTCGATGATCCGTAACGTTTCTTCTTGAATTTTTTCAGGTTGAGAAAAGTCAAAACGCGCATAATCAGGACCGACAAACGATCCTTGTTGGAGAACATGATCGCCAATATGACGTTTTAAAGACGCTTGAAGTAAGTGTACCGCCGAGTGATGTTGGCGAATCGCATACCGACGTTTGGTGTCAATCGTTGCGATGACTTTATCCCCAAGTTTAATGGATCCATAATCACATTGAATCAAGTGCATGGGTTGTTTTTGGGGCGCTTTTTGAACGTTATGTACACGCGCTTCCATGTTCGCGTGACGGATTGTTCCTAGATCACTGATTTGACCACCACTTTCCGCATAAAAAGGGGTTTGGTCGAGAATGACCCAGCCTTCTTCAAGTTCTTCAACGGCTTCGCCATCCACGAATAACCCAATGACGGTGGCTTCTAAGGTGACGGCTTCATAATCAAAACGAGAAGGCGCAGAAAACGCCATTAAGGCAGGGGATTGTTTGGCCATGCTATCGACATGGGCTCGTGCTTGACGTGCCCGTTCTTTTTGTTCTTGCATGGCGAGGTTAAACGCCTCCATATCCACGTTTTGGCCTTGTTCTTGGGCAATTTCTAAGGTGAGTTCGATGGGAAAACCAAACGTGTCATACAGTTTAAAAGCATCGTGACCGGATAATGTCGGTTGTTTTTCCAGCATCGATTTTAATAACGATTCGCCATGATTTAAGGTAGATATAAATTTAAGTTCTTCTTGATGAATCATTTTTTCAATCAAGGATTGTCGGGCTAACACATTCGGATAGGCGTCTTGAAGGATGGCGACCGCGGTTTTCACTAGGCTTGATAAAAATGGTGTTAATAAGCCAAGTTTACGTCCATAGCGTAACGCACGGCGTAAAATCCGACGTAAAACATAACCTCGACCTTCATTGGAAAAAACCGCACCATCGGCTAACGTAGCCGTTAAGGTGCGAATATGATCGGCAATCACGCGATAAGACCGGACATCCTTGCCTTGATAAGGGACATCGGTTAAGGATTGAACATGTTGAATAATCGGGAAAAATAAATCGGTTTCAAAGTTGGTTTCCGTGCCTTGCATCACACACGCTAAGCGTTCTAAACCCGCACCGGTATCAATGTTTTTACTCGGTAATTCTTTATAGTGTTCTCGTTTGACACCTGAAACCGCATTAAATTGTGAAAAAACAATGTTCCAAATTTCAACGTAACGATCGTTGTTGATTTCTTGACGAAGTAATTCAACCCCTAATTTTTGGGGGTCATAGGCTTCACCGCGATCAAAAAAGATTTCCGTATCCGGACCACACGGCCCTTCACCAATCTCCCAAAAGTTGCCTTCAAGCGGAATTAAATGGGCTTCATCTACGCCACATTGTAACCATTTCCTTTTAGTAGCCTCATCCAATGGACTATACGTCATATAAAGTTTCTTCGGATCGAGTGCAAACCATGTTGGACTTGTTAAGAGTTCCCAAGCCCACGGTATCACTTCATCACGGAAATAATCCCCGATAGAAAAATTGCCTAACATTTCAAAAAACGTATGATGGCGTGCGGTATACCCGACTTGTTCGATATCATTCGTTCGTAAACTTTTTTGGGCATTCGTTAAACGGCGATGAGAAGGAATTTCACTGCCATCAAAGTATTTTTTAATGGCGGCAACCCCAGAATTAATCCAAAGTAAGGTGGGATCTTGAAACGGAATTAAATTGGCCGAAGGAATGATGACGTGGCCTTTGCTCACAAAAAAATCGAGCCACATCGTGCGAATTTGGTGTCCAGTTAATGGTTTCATCTCGTCTCTCCTTTAAATAAAAAAAGTACCCTCAAGGAACGAATCAATCGTGGTACCATCCTATTTTGTTGTGATTTTCACAACCTTTTTTCATCGTTAACGCCGATGCTACGTCAGTCATTCACTGCTTCGAGGAAGTGGCGCTTTTGGGGTATTTCAACGCTTGCACTAGTTCGTTGTCGCTCTACTAAATACCTTCCAAAATTGGCTTCGCTCATATTATAGCATTAACGCTTATGTCCTTGATAAAAAACTTCGTGAATGAGACCTCCACCCAAACAATAAGGTGGCAAGTATAAAACCGCTCCTTGACCTGGGGTTAACGCTTTATAGGGTTTCGGAAAGGTTAAGGTCATGGATGCATCGGTCAAAGACGTAATCGTAACCGGTAATAATGGTTGACGGTGGCGAAAACGGGCCATGACGGTATCACCGACTTTCGGTTTTTCACTAATCCAGTTTAAGGTGTTGACGGTAATGGTGTCGGCGAGTAAATAGGCATTATCTTCGCCTTGTGCCACATATAAAATATTGCGTTTGACATCTTTTTCCACGACAAACCATGGTAAACTTGCAAAACGTGTAGATCCCCCAATGTTGAGGCCTTTGCGTTGACCAATCGTGTAATAAAACACTCCTTCGTGTTCACCCACGACCGTTTGGGAGGCTTTATCAATCATGACACCGGGTTGCGCAGGAATATAGTTTTTTAAGAAATCTTTGAAGTGACGTTCGCCAATAAAACAAACTCCGGTTGAATCTTTTTTATCCGCGACAATAAGATTTAACTTTTTGGCAATGGCCCTTACTTCTGCTTTGGGCATGTGGGCAATCGGAAAAAGGGTGGATGCTAACTGATGTTGAGAAAGTTGTGATAAAAAATACGTTTGATCTTTATTTTGATCCGCGGACATTTCCATCCACGCAATCCCATCACGGTCCACACGTCCTGCATAATGCCCCATGGCAATAAGCGATGCCCCATGGGATTTGGCAAACGCTAAAAAGGCGTCAAATTTAATGTACTTGTTACAAAAGATATCCGGATTCGGCGTGCGACCGAGTTCGTATTCTTTTAAAAAGTACGTAAAAACATGATCCCAATACTCTTGAATAAAATCAATTCGAAATAAGGGAATATCACGGGCTCTTGCGACTTTTTCTGCATCTTCAAAATCGACTTCTTGTGGACACATCGGATCACGCAACGTGGGATTTCCAAGCATATCGTTATTCGCAAAGGCATCCCAATTACGCATA
>JALRKT010000034.1 GCA_023268805.1 Bacilli bacterium
CTAAAAGAGCTTGAGGTGTACTGCCGAGTAAATCGTTAGTTTCAAGCGTGGCATCAATGTCAAAAGAAAACAAGGAGGTCATGATTGACTGTGTGGTCGCGGTCGTTTCCCGACTCGATTGACGGAAGGAACCGTTCGTTTCAAAGCGCGTCTCTGTGGCCATATCATTGGCAGTAGCCATTTTCATCATCGTATCGAGTAACATCCGATTCGGATTACTGAGGGCTTCATTAATGGTTTCTTGGGGCAAAGGGGAACTTGATGTAACGGGTGTATCGCACGCTGCAAGGGCGAAGAGTGCAAGTGTTGTTAAAAAAATGGATTTTTTCATATTTTTTCCTCGCCTATATTATCGCATATTTTTCTATATCTGCTTCATGAGTTCAAACCCCTATTTTGTAAAGAATTAAGGTAAAATAAATACCATGAAAGCAAAAGGGCAAGGAAAAGCGCACGCGAAGGTCATCGTCATTGGTGAGCACGCGGTTGTCTATGGGCATCCAGGTATCGCTATCCCTTTTATTCCATTAACCGTTCAAATTGAAGTGGAAGTTTCTGACGGGGATATGTTAACCGCTCCTTTCTTTAAGGGTTTTATGGAACAGCTCCCCGATGAGTTATTATTTTTACTAGCCCACGTGAATGCACTGCGAGAAGTATTAAAATTTCCCCGGGTTCATATTCAAATCCATATCGATATCCCAACCTCGGCGGGATTAGGTAGTAGTGCCGCGATTGCAAGTGCGCTTACCGTGGCGCTTTATGATTGGATGGAGGTCCCACTTGCACCGGGAGAACGTTTTGAATGGACCCAAAAAAGTGAAAAAATGGTGCATGGAAACCCATCGGGAATTGATGCGTTGATGGTACAATCCATGACCCCTTTTTGGTTTGCTAAGGGAAAACAACCCAAGTCGATATCCATGAATCTAAAAGGATCATTTGTCATTATCGATTCGGGTGTGGCTGGAAAGACAAAACAAGCAGTCGCCAATGTCGCCGGTTTATACATGAAAAATATCGCACAAGTTCACTTGGAATCCATCGGACTTATGGTTCCTTTGTTAGAAGAGGCCATCATGCAAAATGATGAAAACGATCTCGCTCGCTTAATGAATCAAACGCATTATCATCTCAAAGAATTAAGCCTTTCACACGAGAAAGTGGAATGGATCATTGAAGAAAGTTTAAAACGGGGAGCAACAGGGGCCAAAATCACCGGGGGAGGATTAGGGGGTTCAGTCCTACTTTATGTTCCCTTGTCAAACGATGCAAAAGCGATTCAATCGTATTTTGAATCGCATCATTTGAAGGTTTGGGTGATGTAGTATGGGTCAAACCGTTAAAGTCCGAAGCCCGATTAACATTGCGCTCATAAAATATTGGGGTAAGGCGGATGAAAAAAACGTCCTACCAACCACGACCTCGTTATCATTAACCCTGTCTGATTTATGGACGGAGACGACGATTTCGCCCAACGAAAGAACGATATTTACCCTCAATAATCAACCGATGAACGCGGATGAAATTCAACGATTGAATCCAGTATTATCGCATTTTTCCAACACCCCATTTTCCATACAAACATTCAATAATTTTCCGACAGCAGCCGGACTCGCTTCCTCCGCATCAGGAGTTGCCGCCTTGACGGTCGCCCTCGATCGCTTTTTCAAAACCGGTTTTTCTTTCGATCAACTAGTTGATATTACACGAGTAGGGTCGGGTTCTGCCGTTCGAAGTTTAGTGGATGGTTTCGCCCTTTGGCATCAAGAGGGGCATGTTTCATCGCTCCCAAATCCTTTTCCTGATTGGCGTATGCTCATTGTGGTCGTTTCTAAAGAGAAGAAAGCAATTTCAAGCCGAGATGCTATGAAAATTACCCAAAAAACCGCACCCAGTTATCCAAGTTGGATCCAACAATCCGACGTGGATTTAAAAGAAATGCTCCGAGCGATTCAAGAAAAAGATCCCCATGCGGTGGGTCAAATCATGGAACGAAATAGTGAAGCCCTTCATGCAGTTATGAAGGATAGTCAACCATCCATCATTTATCAACAAGCCACATCTTTGGCGATTTTAGCGTTTGTCAAATCGTTACGAAAAACTATTCCCTTTTTATATACCACCATGGACGCAGGGCCGAATGTGAAAATTCTTGTCCAGGCCCAAGACGTAGAACATGTTCAACGTTTGCTCGAACAAACGTTTTCCTGTACCGTGATGGTCTCACGAATAGGAGGAAAAGCCGATGAAATCTAGTGCGCGTTATTTTGCACCTGGAAAACTCTTTATTGCCGGTGAATATGCCGTTTTAAAGCCAGAAGGAAAAGCGATTCTCGTCCCGGTTAAAAAAGGCATCCGCGTTCAAGCCGCATTTCGCAAACGGTTTCGCATTCGTAATGCGCAACGACCGAAAGAAAACCAATCATTTTCATCGACCTCTGAAATTATTAATCCACGGATTCGTTTGGCTGTGGAGGTAAGTCGCCTTTATCTTGAATCCAAGGGTCATCCATGGCAGCCTTTTTCCCTCATCATTCAATCAAACATTTCATCCCAAGATATGAAGTATGGTTTGGGGAGTAGTGGGGCCGTCATTGTCGCCACAATCGGTGCGATTTTATCACTTTTTTCACTTGAATTTGATGCTTTGACGTTATTCAAATTAGCGGTCAAAGCGAATCATGATGTGATGGTGGACAGTTCGTTTGCGGACTTAGCGATTAGTAGTTTTAAAGTCCCGTTACTTTATTCAAGGTTTAACGAAAAAGTCGATATGATGCTTAATACCAATCACATTCCGACCCTTATCCAAAATCATTGGAAAGGATTGGTTATTCAACCGATTCCGATTCCTACGAAGGATTTTGTTGTTATTTTTTCTGGAGTTTCCAGCGATTCACCCCCCCTTATTACACAGGTAAAACCGCATTTATCGGAGGCATGGGTCCAGGCATCCAACACACTCATCGATGCGTGGTTATCTGACCCAACTCGCTCCCTAACCCATTTTTCAATGCACTTAAGGGACCTTGCACAACGTGCTAAAGTGGCTATGTTTACCCCCGAAATTGAACAATTGCTCACTTGGGCGAAAGCCAACTCATGGGATGGTAAATTTTCTGGGGCTGGTGGGGGTGATTGTGTGATTATTCGTATCCCTAAAGCTCGGCAAAAAGAAGCTCTTGCAACGATCCTACCCCCATATCAAGTGTTAAAAGCTATAATATCCGTATGAACCGCAAAGATGATCATATTCGTTATGCATTAGAACAACCGCAAAAAGAGAGTCCTTTTTCTGTAATACGTCTTTCTTATGAAGCCTTACCTTTATTCAATGTGAGCGACATAAAAACCGACGTTTCCATCTTTGGTCAAACCTTTCCTTACCCCATCTTTATTAATGCGATGACAGGGGGTAGTGAAAACGCAAAAAAAATCAATGAACGTTTAGCAATGCTTGCCAACGCCTTTAACCTTCCTATGGCATTAGGGTCTGCCTCCACGCTTTTTGAAAATCCCGAAATGGTTGAGACATTCTCGATTGTTAAAACGGTCAACCCTGAAGGGTTTCTAATCGCCAACCTTGGCGCGCATCATCCGATTGAAAATGTCGAAAAAGTGATTCAAATATTACAACCTGATGCGTTTGAATATCATTTAAACGTCGCTCAAGAATTAGCGATGCCGGAAGGGGATCGCCACTTTACTTCCTGGTCTAAAAACATCCAAATCGCCGCAAAAACATTAAAAATCCCTTTCATCGTCAAAGAAGTAGGATTTGGCATGAATGAACATACCATGAAACGATTACATCAATGGGGAGTTCAATATATCAATGTCGGAGGAAAAGGGGGAACCAATTTTGCTTGGATTGAAAACCAACGCCGCACTGTTCCTCTACAAGGACTTGATGACGTAGGATATTCAACCCCCGAGAGTCTTTTACGAGGCAAGGCTATAACTCCGTTAACCTTAATTGCGAGCGGTGGGATACAAACCCCCATGGAGGTTGTTAAATCACTTGTTTTAGGAGCAAAAATGGTGGGGATGTCTCGTTATTTTTTACGCTTAGTGACAGAAAACTCGCATGAAGATGCAGTGGCATTATTGCAGACCTTTATTGAAGAAATCAAAGCAATTATGGTGACCCTCAATGTCAATACGATCGATAAACTTCCTGAAGTCGATTATCACATCGAAGGTGGATTGTGGATTCGTTAAAGCAAGCCATTGAGCAAAAGCTCATGGAATGGACGGAAACCTTTCCGTCCTCCCGTCTCAAAGAAGCTACCCAATATGCGCTACAAGGAAAAGCAAAGCGTTTTCGGCCTTTAGTTGTTTTGCGCCTCATAGAATCCTACGGTCTTGATCCCTTTCAATTTCTTGATATTGCTGTAGCGTTAGAGATGATGCACATCTATTCGCTTGTTCATGATGATTTACCGGCAATGGATGACGATTCCCTTCGCCATGGTAGACCCACACTCCATCTAGCGTTTGGTGAAGCAAACGCCATTCTTGTTGGGGACGGTCTATTAACCTTTGCCTTTGAAATCATTGCCAAAACAACGTGCATAAACGATGCTCAAAAGGTAAAGGTCATTCAAATCCTTTCGAGTCATGCGGGCTTGTCGGGGATGATTTATGGACAACACCTCGATTTACTATTCGAAAAAAGAACACCAAATCAACAGGAAATTAAAGCGATTAGTCACCACAAAACCGGGATGCTTTTATCGGCCGCATTTCAACTCGGTGCCCTTGTGGGGAACCCTCAAGATGCGGCAATATGGGAAGAAATAGGGCATGATTTAGGACTCCTCTTTCAAATACAAGATGATATCTTAGAGGCGACAACGTCAAGTGACAATATGGGCAAATCAAAATCTGATGATCTTCTTGAAAA
>JALRKT010000035.1 GCA_023268805.1 Bacilli bacterium
ATCATAATATTCGTCTTTTAAACTTCCCAATGGTAATCCAGAAATTTGAATTTCTTCAACTTTATTTGTTTTTGCTCTATATATGTAGTAAGGTGGCATAGCTGCCGAGCTAAGTGTTAGCTCGTTGTTTTTAATCAAAGCGATATTCAAGCTCATTCTTAAGATACCTAAATCTACTTTTTTAACAACACGATTTAACTCATGAAGCATATCTTTGGGGCTCAATTGGGGTAATCCAATAATACCTGCTTTTGTTATTGAAACCAACATACCGGATGGGGTTCCATGTCCGGTGGCGTCACCACATATTGCATATAAAGAACCATCACCGGTCTCAAAAAAATCATAATAATCACCCCCAACCTCTGTAGAGGTTTTTAAAAATCCAGCGATATCTAAGTTAGAAATGTTGGGAAGCGATTTAGGCAGCAATCTGTTTTGTAATTCTTTAGCAGCGGCTAATTCGGAATTTTTTCTTTCGTCTTCGGCTTTTAAATAGGATTTTTTTCCTTGGTATTTTCCAAATTGAATGAACGCTATAACTAATGACAAAAGATAAAGGGTATATGCCCAAAAAGTTCTATACCAAGGGGGATCAATTGTGAATTCCACAATCCCTTCTTCCGAAACTTCTCCGCTTGGATCTTTTGCTTTTACTCTTAATTTATAATCACCTTCTTTTAGGTTTGTGTACTCTTTTTTGAAATCAGGTACAAATTCAGACCAACGAACATCCTGACCTTCTAAAAAGTAACTAAATTCTGTTTTAGTCTCGTTGCCAAAAACCGGATAGGCTACTTCAAAACTTATGTTATTTTTTTTGAATGGAATTGTTCCCAATTCAATGGGTGCATTTTCACCATTTGAATATATTTTTCTGATTAATGCTTTGTATTTCTCGCGTTTTTCTTTTACAGCCAATTCTGGTATATAGCGATATAATTTGTTGTCTTGCGACCCAATCCAAAGAATCTCATTAACTCCCGAACCTTCTGCAAAAAAACCACCTCCCAATTCACTTATTTCAACCTTGTAAAAAGGGTATTTTTCATATTTAAATCCTTGAATGGTGTCAAAATGGGTTTTAAAAAGTCCTTTATCAGAAATTATCCAGCCGTTTTTTGAATCAGAATTGTATGTGTATCTCACAAAGCCTTCTTTAGGAACAATGGTAGAATCATGTTTAATTTCAGTGTAAATTACTTTGTAATTGTTTAAATCGATTTTATAGTAATTGTTTAGAGAATCAACAAGTACATGATCTGATTCGTTATAAGTTTCTCTTGAAAAACGCCCATTTTTAGTAAATTGTACATCAGTATTCAATTTAACATAATTACCTATACCTTCACTTTTGTATTCATAGATATAGGCTCCATCAATAGTTAATGCTAATATTTTACCTGGTGAAACCTCTGCAATGTCAATGGGTTTTATTGAATCTTGTTTTGAAATATCAAGTTGTTTCCATTGACCCTTAGTGTATTGATGCGCTAATAAACCATAAACTCGATTTGAAGAAAATATAATATTAGGATTTAATTTGGAACGAATTGTGTTATTGGTTCTGTAAATAGGACTTACAATCTCAGTTTTACGATTTTTTGTGGCTTTTATAGTATAGTTGTTGGTAGTAATAATTTGATCGTCAAAGGTTAAGATTGAATTCCAACCTGCTAATTCATTTACATTGTTTGCCTCAAATTTTGATTGTTCATAAACACTATTTTTTGGAACCAGATCATATAAATCTTCACTCGATCTTACAAACAAAATTCCGTTGTGCCTAACTATATCCTGAATTGCCCCGGATAGATTATTTCGTTCAGAAAAATAGGTAATAGTCGGGTCAAAACTCGCACGAAATAAACCAAAGTTTGTCCCCCAAATATCACCCTCCCGATCCTGAATAAAACCAGTTGTATGATTGTCATTTAACCCATTTTCTTTGGTCAAAATTGCTTTTACACCAAATTGATCATCAATAAACATAAGACCTTGCTTGGTCGTTGCAATTGGGATTGTTCCATCTTCCAATGAAGCACCACCTGCATAAGCTTCAAATTTCTTTAAATAATTATCAACTTCTTTTGTTTGGGTTTTTTGTAAACTTCCGTCATTTTTTAAAATCCATAACCCAACATTTCTTGAAACCAATAATTGCTCACCATTACCCAATTGATATTGTTCATCAACTCTATTTTCTGCAAAAATCTCTTTAGTTGAAGGCATGAAAATAAATTTTCCATTTCTTAGTTTATATATTCCTTCTCCCCAAATTCTTAAAAATGCTCCACCTTCGTTAACGTTTACTGTGTGCAGTACATTATCAAAATGTTCTACACTTAATAATTTTTTGTCTTTATATAAGTAAACAGATTTTTCTGATTGGAAAATTATGGTGTCATTTAAAACTCCTGCAGACCAAAGTGTTGATTTTACCTTATCCTCATCGGATAAGTTGTCGGATAAAGAATAATAGACGGGATCATTAAATTTATTTTTTTCGATGTAGCCAAAGCCCCTACCAATAATCGCATAGATTATTTTTTTTGTATCTATAAGTAATGATCGTCCCAGACCTTTTGTTGGTAGTCCATTATGATCGAGAACAGGTCGTACTTTTTGACCATCATAAGTCAATACACCATTATTGGAGTTACCGTAATAAATTACTCCTTCGGGATCTTGGAGTATAGACCAATTTAAATAATTGGTTTTCAGAAATGCTCTGTCGTAATTAGAAATAAAAAAATCTCCTAACTCATCTTTCTTTTCTTGGCATAGGGCTGTTGAGCTTATAAAAAAAGGAATTACCACAGAGTATATGGTCAAAATGATCTTATAAATACTTGGTAAAATACGCTTTGTGCTCACAATCAAAGTTAATTAATATATAGTTTTTAAAAAACACAAGCATATTAATGATAAGATTTGGATTTAAATTTTGAGAATTAAAAGATTTATAATTAATGACAATATAGGTTTTTTTTAAATTTAAATACTATATAGAAATAAATTTAATAAAAAAGTCCCCAAAAACGATTAAAAAATAAACCAAGAAACTTTATCACTTAATTCCTTGGGGAGTGCCTTTTATCATTTAGAAATTGAGACAAAAGTGTTGTAAGCGTTGGTATGAAAGAAAAACCCTCCAATTGAGAGGGGAATGTTTAAGTTATTAGCTTACAACTGACGTATTATGTTTAATGACTGTTGAAATTTCGGTGATTTCAGTTGCAACTCCTCCTGATCTTTCTGCATGTTCTTTTATTAAACTTTCGTTTTCAGCATTATAAACACAAAAAACATTATCGCACGCTACATAACTTGTTTCTTGCTGAATCAATTTTCCCTCATTTCGCATTTCCTCGAGCACTTCCTCAGAAGCTTTTCCAACCTTATTCATTTCATGTTTTGGAACAGAAGACGCTCCTTTCAATTCTCTTCTGATTAAAAACTTTTTCATTTTAATTGGTACATAGTTAATAATTCCTATAATATATAGAGAATAGTTTACATAATCAATTTCAACTCCCTGTAACAATAGAAAATCGTTTTTCTAAAACCCATGCCCTTATGTTTGTATTATAGGGGTCATTTTGAAAGGCTTTGATTGGTTGTTATGTCTTATATAGTGTAGCGGTTAAGCTTGCTCCCCTTACAGACGAAAGATGCAGCTATAATGCGATGATTGAGTATGTGATGATTAGAAAATTAACGGGTTTCTCTTAAATTTTAACTGTCTGTTATTCATGGACACTTAGATAAATGATGTGCTCCTTTTCTCCTGCGGTCAATACTGGAATCATATAGGGTAGGAGACAATAATTGTTAATCGCCAACTCTTTGTGCACGGAAACCTACATTCGTACTCGTACTTTTTACAAACTTAGGTGCACCAACAGCATCCTTCAAGTGGATCCAAGGTGCGGGTAATGGATCATTGTCACCTAATTGAAGGAATTGGCTAAATAGACCCTTATCACCCATAACTTCCTCGCAAGTCATGCCAAAAACATTGATCTGATATTTACCTTTCGGAAATTGCACACCGGCTATCACTTCGTCAGTCAAGACTTGAACAAAGCCACAAGCAGGAGTTTGAGGCCCTGGAGTTTGACTCATTTCATCTTTGGTACAGCTTGACAAGCTTAAGAATACTACTGCTAACATGAGTAAGGATTTCATTAATATCTTCATGACAATAGTTTATTTTATGTTCTTAGTATTTTCTTCGTAAACTCTTTCTACACGAAAACCAACACCTGGACCTTTAACAAACTTAGGAGCTCCCACAGCTGCCTTCAAGTATCGCCATGGTTTTGGTAACTGGTCATTTTTCTTTAGTTGTAGGAACTGGCTAAAGAGACCTGTTTCGCCCATCACTTCGTCACATGCAATACCAATAACATTGATTTTATATTTACCTTTTGGTAATTTAACTCCGGCAATCACTTTGTTAGTCTTTACTTCCGCAATCCCACAAGGAGGAGTTTGTGGCCCTTGTCCATTTGAGGAAAAAGCAATGAAACACAATATAGAACTTTGTAATAAAGTTTTCTTCATCATAGAGTGTTTCATATTATTGTTTTTATATGAAT
>JALRKT010000036.1 GCA_023268805.1 Bacilli bacterium
CTTCTTATTATGGGCGCAAACGGGTTTAACCTTTGCGGTCAATATCATCATGTCGCTCATGATGTCGGTGGTCATCTTTATTATGACCCGCGGTAAAACCAACCCCAATAAATCGATGAAGTTTGGCGAAGCGATGAAAATTGGCGCCTGGTCCTTATTAACCCCCGCCTTACTCACCATTGTCGCGGGTGGTTTATTCCCTGAATTTGCCCCGACCGCGTTTGTGTTATTTGTCGGCTTACGCCTCATGTGGCTGTCGAGTAAATACTTACGACCACTCGATCCAACCCCCGTCGTGAAGAAATAACTTACGGTTTGACGACCGGGCGACCGATCGAATAATATTCCACCCCTTTCATCATCGCTAACGGAAAAACATTCCGTCCATCGAAGACAAGGGGTTTTTTCATCAAGCGAATAAAATCAATGGCTTTGAGTTCTTTGACACTCGGTAAGTCACTGAGAATGACACAAACATCGGCATTCGTTAACGCCTCTTTGATGTCATTAGCGACTGTAAAGGCATACGTACTTCCCCGTTCTTTTTGAAACGAGGGCATCGCAAGGGGATCATAAATCGTAAGGTTGGCACGTTTCTCGGTTAAGGCATCCATGATGGTTAACGCCGGTGAATCCGTCACCTCATGGGAAGTTCCTTTAAAAGAAACCCCAAGAATTGTTATAGTTAACCCTTCGATGGAGTGGTTAAAATACCCGAGAAGTTTCTGCAGTAACTGCGACGGTTGATCCTCATTCACCTTGCGCGTTGCTTCAAGCAACGGCAACGGCTGGCCATGCGTTTTGGCATAGGTGGCTAACGCGTGGACGTCTTTGGGTAAACAGCCTCCCCCAAAACCAATCCCAGGTTTGAGGTAGTCTACCCCAATCCGCGGGTCATAACTTAACCCTTTAATAACGTCGTCGATATTCGCGTGGGCGATATCCGCGAGTTGAGCAATCTGGTTAATCCAGGCGATTTTAGTCGCTAAAAACGTATTGGATGCGTATTTGGTTAAACACGCACTATCGGGGTGCATAAACACAAAGGGAATCTTGATGCCATAATCAAACATCGAACGGAGAAAGGCTTCGCTTCCTTCATCAAGGGTTCCGACCACGACGCGTTTGGGGGCGACTACATCCGCATACGCTTGACCGGTGACAAGAAATTCCGGAAGCATGACCACATGGAGATCGGTACGATTTTGTAAAGTGAGTCGACGAAGAAGATGCGCGTACGTCCCGGGAGGTACGGTCGATCGAATCAAAATATAGGCATCTTTATCTAAGCCAATGGCGAGTTCATCCATAACGGCTTCGACACGCGATAAATCTGCACTGCCATCCGCCTGATTCGGCGTGGGTACGGCAATAATCGCTGCACGAATATCGGTCCAACGTTCGAGGGGTGTTGAGCTGTAAGTAATTTTTTTAGCGTGCTTTTTAAGCATTTCTCCGACCGTGGGTTCGTGTAAATAATCCTCGCCTGCGAGAAGTTGTTGTCGTTTTGTTGCATCAATATCGATGGCAATAACATCATGAAAGGGCGCTAAATACGCCACATGCGTGAGTCCGACATAGCCTAAACCAAAGACAGCAACTTTCATTGAATATCCCCCTTAGCGATCACGCGATAAATCCCGTTGAATCGCTTTAACCACCCCATCGACCACGCGTGTTCCTGTGACCATTTCAATTTCCTCGAGATCGGGATTGGTTTTTACCCCATACACATAGGGAATATGATTGTTAATGACAAGCATATGAACAAGGGCAATCGACGCCCCTAAAGCATCCGCGGTTTGAACTGCTACTTTATAGACAGGGGAGCGACTTGAAAAAGGGGCGTTTTTATACACATCTTCTTGTGACGTTGAAATGACTTCATAACTCGCTAAGGCGTGATGAAAGACGACGAGGACTTTGATCATTTTACGGGATGTGGGTCCCATGTATTCTTGGGCGAGTAAGGGTTTTAATCCGACCCGTTGAAAGGTGGCCACTAAATCGTCATCCGAACGAATAAAATAAACGGGTTGGTTCGGTGAAACATACCGTTCTTTAATCAAAAAGGGAAATGCTAAGGGTTGAATCATCGTTTTGACATCATTCCATTGATGCATAATCGATTGATTCATCACATACGGTAAAACAATCGTTTGCGGATGGCTAATGCCTTCATTCCGTAACGTTAAGGAAAGCAAGGCGCGGTCATTAGCAATATTGATCGCGGTTTCTTGGTTATAGACGCGAAGGTTATACCCCGTTTCTAACGCTTTGGCGAGTTGGAGGTCTTCGGCGAATAAATAAGCAAAAGAGAAAAAGCCGGTTGTGGTGGTTTCAAGTAAGCGAATCACTTGATCCAGTTGCACGGTGACGACTTTCATTTTGTAACGGGCAAACGCATCAATCAGATGCTGAAGTCGCTTTTGTTCGTGGACGGTTTGAATCGTGTGATAAATGAGCAAGCCATTCATGGACCTTATTTTACAACAATTCCCCTCCAATGCGATAAAACCACAAAGAGTTTGTTATGATAAAGGTAATGAAACCCAAAGAACCGATTAAAATTGTCGTCACCGATATTGATGGAACACTCTTTTCCCATCAAACCAAAGTTATGCCTGTCTCTGCAGTGAATGCGGTGAAAGCACTCCAAGCCAAAGGCATTAAAGTGTTTTTAGCCTCCTCTCGTAATCGTTATCTCATTACCAAATTAGGGATCCTTGACCTTATTAAACCGGACGGACTCATCACCATGAATGGAGCCAATGCGATTATCGATGGCAGAATCATTCACCGTTATGCATTACCGGAATCGGAAGTCGATGCCCTTATTAAATTCTCCAAACGTTTAAAATTTGGTTTAACCTTAGTCGAAGAAAATGGCGGGCACATTAACTACGTGGATGAACGGGTCATTCAAGCCCATGAAAAATATGGAACACGCTTTCCCCAACCTCGCACCTTCCCGGATCACTATGACCGAAAAATTTATCAAGCGATTGCCTTTTGTGATGAACTCGATGAAAGTTTATTTTTACCGCATTTACAACTCTGTAAATCCGCCCGTTGGGATACGTATGCGGTTGATATTATGCCTAGGGATTCGGATAAGTCCAAAGGCATTCTCGCGGTGTTAGAACATTTTGGGTGGAAACCCGAAAATGTGATGGCGATTGGGGACGCTCCCAATGACATGGAAATGCTTGAATTTGCGGGGGTCTCCATTGCCATGGGCAACGCCAAACAAGAAGTCAAAGACGTCGCCGATTTTGTCACGAAAACCGTTGATGAAGATGGTTGGGCGTTCGCGATGAAGACCTACGAACTCATTGATTAATTATTTATGATACGGGTGATGGGCAAGAATACTCATCCCTCGATATAGTTGTTCT
>JALRKT010000037.1 GCA_023268805.1 Bacilli bacterium
CCACGGGCAAACGCACAAAACCTAGCGCTTGTGGACCTATCGAAGGTGTTGCGCGCGCTGGACCAACCCGAATTGGATACCACGGCACTAACCTTACCGCGTATTGAATCCGTTTATCCGGAACTCCAGCCATCATCCACCACCAGCACAGCTCTCACCGAGAACATCACCAACCGAATTCTGTTCTGGTACCACCCGGACTACCTGGGCAATGTGGACCTAGTAACTGAAAAAGACGGCTATGCCTACGAATTCTTCGTCTACACCCCCTGGGGAGAAGAAATGCACCAATGGAACGCCAATACGTTCAATTTCAGCTCCCCCTACCGCTTTAACGGCAAAGAACTCGACCCTGAAACCGGACTAGCCTATTACGGCGCCAGGTACTACCAAAATAAAATCGGAGTGTGGTTGAGTGTGGATCCTAAATACATGCAAACGCTGATGAAGTATGAATTCAGCGCTAATAATCCGATAAAATTCATTGATGCAGATGGGGCTAAACCTATATTACCCGACTTCCAAGTGGAGCCTGAAGATCCCATTAATTGGGAATTGGTTAGAATGGGAACATGGAATTGCTTTTCTGGTGGTGTAGTGATTGTTTTTAGTGGGGCAACGATAATAGCTTCTGATGGTGCTTCTATTGAATTTGGCGCGTTATCAGGCTTTACATTTGGAATCGGATCATTTGGATTCGGACTTGCGCAGGTAACCGCAGGATTTGAAGGAAGTTCAGAGGAAATTCCTAGTGGAATATTCGAAGGGGTTGATATAGCAACAGGAGGGGATGGATCTTTGGGGCAAATTGTGGATATTGCATCAAAGGGGTACCCAAAAAGCCTGCCAGAAAAGGCGATTACAGCTGTAGACATTGCCAACAGTACATTATTAAATTTAGAGAATTCAGAACCGACTAATACAGCGAAAGCACCTTCTCTTCCAATAGGATCCATTCCATTTCCTCCGCAAGACGCAACAATATTCAATTTACCCATTGTAAAATTAGATGATAATTAATATAAAAAAAGGAATAAGGCGTCGAATGTCATTAACAGACATTTTACAATGGTTTATTGTAGTAATTCTTATATTGATTTTTTTCCTTTACAAAGGTGACGACAAACACTCCTTTTCTACGATGTTTGCTAGTATCGGCTTTTTGATTCGATATATCATGAATAGAAGAAACAATGAAAAAAGAATAGAATCTATTAAAATAGAATCAGATATTGTACATTTTACTTACATAAAAAAAGATGAATTACAAATGTCTATTGCGAATAAAAATATAATACTAAAAATTTCGATAGACAACTACGTATTAGTGTCAAAATTAAACGATGAAATTATTGGCCGTATTAATAGGCGTGATATTAGCTCGGTAGAATTTGATTTATTGAAAAAAAGTCTTGTCAATGCATAATTATAACATTTGAGTTCTTTCGTGCATATCTAGCCTCACAGAGTTTGTTGCAATCCTACTCGAGGTTGGCCTTTCGATCATCGATGCTTTGGCAAGTTTTTTGGATTCGTGTTTCTGTGCAATAGGATGTGGTAGTCCAGAAATTGTTTTACCATTCTTTCACGACCTACAGCAACTTCGCAATGTCCTTCCGTTTTTCGTTGTCGATGGAATCGATGTAGCTCATGGTCGTCTTCATCGAGCTGTGCTTGAATTGATCCATAATGACCTCGAGCGAAGCTCCGCCCATCAATAGGGCATAGGCGTGGGAGTGGCGGGCCGTGTAGGTGGTGAGGTTTTTGGACAACTCAAGTTCATCGGCAATTTGTTTGAGTCCGATGTTGATTCTTCGAACAAATTCCTGAGTGTGCTTGTGCTGCTGCTCGGCGGTTTGATCATCCCGAATGATGTCAAACACGTATTTATTCGGTGCGGGGTTTTCGATTCCGCGTCGGTGAATAACCTCAGTTAAATGCGGGTTGATGACGGCGGTGATTTGCACCTGGTTGGCTTTGTTGGCGCGCTCCGTTTTCTTGCGCACAAACTGAATGACACCCTCCTTCCAGTCGATGCCGCGCCACTTCAAGTGGACGATGTCTTTGATGTTGCACCCGTTGGCGTAGTACGAGAAAAGCCAAAAGTCACGAGCAAGCTCTTTGCGCGATCCAGGTTTTACCGTGAGGGCTTTAATCGCCTCTACTTCTGTTTTTATGAGCGCCCGCTTTTTGTTCTGTGCCGCGGGAATCTGGTACTTGCCATGGGACTTTCTGCCAAAAGGATAGTACTCTTTGGCGAAGAGTCCGTTGGCGATTCCGAAGTTGATGACCGCCCGCAGGGATCGTAAGTAAATGCCGATGGTGTTTTGCGACTTGCCCTGATCTCGCATGTGGGTTTCGTAACCTTCCAGGAATTCCGGAGTAAGGTCGTTCCACGCCAAGTGCTTTGAAAAGGACAAGAGGCTATTGAGCGCGCATTGATAGCTTGAGGTGGTGGACGCTCGTCCCCCTCGACGCAAATCCTCGATGTACTCATTGAATACCCCTTGAAAGGATTTACTCGAGCTCGCGGGAATCGCCCAATTCTTCCAGCGCGCATCAAAGGCATGGAAGCTGAAGGGATGAATCGCTTCGGTGATTTCTATGGCTCGACCCTCGGCCTCACGCACCGTGTGAAACACCTCGCGCTGGGTTTTGGACATCCGTTGTCCCGATTGGATTTTCTCCCAATCCGCCTTAGATACCCCGCTCACCTCCAAGGGGTAGTACCGCTGCTTCCGGGCAAAGGTCACGCGCAACTTTACCGGAAAGACGGGGTCCAGCGACTCGTGGCTTTTAACCAAGGCCCGACGGGTGTCCAACACCACCTTAACTGCTAGCGTGCTCATGAATCAAAATTTGCATACAATTTGCATACAAAATTAGCGCAAATGACCGGAAGTAGCACTAAGTAATGACGATAAAAATTCTATAATTCGCTATAATACAGCTACTTTAAGGAGAATTTCCTTATTGCTGGTTTGCCTGATTTGGCTTATGTTTACGACTGTTAATCAGAGGGTCGCTGGTTCAAGTCCAGCAGGAGGAGCTCTTAAAATCAAGCATCCCTGCGAAGCTAAAA
>JALRKT010000038.1 GCA_023268805.1 Bacilli bacterium
GATCCTGTAATCAACACCCATTGATTGGTCATGACTTCTTGGGAGGTTAAAACAGGTTGCTTTGCACTTTTAAGAAACGCTAACGGAGACGGTTTTTTCATGGGTTATCCAAAGACTTTCTTCATGAACCAGCGGTAAAAACGCCGCCAGCCGGGCACATTATTATAAATATCACCCCATAAATCATAAAAATCACGTTGATGGATAATGCGACCATCCTCATGAAGGGTGAGTTGTGTTGCCCCATACATCGGGGTGCTTGGTGCTTTCTTGTAAACAATCGTCATTGTCCAGGTGAAAAGCAATTTATTGTCTGCTTGAGAAATCGTGTGCAGATCCATCACGAGTTTTTGACTTCGTTTGGTGAGACGTTGACACATGCGTAAAAACGGTTCACGACCATGAATGATTTGAATCGAGTCATGAAAGGTCATGTCGGGATGATAAAACGGAAAGATATGGGACCAGTCGGGTTTGCCTTGATCATTATAAGTTTTAGACCAATATACTTTTAAGGAATCAACGGTGAGGGGTTCGGGTAAGGGACCGACCTCGGGGAGAGGGGGTAATTTTTTTCTCATAGCACTATTATAATGAAATTTGCTAGGAGTAGGTTGAGATTAATTTTGCTACACTAATACGTATGAACTATACCTATGATGTGGTCGTCGTTGGCTCGGGTATGGGCGGCTTAACAACTGCCTGTTACACCGCCAAAGAGGGTCACCGTGTCGTCGTGTTAGAAAAACAAAAACAACCCGGAGGTCTCTTTGGAAGTTTTACTTCTGGAGAGTACGTCTTTGATCATGGGGCGCGTGCCGTGGAAAACTCCGGGATTATGTTCCCGATGTTCAAACAACTGGGTCTTAATCTCGACTTTGTGAAAAGTCCGGTCCATATTCGTACCCAAGAACATTGGGTCCCGATTACCAGTGATGTTGAACTCGATGACTATGAAGCGTTTCTGGGCAAGCTCTTCCCTAACGATAAAGAGGCGATTCATAACATCTGTTTAGATGTGATTTCCATATCCAAGCAAATGCGTGTGCTTTATGGCATTGATAATCCTCTATTCGTGGAAAATGCCTTTACCGACATGAAGTATTTATCGAAGGTATTATTACCCTGGTTTTTTAAATTTATTTTTACGATTCCCCGTACCCAACGTTTTTTTACCCCGGTGATTCAACACTTACAAAAATTCACACAAAACCAACAACTTGTTGATTTTATTTCCCAACATTTCTTTGAAGAAACCCCTGCGATTTTTGCGATGTCGTATTTTTCGTTATACACCGACTATAACTACCCTAAAGGCGGAACAGGAAAAGTCGTTGAAGAAATGGTTCGTTACTTTAAAGACCATCACGGGACCTTAAAACTTGATCAAGAAGTCATTCACATCGATAGTGACCAAAAGACCGTTCTCACGAAACATGGCGATACGTATCACTATAAAAAACTCGTGTGGGCAGGAAGTACCACCCGTCTTCACCAACTCACGACCACAACAAATGAAAAAACATTAACCAAACAAAAAACGGCCTTAGCCTTAACCTCCAAAGGCAAAGGTGCGGATTCCGTCATGACTTTATTCATGAAAGTCAAAGATCCCGGAAGAAAACTTGCCCAACAAGCGGGCATGCATACGTTTTATACCCCCTATTTAGATGGTTTGTCCGGTCACCCTTTGTCGCTGATTAAAGACGGATCCACCTTCGTAAAATCCAAGAAAAAAGTCATGGATTGGGTGAAGGAATGGTATCGTCGTAATACGTTTGAAATCTCTGTTCCTGTGCTACGGGATGAAACGCTTGCCCCTAAGGATGAATCGGGATTCATTGTTTCCATCCTCCTTGATTATTCCCTCACCAAATATATCGCCGATCAAGGGTGGTATACCGACCTCATTGAATTAACCAAGCAATCCTTTGTGGATATTTTGGATGAAACGTGGCTCAAAGGCTTAAAGAAAAATACGTATGAGATGTTACCGGCAAGTCCGTTAACCATGGAAAAATTCGCCGCCGTGTATCAAGGATCGTTAAGTGGGTGGTCGTTTGCCAATCGCCCCATGCTTTCAGAATACTTCTTTACCCGGGTCAATAAATCCGTCATTACCCCGTACAACGATATTTATCAAGCCGGTCAATGGGCCTTTGCCCCTGCGGGATTACCCACGTGCGCCTTAACGGGCAAACTCGCTTCTGACCGCATTGTTAAAGAATTAAAATCAAAGAAAAAATAACCCTAAGCCTTATCGATAAGTCGCGCGATTAAGAACACAAAGCTGATTAACGTAACCGTGATGCCCACGAGCCACATGATTTCCACCAGAGGATGACTGGCTAAAGCGATTTCAAGCACACCCTGTATGAAAGAGACGACGGATAAAGTGGTGATGCCTAAGCGAAAGCTTGTTTTGGTGAAGGAAAAGGGTTGAAGTTTTTTTTGCATAAAAACTTCAAAAATACTTGCAAATAACGGATACAAAAAAGCGGTCTCCATGAAGAAATTACTGACACCGGGAACAAACTGAAGATACACGCGACTCGCGATCAATAAAAAAAGTGTTGCCCCGAGGTATCCAAAAAGAAGTCGTTTATTCATCATACCCCACATATATACAATCACTGACCGAACGTTCAGAAATGGTGGAACCACTATTGACGGGTTTATTGATGATTCGACCGTTAAACCACATCGTTGCAGAACCTCCTCCGTCTAAGTTATACGCAAATTGTGCCCCATATTCTTCATAAACAGCGGCCAATTCATACAGGGATAACCCTGCACTTTCACTTGTTCTTCCATCCGAGACAATAAATAAGTATGTATCATCATCGACTTGACCGAGGGAGCTTCTTGGATTGCTACCCAATTCATAAGGCACCTTAGATTGGGTATCGACTTGAAAGACACCATTCTCAAGCAAAGTTGGACCAAAGGACCACACTTGCCATGGTGAATAGGCGATAAGCGTCGAGGTATTGGTTTGACTTTCCTTGACGGAAAACATTGATCCTTGATCATCCAGGACCACCGCTTGATTAAAGGAATCACTTCGGGCGATTGCCCG
>JALRKT010000039.1 GCA_023268805.1 Bacilli bacterium
GAATGCGATTATTAACGGTAAAATCATTCACCGTTATCCTTTACCGGAATCGGAAGTCGATGCCCTCATTAAATTCTCGAAACGTTTAAAGTTCGGTCTCACCTTGGTGGAAGAAAATGGTGGTCATATTAACTATGTGGATGAACGCGTCATACAAGCGCATGAAAAATATGGCACGCGTTTCCCCCAACCTCGTACCTTCCCGGATCACTATGACCGAAAAATTTATCAAGCCATTGCCTTCTGTGATGAGCTTGATGAAAGTTTATTTTTACCCCATCTTCAACTGTGTAAATCGGCCCGTTGGGATACGTACGCGGTCGATATTATGCCGCGAGATTCGGATAAATCCAAAGGCATCCTTGCGGTCTTAGAACATTTTGGGTGGAAACCGGAAAATGTGATGGCAATTGGCGATGCTCCTAATGATATGGAAATGCTGGAATTTGCCGGGGTCTCGATTGCCATGGGTAATGCCAAACAAGAAGTCAAATACGTCGCCGATTTTGTCACGAAAACGGTGGATGAAGATGGTTGGGCGTTCGCGATGAAGACATATGAACTTATCGATTAATTTATTTATGATACGGGTGATGGGCGAGAATACTCATCCCTCGATATAGTTGTTCTAAGACGAGTAAACGAAAGAGTTGATGGGGAAACGTTAACGAAGAAAAACTCCATAAGGCATGGGCGTGTTTTTTAACGGATTCCGCCACCCCATGCGATCCCCCAATGATCAGGATTAAATGACTATGATTCTGTTGGATTTTATCGATGTTTTGCGCGAGTTGTAAACTATCAAACATCATCCCTTCCATCGCAAAGACCACACGATACCCATCTTTGGGTAACGCTTTTTCTAACCGTTCTGCTTCTTCTTTTAACGCGATGGTGGGTTGATCGCTAGAAGATTCTTTGATTTCAATGATGTTGATATTGGCAAAGGTTTTCAAACGTTTTAAAAATTCTTGAATACCAAGCTGAAGATAAGGTTCTTTGATGGTACCGAGCGCATAAAGAGTGATTGTTAACATATTGAAAGTATATCACCTCTTGACATAGTGGGCGACACACAATATAGTATGAAATATGGACCGCGATAATATAGAGTACTTAGATAATTTCGAACGTGAGCTTCGTCGCGGATCATTAGTGTTGGTTGTGCTTTCGTTATTGGGAAAACCCACTCATGGTTATGACTTATTATTACGTATTGAAGCCCATCATGTCAGCATGGACACCGATACGTTATATCCACTCCTACGCCGTTTAGAAGCCCAAGAAATTCTCACAAGTTATTGGGATCATCAAACGGCTCGTCCTCGTAAAATCTATCAACTCACTGAACGCGGAAAAACCCTTGCGAAAGCAATGCAAACCACGTTTGAGAAATATCATCACACCATTAAGGAGATTATTCATCATGACTAAAGAACAATTCCTCGCGTTACTTGTTGAAGAGTTAGAAGATTATGATGTCCCATCCTCTTCGATTCGTGAAATCGAAGAAGAATATCGTTCGATGTTAGAAGATGCTTTGGAGAACGGGGATACTGTCGAGAATTTTGTCAATAGAATGGGATCGGCCAAGAAAATAGCACGAACCATTGCCAAAGAACAACCCGCTTCATCCAAACCAAATATTGTCGCTTTGATGCCGTTTATTTCTACCGCTTTATTTTTCTTATTAGGCGTATTGGTCAATGCTTGGCACCCTGGTTGGCTCGTCTTTTTACTCATCCCCATAAGTGCCATTGTTAGAAAACGAAATTTTGACTATCGCCCTTTATTGGTTTTTGTGATTCTCATTGTTTTTATCTTGGGGGGCACTTATCTCAATGCATGGTCCCCATTATGGGCACTTTTTTTACTTTTGTTTGTGACGAGTCCCAATCAAAAGTCGCTCCTACTTAAGATCAATAAAATGTATACCTTGCTGGCCATTTTTTTATTTGTTGCCGGTGTGTTTGCCCTCGAGTATGAGTGGATTGTGGTTCAAGATGCCTCCCTCTGGATCGGTTTTGCTCCGCTTGTTTTCCTCCCCACCTTCATTTTAGGATTAGCAACGGGTGCGGTAAGAATATCCATCGATATTCATCATCATCGATGGCAGGATGTATTAACCCATATCGCCGCCCTGGTGGCGCTTGTCAGTATGTATGTTTTGCTCGGCATTTACTTTGATGCTTGGCATCCTGCTTGGGTTCTCTTTTTCTTAATTCCTGTCTATGCCATTTTACGAGGAAGACAAGAACGCTCACTCGTTGCATTCATGCCTTTTATTGCTACCACCTTATTTGTCTTGGTAGGGGAAT
>JALRKT010000003.1:0-26256 GCA_023268805.1 Bacilli bacterium
GTACCTGATACCAAGGGAATATCAAGATAACCTTCTGAGCCGATCGGACGCCGATGTTGCGTAATTTGGAAGCCTTTGGGTAAGTCCGCATAAAAATAATTTTTACGATCAAAATGTAAGGTTTTATCAATCGTTAAATGCAAGGCAGAACACACATGTATCGCGTTAATAACCGCTTGTTCATTGACAACAGGCATCGTACCGGGGTGGGCTAAATCAAGAGGAACGACCGCACTATTCGGTGTTGCTTTATAGGTGACGGGGGCACGCGAAAACATTTTTGAGCGTGTTTGCATTTCCACATGAATTTCTAAACCAATGACGGCTTCAAAGTTCATGTTGACGCTCCCAGTGGCGCGATGAGATTTCGTAATCCAATCACAGATTCAATGGTTTTACCCATCGCAAGACAACGGTCATCTTCAAAAGCACGGGTCATGAGATTGACGCCAAATGGTAACGGTCCTTCAAAACCTAAGGGAATCGTCATCGAAGGTAAGCCCGCAAAGTTTCCTAACGCAAGGTGGGAATCCGCGATTAAATATTCATGCGATAACCGATCGGAAGAGTTTTTAAATAACGGAGCCACCGTGGGTGCTGCCGGTAAATAAATACCATCATACGTTTGATAAATCGTTTGGAGTGCGTTCACGATTTGATGACGGACTTTTTGAGCACGCAAGAATAACACGTCTTGATTTTCCCGCATCAGCACAAAACTACCAATCACAAACCGACGTTTAATGAGTTCACTAAATCCGTTGGTTCGCGCTTGCATCATGACATCTTGATACGTTTTTCCTTCATAACCAGGCCCAAATTTAATGCCATCTAAATTCGCATTATTACTCGTTGCCTCGGCACAGGAAATCGTCATATAAGTAGGATAAATTGCTTGAAGTAACGGTAACGGAAAATCGACGATATCCACCGTAAAACCAGCATGCTTAAGCCCTTCAATCGAAGTCTCAAACGCCTTTAATATGGTGGGGTTTTTAATGGAATCTAAGACGGGTTTTAACACCGCTAATTTCGCGGTAGAAGGAACATTATTTAATGGACGGAAGGGGGATGTCAGTGTCGTAGCATCACGTTGATCTTGACCCGCGAGGACAGAAAGAAGGATCTCCGCATCTTCCACGGAACGCGTAAAATACGCGACGTGATCTAACGAAGGGGCAAACGGAAATAACCCATAACGGGAAATTCTTCCCCAGGTGGGTTTAAAACCGACTAACCCTACATAACTTGCCGGTTTACGCACCGAATCGCCCGTGTCTGACCCTAAGGCAAAAGGAACAATGCCCGCGCTGACGGCAACCGCAGATCCCGAACTACTGCCTCCAATTTGTCGGGTATGGGTTGGATCGTAGGGATTGGTTTGAACGCCTTTATGGCCGGTCATTCCGGTCCCTCCCATGGCTAATTCATCCAAGGTGGTTTTACCGATTAAAATGGCTTTGGCGTGTTGTAAACGTTCCACAACAGCAGCATCATAAAGAGGAACATAGCCCTTTAAAATGTCACTGCCCGCGGTTGTTTCAATGCCTTTAGTCGAAAAGTTATCTTTTAAAGCGTAAGGAATCCCCCATAACAGATTGTCCGGTTCAGGGGTGGTCAACGTTTGCGCAAACGCGAGTGCTTCTTCTTCAAGAAGTAATTCAAACGCGTTATCGTCGTTGGCTTTCGCACGACGTAGCGCTTCTTGCGTTAATGCAAGCGGAGTAATTTCACGACGGACAAGCGCCTCATGAATGGAAACCAGGGTTCCATCTAAAATATGTTTCATTAGCCAACCACCTTCGGTAGTTTGATTTGACCGTCCACCACATAAGCCGCATTGCGTGTTACTTCTTCTTGGGTTAATGGTGTCACGGGTTCATCCGGTTGTAAGCCATGACTCAGCGCGGTAAAAGGAAAGGTCATCGGTGTCACATCATCGACTCCAGGAATTTGACCAATGAGTTCCATTTGTTGAATTAAAATGGAAAATTCATCCAAAAGAACCGTATATTGTTCATCGGTCATCGTAAATAATAAACGAGTACTTGCGTCGAATAGGACGTCTTTAGTTACTTTTTTCATCCGTTTACGATTATACCTTTTCTTGGGCTAATTGGGAAAGTAATGCCGCTTCATCCCATAAAAGGACGCCTAAGGATTCTGCGACTTTCTTTTTACTTCCGGCATCGGTTCCACAAATCACAAGATCCGTCTTCTTTGACACACTCCCTACCACTTTAGCGCCTTTTTCTTCCAAAAGTTGGCTAAGTCCTTGGCGGCTGTAGGCTGTTATGGTTCCTGTAATCACCACGGTTTTTCCAAAGAAATACGAGGTTGAATCGGTTGCTTTCTTTCCAAGATATCGCATATTTACACCATAGGATTTCAGGGTTTCAAGGAGAACGTGAGTATGTTCATCAGTAAAAAATTCAACGAGGGAGCGCGCCGTTTTGGGGCCAATATCTTCTAAGGATTCGAGCGTTTCTTGGTTTGCAGCAGCAAGGGCGTCCATCGATTCAAAGTGGCGGGCCAGTTGTTTGGCAGTTTTTTCACCCACATCGGCGATGCCTAAACCAAATAGCAATCTTTCCATGCTTTGTTGCTTACTTTTCTCAATTGCCTCTAAGAGCCCTTCCACCGATTTTTCAGCGTAACCTTCTAAGGTTAATAACGTTTCTTTGTGATGATGCATCGTATAGAAATCGGCGACCGAAGTCAACCATCCCCGTTGCACCCAATCTTGAACAATTTTCTCACCCAAACCTTCGATATCCATCGCATCCTTGCTCACAAAATGGATGAGTGCTTCTTCTTGTCGCGCAGGACATTGCGCATTCAAGCAATAATGCATCGCATCAATTTTTGTTAGCGGACCTTGGCACACGGGACATGCAGTAATCATCGTAATCTTTTTTGCATCCGGTCGACGTTTTTCGCGATGAACGGAAACGACTTCAGGAATGACATCACCCGCTTTACGAATAAAGACTTCATCCCCTTCATGGAGATCTTTTTGGAGTAAGAAATCTTCATTATGAAGCGTCGCCCTGGCAATCATGGACCCCGCGACATAAACCGGGGTCAACGCGGCATTCGGAGTTACTTTTCCAGTCCGACCCACGGTAAAGAAAACAGATTCTAATTTTGTCGGTACAAGATCGGGTGGGAATTTATAAGCAATCGCCCATCGTGGGGTTTTCGCTGTATAACCCAAGCGGTCATGGTCGGCAAGCGTGTTGACTTTAATGACGATCCCATCAATATCATAGGCCAATGAGGGACGTTGGTTTGCAAGGGATTGAATCCGTTCCCAAACTGCTTCAATACCATGACAAACGGTGTATTCGGGATTCACCTTAAAACCTAATGTTTTTAACGTTTTTAAACTTTCTTCATGGGTGGTCACATTCATAACCCCTTCCGGAAGAAGGCTATAGACAAACATATCGAGTTGACGTTGGGCCGTCATCGCCGAATCAAGTTGACGAATACTTCCGCTCGCTGCATTGCGAGGGTTGGCAAGTAACGGTTCTCCCGCTTTCTCCCGTTGTGTGTTAAGCGAAGCAAACACACTCCGACTCATAAACACTTCTCCGCGCACTTCAAAAGGCCCTTGATAGGTCACATTTAAAGGAATTGATTTAATCGTTTTAATGTTATGGGTGACATTTTCACCGATCGTGCCATCGCCCCGTGTTGCCCCATAATGAAGGCGACCTTGGTCATAGACAAGGGACATCGCTAAACCATCAATTTTTAATTCCACCACGTACGTGACACGATCACTTTGTGGTAATTTAAGCCAGTCTTTGACGCGTTCATCAAACGCAATTAAATCATCATAGTTATAGGCGTTGGCTAGCGAAAGCATCATGCGTTGATGCGTGACTTTTTCAAAACTATCGACGACTGTTCCACCCACGCGTTGGGAAGGAGAAAGGGGATCGAGCCATTCCGGATGGGTGTTTTCTAAAGCAATGAGTTCTTGCATGAGACTATCGTATTCAGCATCCGACACTGAGGACGCATTGAGGACATAATATTCATGGTTATAGCGTTCAAGTAACGTGCGTAATTCTAGAACGCGTTCATAGGTTTCTTTCATACGGTCACCTTTTTTAACTTCGGATGGTTGCCCATTAATTTCTTGAGTCCCATCGTTTCAAAATAAACTTCAATAATCATAGCATCAATGACTTTTCTGACTTCCCCATACCCAAACACTTCATGATGGATGCGATCGCCAATCGCCCATAAGGTAGCACTCGGTTGTTTGGGTGAATACGAACTTGCCACAGTGGACCGTGGACCCAAACGTTGGGAAGAACTTTCCAAGATCGGTGAGGTTCGTGGAAACTCTAATCCAGCTTCTTTAAAGAAACGCGAAGGAATCAGTCGGGCATCCATTTGAAAGGAATAGTCACCGGAGCATGTTAAGGATAACGTTTTCTTCGCACGGGTAAACGCAACATAACAAAGCCGGCGTTCTTCTTCTACGCCCATGTACGCATCATCATCCATGGTTCTTAATGACGGAAAAACACCTTCATTTAATCCAATCACATACACATGATCAAACTCAAGCCCTTTGGCTGTATGAACAGTCATTAAGGAGACATAGTCGGCATCCACAATTTCATCTTGTGCGGATGTTAAGGCGACATTTTCAATGTAGGCATTAAAATCGGATTCAGGATTGTCTTGTAAGTAATGTTCTAAATCTTGGAATAATGTTTGGACGTTATCAAAGCGATCTTCTTCATCTAAGTCTTTTAAATATGCCCAATAACCAACATCATCTAAATATTGCCGTAAAATTTCCGAAAAGATTTCAAGATTTTCGTGGAGTTTCACTTGGGTTCGTTCAATCGTCTCAATAAGGTGATTGATTTCTTCTTCGACTTTTCCCTTTAAGCCTAACGTACGTCCTTGTTGAAGCAACGCAGGTAAAATCGCTTCGTTTTGGGAGGCAGCATACGCTTTAATCGCATCCCATGCTTTATCCCCAATGCCCCGACGTGGGACATTCACAATACGTTCAAACGCAACATCATCCCGTGGGTTCACAAGTAATCGAAAATACGCTAACACATCTTTAATTTCTTGTCGTTGATAAAAACGCATCCCACCAAAAATACGATAGGGCATAGAAAAACGGTTCAGCATTTTTTCAAAAGGTAACGTTAAGTAGTTAGCCCGGTATAAAATGGCAATCTTGGCATATGAAGTGCCTTGATGATGACGACTTAAGATATCTTGAATGACATCCAAAGCTTCTTCATCCTGCGTTAATAGTTTTTTGATACGAATGGGGTCCCCATCGCCCAAGGTGGAATACAAGTCTTTTTTAACGCGATGTTTATTACAATCAATGAGTTTGTTGGCCACGTCCAAAATCGTTTTCGTGGAACGATAATTTTGATCCAAAATAACCGTTTCGATTTGATACGTTTTATCGAGACTCAAAATAATGTCTTGATTGGCTCCACGCCACGTGTAAATGGTTTGATCCGGATCACCCACGACATAAAGGCACGAAGAGGGTCGTAATAAGTATTGGACAAGCTCATATTGAACATCATTAGTATCTTGAAATTCGTCGATAAGAATATGGTCAAACTTTGCTTGCCATTTTTCACGAATGACCGGATAATTACGTAAGATTTCTAATGTTTTCATTAATAAGTCATCAAAGTCTAAATTTCCATTACGTTTTAGCTTTTCTTGATACTTTTGATAGTACGTTAAACACATTTTTTCTTGGGGAAACCGTTCATGAACAATGGAAATATCTTCTGGATAGAGTCCTTTTGTCTTCATATTTCGAATATAGGAGAGGGCTTGTTTATTGAGGGGATCGCCTTTACGTATATCCATTTCTAAACCAATATTTTTGACAAGTTTTTCTTGGTCATCTTCATCAATGATGGTAAAAGACGTGGGATAATTCAAAACGCCGATTTCAAAACGTAAAAATCGGGCAGCAAAACTATGATACGTCATAATCTTTAAGCGCCCTTTGACTTCCGGAACGAGTTGCTCAGCACGATCGAGCATTTCCTTGGCCACTTTATTGGTAAAGGTAATCGCTAAGATTCGATAAGGCGCAACAGACAAGGTTTCCATGAGATAGGCAATACGAAAGGTTAAAACCCGGGTTTTACCACTGCCTGCCCCTGCAATAATTCGCACATGTTGATAAGGGGTTGTGACCGCTTCTCTTTGCCGTTGATTGAGTTGGTTTAATGAAATTTCCACCCTTCTATTTTAGCAATTTTAAGGGTGAATTACTAACCAAATGTTGAAAAATAAAATGCGTTTGAAACGCATTTTTTATTTTATTCACTCCCGAATAAATCTCAACATTTTCCCCAAAATCAATGACCAATGTTGGGGAAGGAAAAAACGGGGAAGGATAATCCTCCCATTGATAAAACTTATCCCCCTTTCGATAAGTGTCCCAATAGGGTTGAACTTCATCAGCGTAACGACAAACCTCATGACGATACCACTCCAAACGAATCGTTTGGGGAGACCTTGAAAGCGAATAGACGTGATACGACATTGATTGGCAAGAAACCAAACTAAGCAACACGACAATCAAGGTATAATAAAAAGTATGAAAACGAAGCAGTTGACGTGGCTGAGTCTTTGGATTGGATTGCATGTTATTTTTTCGAGTTGGATTCAAACGTTGCCTCAGTTTTCGTTTCTTAGCACCCTCATCCTTCCTTATTTTGCCTATAAAGTGGTTGAATTCACACGGTATCGAGGATGGCTTATCTATGGTGTTGCTACTTTTTCCATCCAAGTCGGTGTCTTCGGAATGCCGATCGATTGGTATGTATTATTGATTTTTCCGGCCATTTTATTGGGTGGATTTTTGCGCGTAGTACAATCTTCTGAATCCATCATCACGTTTTCTCGTATCACCGTGGTCCAATTTTTGATGGTGGTTCTCATCAATGAAGCATCCCTATGGCTTTATGGTCTGAATTATCAAACGCTTTTCCTTGGACTCTTCGATCTTGATTTTTCTTTATACCCGTCGCTTCTTTATGTCTTACTTTATGCGCTAGGTTTATTTCAAATGATGCTTTTATGGACGTTTATCCACGCGATGCCACATGCATTTACAATTAAGATTACGGGAGCTAAAACCTTCAAAACTTCTTGGGAACTTCTTATCCTCATCGTTGTTTATGCCGGAACGCTTTGGTTACCCCAGACACCTTTCTTATGGTTAATAGGTCCTTTACTTTTACTTTCAACCCATCAAATTCTAACTTACGCATTTAGTCAAAGGCAAAAGACGTTATGGATTTTGATCGGTGCCTTGCTTCTTTATCCCATTCTTCACGCACTGATCGCAACCTATCTTGTCTCATGGGCGTTACCTTGGAGTCTGTTAGCCATTCCATTGGTTGCTACCGTTTTACCCTTGATAAGTCGTTCACCATCTCATCCAAAAATCGGCTAAACTAATAGCATGAAAGAATTAGCAGGTTTTATCAAACGAACCTTTATTGGGGTTGCCTATGTCCTCGGCTCTCCCATTATTGCCGCAGTCTTTATGTTGTTTTGGTTATATGGAACACTTATCTTTATTTTTTCGAGCATTCAATCGATTTATTTATTCTTTTCGGGACAAGGAGTGTTTTCCCCCTTTGAAGAAGATTTAAAAGCCGCCACGCGGTATGATTTTATGCAACGTAATCACCCGTCTTCTCACCGACAAACATCTCCAACTGAAGGAGATACTCATTCATGATGAACTGGATATTTTGGCTTGCCGCAACGCCCATTACCGCGAATCAACGGAATCAAATTCTTTTTTGGATTATTAGTATTATCCTCTTATTTTTTACCCTTATCGGAGGCATTGGTTGGCTATTTGAACGCTACATTGCCCGTTTAGAAAGACAAGTAGATGCCGATACATGGAAACTCATGGATACCCGGATTGTCACTTCGCCCCAACAATTTAAACGCATCGCCTTGAAAAAAAGTCATCGTCATGCCTTAAAAGATTTCTTTTGGCCGTATCTTTTATTCGCGCTTGTAACCGTAATCTTTTTAGGCTATCAACAATGGATAGATCCTACGTTGACCTTTGCAGACTTATTTGATTATACGGGTCGCGGGTTTAACACATTATTTCCGATTGTGGATTGGGATAATATTCCCATGAATGAATTTTTTGGGTTCACCATTTGGTCGGATTTCCCACCCTTACTCAATTCACCACGGTTTGTACCCGAGGCGATGATTTCTTATGTGCTTTTCTTCATTACCGTAATCGGAATTTTATTACTCATTCGTGCAGTACTCGCGCTTTATGCACGAACCACATGCATATACCGCGATGCGAATACTTTTTTTACGAAATCTCTAAAAGACGTCGCTAAAAATCTTTAGTTGGCAAGACGATTGATCCATTGAATCAGTTCAATGATCACCATTACGAGTAAAATAATATCCAAGCCAATGAAAAGAAACGTCAATCGTTGTAACGAAAGTTTTTTTCGTTGATAACGAACCTTTTCAACATCAATGGATTCGAGTGTTTCTAACGGGGGTTGTTGATCCATTAGTAAAGTAAGCTCCCAGGGGTACGGGGATACGGTTGGACATCCCGAATATTATTCATACCCGTTAAATACATGAGTAAGCGATCAAAGCCAATGCCAAAACCGGCATGGGGTGTACCCCCATATTTACGTAAATCCACGTACCACTGTAATCCTTCAAGATTCCCCTCTTTTTCCATGCGAGCAGTCAATTGATGAAGGCGTTCTTCCCGTTGGGAACCACCGACGAGTTCTCCGACACCGGGAACGAGTAAATCACAGGCAGCCACTGTCTTTTGATCATCATTAAGACGCATATAAAACGCTTTAATTTCTTTCGGATAATTCGTGAGGAAAACCGGACCCTTGACCAGTTGTTCTGCCAAATATCGTTCATGTTCAGTTTGTAAATCCATGCCCCAAGTAATGGAAGCTTTTTCAAAGGAAATGCCTTGGGCAACTGCTTCTTTGAGTTTTTCAATGGCTTCGGTATACGTCATTTTCACAAAAGGGGTTTTTAAAACCGCGTGAAGACGTTCTTTTAGGTTGGTATCAATAAACGTGTTAAAGAATTCCATTTCTTGTGGACATTCCCGAAGGGTGTAATCAATCACGTAACGAACACAAGCTTCGATGAGTTCCATATCATCATTAAGATCCGCAAAAGAAATTTCCGGTTCAATCATCCAGAACTCAGACGCATGGCGCGACGTGTTACTCGGTTCTGCCCGGAACGTTGGTCCAAAGGTATAGACTTTTTTAAAGGCTTCGGAAAACGCTTCGACATGCAGTTGTCCTGAAACTGTTAATGACGCTTGTTTTTTAAAGAAGGCTGTAGGATCTTTGGGATCGACGAGTACTTGAAAAACTTGCCCTGCCCCTTCGGCATCATTACCGGTTAATATGGGGGTGTGCACATACACAAATTCACGTTCGTGAAAAAATTGATGAATCGCCATCGCGACCACAGAACGTAAGCGAAATAATGCCGTAAAGGTATTCGTTCGTGTTCGTAAATGGGCGATTTCTCGTAAAAAATCAAAGCCATGTCGTTTCTTTTGTAAAGGATATTCTTCCGGCGCTCTTCCGACCAGTTCGGCTTGGGTGACATGAAGTTCGAAAGGTTGCTTCATCGTCGGTGTTAAAACAAGATGTCCTTCGACCGTAATGGCACTACCCGTTCCCCATTTCGTGATGGCATCAAAATCGGTGACACGATTTTTATCATAAACACATTGTAAATTGTTAAAGCCACTGCCGTCATTCAGCTCAATAAATCCAATCGAACCACTGAGGCGATTGGTGCGAATCCATCCACTGACCCGCAAAACGTTGGTTTCGCCTTGAAGCGATGAAAATTGAGCATAAAGTTGACGAATAGAATGGGTTTGTTTTAATTTCATAGCGATATTATACCTCAAAATGTACGTCCGTTAAGGACCAATTTGGATCAACTTTATGAGAAAGAGGTTGGGCACCTCCATGGGAATAAAGCGCTTCTGCAACCAGAGCGATCATCGCCCCATTATCCGTGCATGCCCATGAGGGAGGAATAACGAGCGGGAAGTTAGCTTCTTTGGACCATTCTTGAAACGTATGGCGTAGTCCTTTATTGCTTGCTACACCCCCTGCGAGGACAAGCATTTTATACGGCTTTTGAGCAAAAGCACGTTTTGTTTTACGTAATAGGGCTTCAATAATCGTGGTTTGAACAGCATACGCAAGGTCTGCTTGATCAAGCGGTTGTTTGTCTCGTTCATTCGCTTGAAGGCGTTGTTGTACGGATGTTTTTAACCCCGAAAACGAAAAATCAAAACTGTCATCATCTAATGGGAGCGGCAAGGTGTAATGCGGTTTTCCTTGACTGGCAAGCGTATCGATATGAGGTCCACCCGGATAGGGCAATCCCATCATACGAGCGACTTTATCAAACGCCTCTCCTGCCGCATCATCCCTCGTTTGACCGATCAAACGATAATGAAAGGGTTTTTCCATTTCAATCAACATGGTATGACCGCCAGAAACGAGTAAGGAAAGCAAGGGATATTGAAAGGGTTGAACAAACCGCCCTGCTTCAATATGGGCAGCAAGATGATGGACCGGAATGTAGGGTTTTTGATAACGAAACGCGAGCGTTTTTGCCGCCATGACGCCAATATGAAGTGAACCAATCAGTCCAGGGCCGGCTGTGGCAGCAAATGCATCCACATCGCTAAGTTTCCAATTTGCATCTCGAAGTGCTTTTTCAATAATTAGAGTAATTTTTTCAGCATGGAGACGACTCGCAAGTTCAGGAAAAACACCGCCAAATTGATCATGATCGATTTGGGAGGCTGTCACTAACGCGTGGACTTTGCCATCATGCAGTAAACAAACACTGGTATCATCACAAGAGGACTCAATGGCAAGAATGCGTGGTTTTATAAGGTTTTGATCATCGCCCATGCGTCTTCTCCATTTTCATAATAATGAGGTTTTCGATGTGAGGTTTGAAACCCTTCGGACTGGTATAAAGCAATAGCGGCCTTATTACTCACACGAACTTCAAGCATCGCGGTTTCACAGCCTGCTTCTTTCATGCGTTGCAAGGTGTCTTTTAACAAAATATGACCGATACCTTTCCCCCGCAAGGGCCCAGCGACCGCAAGGTTATTCAGTTGACCGACTTCAAATGTTTTCCACCAGTCTACATAGCCAACAAGGTGTCCTTCTTCCACCGCGACAAATAGAAAACTAAACGGATTTTTTTCAAGTTCATAAAGAAAATGTGCCTTTGTCCACGGGGCATCAAAGGTCACCGATTCAATGCGTAGAATCGCAGGTAAATCATCTTTGGTTGCAGGCCGAATAATCATTGAATATCCTTTAAATACATCGGAACAAGTGTTCCTAGTGAGGTCACTTTGGGAAAATGCTGTTTGGCGTGATACGCGGCTTCAAACAATGTTTTCGGTTCATGAAACGCTGTTTCTAGGGACCGTTTTTTCCATTCAGGATGTTCAATTAACCACGCTTCAAGGGTTGCTTCATCCAAGATGTGGGGTGCTTGAATCATGTGATAACCATCCATCATTGCTACATAATAACGATGCCCACGGGCATCCATTGTCGCTACGACTTTATGATTCGGTAACGCTAAAAAGTACAGAGATGGAATCGCATAAACATCAATCGTTTGCGTTAATCCGAGGGTTTTGACCATCGTGAGTGCCAAGCGAATACCAGTAAAAGAACCTGGACCATGGGAAAAGATAATTTCTTGAATGTCTTCAAGGGCGCTTTGGGTTTGTTTCAGTAACGCTTCTAATGTGGGAAGGAGTTGTTCAGCGTGCTGTCGTTCAAGGCGGCGCACCGAAGATGCTAAACACTGATCTTGATCTAAAATTCCCATCACTAAATAGGGCGTTGATGTATCAAGAACGAGCGTTTTCATGATGAAAGAGCCTTTCAAAACGAACATCGGTATACGTAAAACGAAAATGTCGTTCAGTGGGTCCGAGTAAATGAATCTGGACAAATAATGTCGCTTGTTGAAAAAGATACGGAACATGTTCTGGCCACTCAACACACAAGATCGACATGGGTGGGGTATCATCCAAGCCATGATCGGTATCTTGTTGATGCAGACGATATGCATCAAGATGTAATAACTCGCCTTTCGGTTGTAAAGGATAAGAGCGCATAATGGCAAACGTCGGCGAAGGCATTGCACCTTCGATGCCTAGGCCTTTGCCAATGCCATGAACAAAAGCGGTTTTTCCAACACCTAGGGATCCTGAAAGAGCAATAATATCCCCTAATCGTAAAACTGAAGCAAGACGAATTCCTAACGCATGCGTTTCTTCCACAGAGTGGGTAATGACGATGTGTTCCATTAAAAAATAAACTTCTTTTCTTTGATAAATTGTTGATAAAGCGTTTGAATCATATGCATTTGAAACGGATATTCCCGTTCTTGAAGTTTTTTAAAGAGTTGTTGGGTGGTTTTCTTCAAGGCATCGACTAATGATTGAGGGTACCCGTATTGAATTTTATGTTTTTCAAACTCACGCTCATCTAGGGTCATGATGTAACCGTCCGGAAAGAGTTTGTAGTCTAAATCGTAATCAATGTATTTCAAGATTCCATTATGAAGTAAGGTGGGGGTGGCAATATTGACATAAAAAACAACCCCACGATCTTTAATCATGCCGATGACATTAAACCAGTCTTTTTTGGAGAAAAAGGAAATCGCAGGTTCTTTAGAAAACCATCGTCGCCCATTGGCTTCGGTCACTTTGGTTTTATGATTGGCGGTGACAAAAAAATCATCATCTTCGATGAGAACATAATTGCGTTCCCAACACCGATGAAGGGATCCATCATGTTTATAACTTTGAATTTTTAACCAAGAACCTTGTGATGACATTTTCTTATCCCAGCGGACAAGAAAAATTATAGCATTTTAGAGGGTTAACTTGGCGATTTGATTCCTTAAGTTTGAAAGCATGAAAAAGCTCAAGGCGATAAGCGTTAATAAAAAACTTGGGGCAAGATAAGTGATGTTATACGCAACTGAACCCGCAAAATCGACTTCAAAATAAAGGATTCCGCTAATGACATGGCTTGTAAATCGCACTAAAAAAGCAAAGAAAAAAGCAACATATAAGGTGGGAATTGCAACACGCTTATCACCTTTTAAAATAAGTTCTCGAAAAAGCGAAATGATAAAGAATCCGCTCAGGGCAAAGAAATAATCAAACACATAAAAAGCGAGATATCCATCTAAAAGTGCGGTCAGTAATCCAAAAATGAGCGACGTGGCAATGAACGTTTTAATGGGTGAAAAACTTAAAGCGATGAGGGCTAAACCTATCATTGCTCCGTTAATCGATCCGCCATTGATCATGGGGAGTAATTTGATTGCATCTAAAGCAATCGTAATCGCGACTAAGACAGCCATTAAGGTCATTTCCTTGATGGTTATCATGGGTTTGCGAAGCATAATTTTCTTCCTCCTTTAAGAAAAAATCCTTGCTTAGCAAGGAAAAGAAGGGTTTTCTTTCCTACGCTAGCATTACCTAGTTCAGGTCCGGTCGATAATGTATCATTATCCTCTCAGCCAAGTTCACTTAGCTCCCGATAAATGTAATATAACAAACCTTCGAAAAAGTTTAAAGTAAAATAGCGTTTTGCCATTGAATCGGAATTTCTCCATTTTCAATGAGCCACTGGTTGGTCTTCGAGAAGTGTTTACAACCAAACCACCCGCCACGGTTAGCGCTTAAGGGAGAAGGATGATTTGCTTTGAAAATGGTGTGATATGGGGCAATCTTTTTTTCATACGATTGGGCATGTTTACCCCAAAGTAAAAAGACCATTGGGCGATTTTGTTGATTGAGAACATTAAAGATATCGTTCATCAATAACGGATAAGGCCAATCCCGGTGAGATAATGGTTTTCCTTCCTCCACGGTTAAGGATGTGTTTAACAAAAGCACCCCTTGGCTGGCCCAATGCGATAAATCACCCGACTGATGATTCATCGTGACACTTAGATCATTTTCAATTTCTCGATAAATGTTTCTTAGACTTGGCGGTAAGGCAATGCCTGGAGGAACGGAAAACGCCAAGCCATGCGCTTGATGAGGTTGATGGTATGGATCTTGCCCTAAAATAACCACACGGACTTTTTCTAATGGGGTTAATGCGAACGCTGCAAAACGATCTTCTTTTTTGGGATAAATCGATTGATTTTGATACGCCGCTTCGGTGAGCGTTTCCAATAACAAAAAGTATGGTTTTTGTTGAATGGAATCCATGAACATCGACCACGTTTTAATCATCTTGCTACTATCTTAATAAAAATCCGTGGATTTGTATGGGTTTTTGTATAATTAAATTAAGATGAAAAAAGTCTTGTTTGTTTTTTCTCACCCTGCTCCTTACAAAGTTCATTTTTTAAACTTGCTTGCTCAACATGTTCATTTAACCGTAGTATTCGAACGGCAACTCGGCTCGTACAGCAAAAAACAATATCAAAACAACCCTCCTTTTGCTTTTCAAACACTCGAATTGGGTGGATTAACGCTTGGAAAAGAAAACCATTATTCTCGCAGTCTTATTCGACATCTCAAACAAAATAGTTATGACCTAATTATCATGAATGGTTATTCTTCATTCACAGAAATGATGACCATTCGTTATTTAATCCAGCACCGTATTCCTTATTATCTTTACGTGAATGGCGGTGTGATACGTCGAGAAAATCTCCTCAAAAAACGCTTGAAACGATTTCTTATTTCCCACGCAAAAGGATACTTTTCTCCGTCTGCCTTTGTAGATCCTTATCTGATTCACTATGGTGCGAATCCAAAGCACATTTATCATTATCCTTATGCGACCATCTTTGCAGACGATGTCCTCAAACAACCTTTATCGCGAAAAGCCAAAATGGCCTTACGAGATCGGTATCAACTGTCTCACGACCATTTGACCATTTCGGTTGGACAATTTATTCCCCGTAAAAACTTTTTAGCATTACTCCATTTTTGGAAGACGCTTCCAACCTCTTTTCATTTATTACTTGTGGGTGATGGTCCTTTGTTACGCCGTTATGAAGTCTTTATTCGTAAAAATCGCATGCATAACGTGACCCTAAAACCGTTTCAACCAAAATATTCCCTTCTCGAAATGTATCAAGCTTCCGATGCATTTATTTTACTTAGTAAAGAAGATATTTATGGGCATGTGGTCAATGAAGCGTTATCCCAAGGCTTACCAGTCATGACAACGTTTCAAACCATCTCAGGAAAACAACTTCTTAACGAGACAATCGGGCAATTGGTCGATGTCCATCAACCTGCTTCCTGGCGGGCTGCTTTTGAAGCCCTAGTGCGCATTGAAAACATTCAACCTTGTCTTGATAAAGCCAAAGAAAACACCTTTGAAACGATGGTTGAAGCCCATCGCATCGTGCTTAAGGAAATACTTCAACCATGAAAGTTATCCTCTTAAGTACGGTCTTACATCCCATCGACTTTGATAATGTGATTCGTTCAGGGATGTCCTTGAATCCATCGCATCAACATTACTACGTATCATTAATAAATGCGTTGAGCCCTCAGCATGATGTAGCTGTCTATTCCCTATTTCCTCGAACACGCGTTCCCAACATAATGAAATCAAAACGTGGTTTTCAAAAAGCAACGTTTTATTATGCACAACCGACCGCCTCGTTTATCCTCCGGTGGTGGCGATACCGTCGTTTAGTATTGACTGCACTGCAATCGATCAAAGAACCGTTTATCGTTATCGTCGATAGCGCCTCACGTCTACTCTTAAACCTTGCAAATATCATCACCACTTCCTCTAAAATTGTCATCATCACCGATCATCCTCAGCACCTTGAACAGGCAACGCCACGGTCTATTCAACAATTCACCCATTATGTTTCCAGTTTCGATGGTTATCTTTGTCTTACACCTTCATTAAATGATGCGTTTAACCACCAAGGAAAACCTTATTTAATAGTTCCCGGATTTGCCGAAGCAAGACAAGTATCCTCACCACAAAAACGTCCTTATTTTTTCTTTTCAGGGGCCTTATATGAAAAGTACGGGATCAACATTCTTCTGCAAGCGTTCCTTCAACTTAACCGGAAGGATATTGATTTTATCATTGCCGGTCACGGACCTGAATCCTCGCTGATTGAACGACTTGCGATACAACATACTCATATTCGCTTTTTAGGTTTATTGGACCATCAAAAAGTGTATCAATATCAAGGCAATGCCTTACTCAATCTTCATCCTCGTCCTTTGGATACCCAACGGGATATGGATTCTATTCCTAGTAAACTGTTTGAATATTTTTCTTCGGGTGCCCCGACGATGAGTACACTTCATCCTTTCTTTTTCCCTCGTTTTGCCAAAGAAAGTGAATGGATTGAAACGAATACCTCCGAAGCATGGACCCAGCAACTACGAAACTTTCTCTCTGGCGATCGCGTCTTAGCGATGGAAAAAGCCCAACGCTTAAAAGCTATGATTTTAAAAGACTATGAACCGAGCCGTTATGCCTCGCCCTTGACCGATTTTTTGAAAGACGTGAGTTCCTCTAAAACCTCGGGTAAATAAATTAATCCATTGAGTTCTTTTTCAAAATAATCTTTGTTATATTGTCCCATGGTTTTCCGTAGTTCCTCGCTAGTCTCTAACATTTTGACTAATTGATTTTTTATATCTTCCTTTGTTGCGCCCGGAGACATTAACCATCCTCCTTTACTTTGTTGAAGATGATACGCTCCATCCCCGCGCACGTAGGCAAGCACAGGTTTTTGTAGTTGGAATGCTTGTAATAACTTATGGGGTATCGTTTCACCGACGACGGTCGGTAAATCAAGCGTGACAAACATGGCATCAGCTTGGGCAATCAATGGGCCAAGTTTTTGAGATGGGACAGGAGAATGAATCCTTAAATGAGACCATCCTTTTTGTTGTTGAAGATGTTTTAACGTTGCAATTCCTTCTCCATGACCCACGATGTGAAGTTGAATGGGGAGAGCATGGTCAGCAATACATTGAAGAATAGGAATGATGGTATGACCCCGCCCAACATGACCGGTATAAACAAGTTGAAAATAACGATCATGGGAAGAAATGACGTCCGTTGAAATGGGGAGAACAGGTTGATAGAGCGTCTTTGAGGCGACATTGTTTAAGTGGTGATGATCTTTTAAATAAGCTCGATACGATGGAGAACCCACCCAGATGCGATCAAAGCGCGTATAAAGGGTTCGACTCCAGCGGTTGATGATGCGATACAAAAGGGAATGCTTTTTTAATAATCCTGTTGCCACTAATGATTCTGGCCAGAGGTCCACACAGTATAAACCGACGGGAATGGCATATTTTTTCGCAAAAGAAAGAACGCTAGAAATACTCATGAGCGGGGACAAGGACATTGCCAAAGCAAGATCATAGCTACCAGGATGATGTTTTAAATAACGTTTGGATGCGGACAAAAACGAAGCATAATGCCATAACCGATGAAGAAAACCTCCCACGGGAGAATGCGTCTTTAAACGAACAAGATGGACCCCATTCATCGTTTCTTCATAAATCAAAGTATCGTTGGGTTTTCGTTTGGGGAACCCATATTGCGGATAGCCCGTGATTACCGTGACGTCATGACCCAATGCCACCATCGCTTCACACAAGGGCGTGATGGAAAAATTTTCGGGGGCGTAGTAATTGGATACCATGAGGATTTTCATCGTATTTAAATTATAATGGAACAAGGACCATACCTCACCATGAATCGACGTCTTCCTGCGATGATTCGCATTCTCTTCTCACCCATCCGCTGGTTATGGATACGCCTTTTTCCAACCCATTATTTACGGATGCAATATCGGTTTATCACCGGAAGACACTTATCGTTGACGCATCCTAAAACTTTTACCGAAAAATTACAATATTACCGTTTAAAGTTATATCCTTTTGACCCGCTTGTGATTCGTTGTACCGATCGCTTGGGTCTCATGGACTATCTTCAAGAAAATGATCTCTCTGCGATTCAAGTTCCTATTCTAGGTACATACCATCGGTTTGAAGATATTCCTTTTGCTTCATTACCTTCTTCTTTTGTTATGAAATGTACCCATGCCTCGGGATTTAATCAAATCATTTACGATAAAAAAGAGATCAATCTCCCTCAATTAAAACGCCAGTTTAATCGTTGGCTCAAAACAGATTATGGTAAAAAGACTTTAGAACCTCACTATTCTTCGATTCCCCCTCGTATCCTCATTGAAACCTACCTGGGGCAAGAAAAAAGTTTACCCCTTGAATACAAATTGCACTGTTTCCAAGGCGAAATGAAATATTTATACGTCGTGTCTGGTCGCGGTCATGATATCCGTTATACCCACTTCCTGCGCGATTGGTCCCCCTTACCGGGTGCCCAGTTTAATGGATGGCAATCGTCGGATTATCCGATCCTTCAACCCACGTTATTTCCCGAGATGATTGCCTACGCAGAAAAACTTGCTAAACCTTTTTCGTTTGTCCGTGTTGATATGTATGTCATTCACGATAAAATATATTTATCAGAACTCACGTTTACACCTGCGAAAGGCACACTTAACATGCTTGATCCACAGGTTGATGTGATGATGGGGGCTTGGTTACCGTAATGACATTATTAAAAAAAATATCACTGCTTGTTTTCCCGCTTCTTGTGGGATGTATTCCCTCATATGGAACCTATGATCCACTCCTTTACCATACCCAAGATTTTTCCGCGAACTTTTATGAAGATGCATTTTTTGACACCATAAATACGCAAATACAAACCACGGAAACGTATCAAGGATTAACCCATGATACAACCCAACCGCTTTCCAATGATCCTAATGGCGATAGCTTTGCCATGCAGTACCGCCTTTCCAATCGCTTTTTCTCACTTAAATATGGTTATGAATCCAAATTATTTGATGGGATTTTGTATTGCACCGATGCCCAACGGCTTTCTAAATCGCGCTTACAACTCTTACCCTCAGGTACGGGCTTTCATTTTCCCCGCCCCTTAAAAGAAATTCAAAATCTCGTCTTGTTTATGAAAGCAGGTGCCGATACGAATGCGGGTGCGGAAAAAATTCAAGATTTTATCGCTCATCTTTCGTTTTACCGGCCCATTGAAAATGGGTATGCCCGTCACACCTTTGACGTAACGATTGAAAACCTCGTTCCTTCAAACTTCCCCGGATATTACAGTGTCGATTTACCAAACGAAATCGTCCAAGACAGTGTGGCTTTTGGCTTTTCTTACACCATTCTTGATCCGATTCCGCTTGAACCAATGCAAGATAAAACAGGAATCTTTTTATACGAAGTATTATTTCCCAACGCACGCTGGGATTAAACTTTTTTAAACACGTTAAAAGGATCTTGGGCGACCATTGCTGCAAGAATAAGACTCATCATCAATAAAGGATGCGTGAATAATAATTGCGCAGTCCTCTCATTAACCTCACGGACATACGGGAATAATGGGTATTGAAAGAGCCAAGGTAAGTAAATGGCAAGCAGCACGGTATAACCCACTCGTTTTTCAAAGTTGCTCATTGATGCTTTGTGAATAAACAAGGGAACAAAAATTATCCAAACAAGCAGCGAAATAAACGATAACCATCCCCCTTGATAAACGACATCAAAGAAAAAGCTTCCGGTTGCTTCCACAAATTGATTTTGGAAAATGAGTTGGCCATAGGCACCAAAGACATGTTGACTAACATAGAAAATAATGGCTTGATATCGGTTCACAAAAGGATGATTCAACACCATATTAACCGGGGTAGATGCTAGAACATCCCCGATTCCAAAGACGTTAAATGTATCAAGAATGCCGATGCTAACACCAAGAATAACCAACGCAAGTAACCCGAAAAGGATACGTTTTTGTGTTTTCGCTGGATAGCGATTTAACCAACTTGCAAATCCCCAAAAAAGCACGATAAGTCCGACATAGATGAGCGGTGCCCAATACGTTAAAAAACCGATCATGGTGAAAGATACGATGAGCGGTACCCATTCTAACCAAGTTATCTTATGCTGAAATAACGTTCGCTTTAGTAATGGTAATAAACCCAGGATTAACCAACCTTGTAAGGCATCCATACGCGTGGTAATCCAACCCCACCCATGCCACAAAAGAAATTCTTGGGTAAGGGCGTATTGTTCACCTTCAACATAAATCACTTGTCCTGCATAAATCAGCCGATAAAAAGGACCATATTGTATCAGTGTGGCGATACCACTGAACACCAAAACAACACTTAGCGCGATAAGCACGGTCCCATAAAAATGTTTAAACGAAAATGCATTCACAAAGGATAATAAGTTCGTCCCCAAAAAGACGAGCACAATGACGCTAATTTCAAAGATTCGGAACCAAAGGGTTTGAGTTGCAAGTCCTAAAGGTGAAATGGCAAGAAATAATATAAAACTCACGAGTAAGGATAATAATAGCCAGCGATCGGTCCATTGATCGCTATTGAGGCGTGACTTTTGTTGTTGGTAGCGCATGATAGCTAACGCAAAAAACAAGATTCCCCACACGACACGGAGATGGGCTAAATCGATGATAAAAGCAACCAAAAGACCAAGTGTGATGCCTTGAAGGAGCGTGGCTTTACCAATACGCACCATGTTCTACGTCCTCATACCCATCGGGCTTTCGTTCCGGTCGTTTCCAAAAAGCATTGACATACTGACTGACGTGAGGCCGCTTTTCCCAACGGCGACCCAAAAGGCCGAATAAGGTTTGGGTTGCTCCTCCCGTTTGAATGGCAGGTTTTCGTAACGAAGATTTAATAAACCAGGCTAAGTGAGATCCATACGCCCCGGCCCCAATTAATGCGAGATCAAAATCGAGCTTAAGAATATCTACTTTCATCGTATCCAATGCTTCAAACCATGTAGGATATTCCGGTGTCGCTTTTCCTAAGGAAATAACGGCAGGATACGTGATGAGTTCAAAAGCGGGTAAGACACCTTCAGGAAATAGTTCATCCTTTTGTTGATATTGTTGCTTGATTTGGTCGGCAAAGGGTGAAATCACTAACACTTTTTTCCCTTCTAAGGCCTGAATCCAAGTGCCCCGTAACGGTTCAAAAGCTTCATAAAGGAGATACTCCGCATTAGAAAAATAACGTTTTGCCATGTATTTTTCCATATGCAAACCAGAAATGCCAAGCAAATCCGTTTTCGGAGCATCCTTGATAAAATGTTTGGCGTAATACGTTAAATTTTTATCATCCGTAGGGAAGAAACCAGCATTGTTTTTCATACTATAACGGACGGAAGGTTTAAAGGATTTCATTAAACCCAGTTGTATGCGTTCATAGTTGTGGATCGCGCCCATTTCCACGGCGCCAATCCGTATAGCCGCAAACGGTTCTCCAGAGAGAATGGCATTTTTTAACATCGCATCTGACGTGGTTAAATCAAGTTGTTTTGGCTCAAGAAACCGGGATGGATTGGGTTTAATTCGAAAAAGTTTCCAGGCAAAGACCGCCGGTAAACTTTGTAAAAAATATTTAAAATAAACACCTTTCTTTAAAGGAAGTTTCTTTTTCATCTTAACGATATTATAAAAGAAAACCCATCATATTGATGGGTTTTTCATTAACCGACTTTGACTTTTTTAAGAACCGCGCGTTTAACGACCCCTTGATCAAAGACAAACTTTGGAGAGCCTTTGAGTAAAGGGCGGACGTAGGCTTTCATGAGTTTGCCATCGCCATGGACATCGGCGATGAGTTCAGGCGTAAGTTTCTTTTCAACGTTGGCAATCTTATTCAATTTGAATAATTTATAGGACACTTTGTATTCTTCCCCCGGTTTACGGACGATGACCACCATCGAGTCGGTTTTTCCTGCGAGCGCTTTTTTGACTGCAACGGAGGAAACTTTAATCGCTTCTTTGGAGTCGACAAGGGAAATGTATTGAGCAGCAGCACGTTGCATTAAGGAGAATTCAATCGGACGGGTGCTTAAACCTAAACGTTCTTTAACGATTTGTCCAAGTTGATACGCGGCACCCCCCATTTGCATATGACCAAAGCCATCCACTTCTTTAACATTGACGGGCATTTGGGCAAGGATACCTTCCGAAATTACAAATAAACCTTTTTTCTTCTTTTCGTAAACGGCTTTTACTTCGCTTAAAAACACGTCTAAATCAAAACGGTCTTCGGGTAAGTAAATACGGTCTGCTTTGACATCCCCTTCTAATAAAGCAGCGACCGCGGTTAACCATCCCGCATTACGCCCCATGACTTCCACAATGGCCACTTTACCTTTGTTATAAACCAGGTTATCAATTGCGACATCTTGTAAAGTTTGTAAGACAAATTTAGCGGCAGAAGGGAATCCTAAACAGTGATCGGTGTTGGCTAAGTCATTATCAATGGTTTTGGGAATCCCTATGACATTGCAATCATAGTTAGCTTCTTTAACAAGTTTTGATAACTTATGGCATGTATCCATGGAGTCATTCCCCCCATTGACCATCAAGTATCCAATATTGTGCTTCTTTAAGGTGGTTAAAATCTTTTGATAATCAGGATGCGAAAGATCCCCACTTAATTTATAACGGGTCGTTCCTAAAATCGCTCCTGGGGTTTGTTGAAGTAACTCAATCGTTTCTTCGGTTTCTTTTCGTAAATCAATTAAATTGTCATTGAGGACACCTTCAACACCATAGAGAGAACCATAAATTCCCCCAATTTCAGGATGCTTTTTGGCTTCTTTAATGACCCCATAGAGGGACGTGTTAATCACAGATGTTGGACCGCCGGACTGAAAATAGAGTAAGTTTTTCATAATGAGAATCCTTTCACGAGCAATATTATACAAAATGTTCACCTTAACTTAAACATTTATCACTCTTGAAGACCGGATTCATCTAATTCACCTAAAACAAGGTATAATGTCGTTGTGAATTCCGATTCTATACGACTTAAAATTCTTTCTACGGCTACCTCCGTTCCCGGACAAGGCGTAGGCTCCGCGTATCTTGAACAAATTAATCTCATCAAGCAATCGTCCAAAATTACGATTGTTCCTAAAAACGCAAAAGATTATGATTTGATTCATATTCATACGATTAATTTTCGTTATTTCTTAAAATTATTAATTACCAAAAAAACCACGATCGTGTATGTTCACTTTCTACCAACAACCTTAGAAAACTCGATTAAGCTTCCTAAATTTGCCTTCAATGTTTTTAAATGGTACATCAAACGATTTTATCAAGTCGCCGATTACCTAATCGTGGTGAATCCTATCTTTATTGAACCCCTGGTTTATCTTAAGATTCCCAAAGAACGCATTATCTTTATTCCCAATTACGTGGACAATGATAAGTTTACCTTACCGCAATCCAAAACTACGCTTAAAAAAGCATTGAATCTTCTGCGTTTTACGGTTTTAGGTGTCGGTCAAGTTCAACACCGTAAAGGGATATTAGATTTTGTAGAAGTTGCTCGTCGCTTACCTCATATGGACTTTATTTGGGCGGGAGGTTTCTCCTTTAAAGAAATCACAGCCGGTTATCAAGAACTCAAAGAAGTGATGGATAACCCTCCAAAAAATGTTCAATTCCTTGGCATTATTCCTCGAGAAAAATTGATTGAATACTATAAAGCGTCGGATGTGTTTTTCCTACCTTCCTTTGACGAATTGATGCCCATGAGTGTCTTAGAAGCGGCTGTCTTAAAATGTCCAATCCTTTTACGTGATCTTCCCCTTTATAAACCCGTCTTTCACGATCAATATTTATCCGCCAACTCCGTTGAGGGTTTTACTCAACAACTCAAACAACTTTCAGAAGATCCTTCCTTTTACGAAGCATCATTAGAGCATCCAAAATGGCTCGTCAATCACTATAAAAAATCAACCATTCTCAAACAATGGGAATCGTTTTATCAAGAAGCACTTCACCATGGCAAAACTCATTAGTATTGGCGAAGCCCTCATCGACCGTATCTGCTATCCTGATGGCCGTGTGATGCAACTTCCGGGAGGTGCACCTGCCAATGTCGCGGTTGCAGTCCGCAAACTCGGTCAAGACGCGATGCTCATTACGAAAGTCGGTGAAGATGCGGAAGGAAAACTCATCTTGGATACTTTAGCCCCGTTTAACCTTCATCAGAATTCTTTATTGACCACGAATACCCACAACACGACCATAGCCGAAGTCACTGTTGCAAAAGATGGGCAACGGACGTTTCAATTTGACCGCCGTAATGCCGCCGATTTATTCATCACATCCGAAGAACTTCCCCGAGATGTCTTTCATAAAAACGATATTTACCATTTTGGTTCGGTGGATTTAGTGCCCTCCCTCACCAAAGAAGCAACGCTCGAAGGTAAACGTTATGCTCAAGAGCATGACCTTATCCTCTCATTTGATCCTAATTTACGCTTTGCATTATGGCCGAATGAAACGATGTTACGCGATACGGTCTTAGAACATATGGTCGGCGTCGATATCCTAAAAATCTCGGATGAAGAGTTACCCTTTTTATTCCCAAATACAAGCGAAAAAGATACCATCAAAACAATCTTTCAACAAAAGATACGCGTGTTGATTTATTCTAAAGGGGCTAAAGGGGTTTCTTTATACACCGATCAAGGTTTTGAGTTTCATCTTCCTGCCTATCCTAAAAAGGTGTTAGATACTACCGGTGCCGGCGATGGATTACTCGGTGCGTTCCTTTCCCAACTCCTTGCCGGTAATGTGACAAAAGACACCTTATCGCACAATGCGACCTTATTGATTGAAGCTTTGAAATTTGCCAATGCAGCGGCTGCCATCGTGTGCACACGACCCGGAGCGATTCCTGCTTTTCCAAATGTCGAGGAAGTTCACCAATGGATGAAGGAGAATGCAATATGAATGTCGGAAACAAAGATAAAGTCGTTCGTGCCATTCTCGTGGTCGGTATTACGATTGCCGCAGTACTCACCCAACAATGGTGGTTACTCTTATTTTCCGTGATGCTAACCATCACAATCTTTACTGGTTTTTGTGGAATTTATGCGTTTTTAGGCATTCGTACATGCCCTTACAAACCGACCGTTAAAAAATAAATTCTGTTTTGGTTAAGGTTTCGGATAACGTGAAAAATTGGTCTGCAAGCAAGCGATTTTGCGCCAAACGACTCGCTTGAACGCGCACCGCTTTTCCACCAAATTCTGCCAATCCTTCAGGGCCAAAAAAATCACCATTTCGTGCATCCACATCATGCATCGCCCGTAAGGTCGGTAATGCGCCTTTTTCCGCTGATTGTAACGGCATGAGTATTTTTAATAGATTGTAAAGGGGTTGTTTGCCTTTTTCTTTGAAAAATAAATTGGTCTTCGAGACTCCGGGATGAACTACGAGGGATTTAATCGTATGATTATGGGCTTTTAAACGATCCGCAAGGGCAAATGCAAACCAAAGATTCGCAAGTTTACTCCGACTATACGCTCCCCAAGGCGTGTACCCTTTTCCATCCTCATAGGCGAGTTGATTAAGGTCCATTTCTGCCCGCTTATGGGCAATACTTGAGACTTGAATAATGCGCGCATCCTTTGCCATCATCGGAAATAATGAAGCCGTTAATGCAAAATGACCAAAGTGGTTAGTTGCCATTTGCCGTTCAAATCCATCTTCGGTGCGGTGATAATCACCAAACATAATCCCTGCGTTATTGACTAATATATCAACATGTTGAAATGTTTTTAAAAACGTTTGGACAAAGGTTTGTACGGAGGATAATGAACTGACATCAAGAGAAAGAATGGTTAACCGTTCGACGGATGTTTTTGTCGCTAGAAATTGTTTGGCTTCTTCGGCTTTCTGCATCGAACGGGACGCCATCACCACATACGCCCCATCGTGAAGTGCATCCAAAACGGTGTATAAACCAATTCCGGAATTACCCCCGGTGACAATGACGATTTTATCCTTTAAAGACTGGGATGAATAGTTACTTTTTTTCATACACTTTATGATACACCCACCGTTCACCCGCGCCGGGTAAATATGCTTTCCCTACATGGAAAAAACCAAACTTCGTTAACGACTTTCGCATGGGAACATTCTTTTCATGCGTATCGATTCGGATATTCAGGATGCCTTGCTGAAA
>JALRKT010000003.1:26353-65628 GCA_023268805.1 Bacilli bacterium
AATAGATTTTCAATAGCCCACGCGAATAACTGTTGGGCTTTGCCTTGTTGTTGATAATCCGGATGAATATAAAAGCGATGGAGAACGCCATAAGGGTCTTCGTTTAACCATGCCCCTTCAAGGAGTTGATCATACGCCGGTTCATGCATGAGTAACGCCATACCACCTAAGACAAAACCATCCCGTTCAAGGACAACATACTGGCGATTTTTGATATCATTTTGAATGGTTTCTTTATTCGGTTCTCCGGATTGCCATTGACCACTTCCATGGAAAAAAAGCTGTTTCTTACAACGATTTATCCCCTCCATAATAGGGGGTAGATCCGAGGGGATTGCAATTCGAATGATTTCTTTTGACAACATCTAAAAAATATTATACTCTTATGTTGCTCGTGTTAAGCAATGCTTAATATGTTCCAACTAATTTGCTGTTATGGCGTATGCCACTACAGAACATCCATTATCCCCCATAATGGATGTTTTTATTTTGTATATTCCTTGATACTGTGGGTTTTTATCCCCTATGCTTGAAATATGAAAATACAATTAACAACGTTACAGCAATTACAATCCGAAAAAAAACTCCGTGTTTTGATTGGCAAAACACCTTACTTAATTGTCTTAGTCGGTGAAAAACCATACATGATACCCGACACGTGTCCCCATCAAGATGCATCCCTCTACGAAGGTACCCTTCAAGGAACTTGTGTGACGTGCCCGCTTCATAAAGCTACGTTTGATGTTGTAACAGGGGACATTGATGAGGTGAGTAAAATGCTTTATTTTGATTTTGGACCAGAAAAAATCACCACCTATCCGTTAAGAATGGATGGTGATTCAATTTACGTCGATTGGCAAGAAACTATTTAACTTTTAGTTGGGCTTTTAAAGCCGCGATTTCTTGGGCAACAAGCGTTTGAGCTTCGGCGCGCGTAATGAAATTCGTTTGGAATTTGGCTAATTCTTCGGCCACAATTCGTCGGATAAGATTAGGATCCATCGCGGGTACCGCATACGGGTTGTAAGCAGGTTGACGGGCACCGGTGAGTTCTTCGGCTAACACTAATTTTACGAGTTCAGCCAATTGTAAATCTGAATTGGATGTCGCTGGAGCTGGACTTGGCGCCGTAATTGGAGTGGCTTGAGCAAGTGGTTGTGCGGAAGCAGCTACCGATGATTCTAACGCTTGAGCTTTTGTTTTCTTAACTACGACTTTTTTAGGTTTACCGGCTTTAGCTAATCGACTAGGTGTTGAAAATAAACCTTGTAGAGTGACAATGCCAAAAAATAGAACCGGGATGATCGTTAATGACCCTAATAAAAGAGCTGTTGGTAGACTTATAGTAACTTCGGATAATAAATATTTGTAAAATGCCAATCCGGTTGAAAAATAATCTGGGGCAACGAAGGCAATACCTAAACCTGCCACAATCAATGGACTTACAAAACTGAGTAATGCTTTGAAAATACGTCCTTGTTTTAATAATCGAATAAAAGTAAATAAACCCAGGACTAACCCAAGAATGAGGACGCCAGCATATACGTACAATCTTAATCCAAGGGTTAATGGATTAATAAATGATAATACATGGTCGATTGTCCCTGTTCCAAGAGCGATAAGTCTATCAAGCAAAGATTCAAACGCAAAATTATTGAGAGCACCATAACCGACAAAAATTCCCACCCATGCAAGGCCGAGTAAAACTAATAATAGATTGCCTAACTTTTTCATACAAAACCACCTTATTGTTAGTTGTATTTTAGCATAAAAAGGTGTAAAGATAAGTAAATTTGATTAAAAATTCAAACATGATTAATCGTGAAATTTAAGCGATGGGAGCGACACGTTTAATAGCGGTCGAATGAGTTGATAGTTTACATATGCTAAGAATAGTAAATAGACTAATGCAACCTCTTCGTGTTTCACAATTTCAGTTCCAAATAAGAACGGTGTATACGCAAGTAAAGAGATAAACTGAGTGACCACAGGATAGATCCAAGCTTTCGGCATCATAAAGAGCAAAATGATACTCGTAATATCCGCGCCGAATAAATAGCGTTCATGCATCGCAGGTAAGAAAAAGTTCGCCATGAGGACACTCCAAAATGCTAAAGGAATGACCATCGATGCGGATAACTTGGTCTTTTGCATCGTCATCGTTAAAAAGACCACGCCCATCAAGGAAGCAAACACGGCAAAACCCATTCCACTTAAATCATCATAACGATTCGGTAACCATTGATATAAATTCGGCATATTGAGCGTTAAGGCTCGGTAATTTTCCGCTTGATTCACATAAATTAAGGTAATGTCTAAAAACGATCGTCCTGCGATTAACGAAGGAATGGCGAGTCCGTAATAGACCACCGGAATAAGGAAGAAATAATGGAGTTTTCCACGATATTTAAACCAGAAATAAAGAATGAAGACGGGGAGAAAGAAAATCGATTGAAGTTTAAACGACAACGCCACACCATACCAAAGCATGGAAGAAATCAATTTTTCTTTTTGTAAGTAATAGAGGGCGAATAAGGAAAAGGCGGTATAGCTTGCATCAATTTGTCCCCAATACGCACTATTGAGAATAACGGTAGGGAGAAAGAACGTTAATAAACCCGCTAAAACACCCCATTGATGACCATGCGTTTTATGAAGCAGTCGCACATTCAAATAAACAGCAACCACTAAAAGTAAGTCGAAAACAAGGGAGTAAAATTTTATCCCGAATAAAAAGGGATGATTCTCAGAGGCGGAAGGGAAATACGAAAGAATGGTTAACAAATACATATAAGGTGGTGTGTAATCGCCAATGGTAAAGCGCAACGAGGCAAACCCACCATTCTCGACAATTTGATTCATCCATGGACGAAGAAAACTTACGTAATCTCCGGAAATAAAGTACGACACATTCAAACGAACGATGATGCCAAAAAGAAGTAAAAAGCCGGCAATCACTTCAAATTGATAACGGTCAAGCCAGGATAAAAGTTTGGTAATAAGATGTTGAAACTTCGTCATCGTTCTTTATTATAGGCGATTTATCACGCCTTCGGGTGTTAAAATTTGTGCTACACTTGTGAAGTTATGAATAAAAATGATTTAACCCAAGGGTCGATTAAAGCCGCCATTCGCCGGATTGCCATTCCTTCTTCAATTGGATTCTTGTTTAATACATTATTTAACGTGGTCGATACCTTTTATGCAGGTCAACTTTCTGTCACTGCGTTAGCCGGTCTTACTGCTGCCTTCCCTATTTTTATTATCATTATCGCCTTAGCCAGTGGGGTTGGCACAGGATCCACGGCATTAGCCGCGATTAGTCTCGGGAAAAAAGATCATCATGATTACCACAAACTTGCTAAAAACGCCCTCTTCTTCTCCTCTTTAATTGCGATCTTCCTCGTCGTTATGATGCCTTTTATCCTGCCTGTGCTTTTCTCCATTTCTGGTGCAGAAGGAGCCGTCTTAGATGCAGGTATCTCCTATATGTATATCATCATGGGGGCTGCCATATTCCAAATTCTTAACTTTACCTTTAATGGTCTATTATCCGCTCAAGGCAATACCAAACCCTTTCGAAACTTTCTCATTATTGGTTTTTTATTAAATTTATTTCTTGATCCTTTATTCATCTTCGGTTGGTTTGGTTTACCCGAACTGGGCACAGCAGGGGTCGCTTTAGCAACCGTGGTCGTTCAAGCGTTAGGAACCTTGTATTTGGGATGGAGTTTCTTTCGTTCACCCTTATTTGATAAGCAACATTTTCGTGTAGTAAAAATTAATCAAGGAACGATGAAGGCATTATTGAAACAAGGCTTGCCTGTCTCGTTAAGTAATGCGACCATTGCCATTGGTATCTTTGTCATTCAATTTTTTATTTATCGTTATGGAAACGACCAAACCCTCGCGGGCTATGGTGTCGCGGTTCGTATTGAACAAATTGCCTTATTACCAACCATTGGTCTTAACATTGCCACATTGGCCATCGCCGGACAAAACTATGGGGCACAGTTGTATGCCCGTATCAGCCAAACCTACCGTCAGGCGATCAAATATGCGGTCATTCTATTAAGCATCGGTTTACTCATTTTATATCCCTTTGCGCCTCAATTCGTCGCTTTTTTTAACAATGATCCAAACGTCATAGCCGAGGGCGTGGGTTATCTTCGTATCGAAGGTCTCGCCATCTTTACGTATTCGTTAATCGGGATTTCAACCAGTATTTTACAAGCGATTAAAAAACCTTACTTAGGCTTACTCATTGGCTTACTTCGTCAATTATCTCCGATTCTCGTCTTTTATGTTCTGGGTGATCTCCTCGGTCTAGGAATGAACGGAGTCTGGTGGGGGATTGTCATCGTCAATTATCTTGCCACGCTTCTAGCATGGGCATTAGTATCTAAGTTGTTAAAACCCCTTTTGAAGTCTACACTTTAAAAGGAGGTTCCTTATGAAAAAATACATTTTACCCGCGTTGACCGCTAATGCGGCAGGTTTAGGTATTCACTGGATTTATGATCCTGAATTTTTAAGACAAGAGGCAAAGAAAGCTTCTTTATTATGGCGAAAGCAAGATGCCGCTTTTTATGCTTCGGTTTCTCCTTCCTATTTTGCGTATCCTCATGCTGACATTGGGGATGTTTCAAGTCAAGGAATGATTCTATTTTGGCTTTACCGGGCGCTGAAAGAAAATCCCAATCTTACCGTTGAAGGTTATCAAAAACTAATCCTCGATGCATTTCAACCAGGGGGTACCTATGTTGGTTATGCCGAAACATATATTTATAAACTTCTCTTCAATGCGACCTTAACTAAATTCAAGCGAACCGATACCCCGTTTGAAAACGATGATGATCATCTCGTGGGTTTTCTTCCTTTTCTTGTCACGCAAGAACTAGGTTTACCCACAGAAAAAGCTTTTGAATTAACGCAACTATTTTCTACGAAAGATGATTATCTGGGATTAATGAAGGTGCTAGAAATCGTCTTTCAACGTATTCAAGAACCCGATTTAAAAACCGTCTTACTCGAAGCAGCGGCCATCGCGCCCAAACGCTTTCAAATCACCTTAAAAAAGGCAGTAGAGATGGATGATACCGCTGCTTTTGTCAAAACGTATGCAGGGACCGCCTGTTCCATTCAACAAAGTATTCCGATTGTATTTCACCTGCTCCCCCGCGTGACATCCTTTGATGACATGCTTGAAAAGAATGCTTTGATTTCCGGAGCCATCTCGGAACGAGGGATGTTACTCGGTGCCTTGACGGCGCAACGCTTTGGTCTCCCAGCCGTTCATGAACAACGCCTTAGTCGAAAATTCTTTGAGTAAATCATTTGAGATAGTCATTCGCTAAGTCCAAAATAGATAAGTATTACAAGGAGGTTTTTTATGAAAAAAACATTTTTCTTACTCGCTTCTGTCGCTGCTTTAACCACTCTTGCCAGCTGTGGAGGTGAAGCCCCGCTTCGCGTCGCGATGGATTTACGCTATCCACCCTTTGAAACGGTGAATAGTGAAAATGCTCCAGAAGGTATTTCTGTGGACATTGCCTTAGCATTCGGTGAATTTTTAAACCGTGATGCAGAAATCGTCAATACGAACTTTGCTGGCATCATTCCTGCGATTCAAGCCGAAGAAGTCGATATTGCAATTGCCAGTATGTCAATTACGGCGGCTCGTCAAGAAGTCGTGGATTTCTCAAATCCTTACTTCTACTTCAAAATTATTACGTTAGTGAACCAAGATTTTGCGGATGCAAATTCCTTAACGGAAGATTCCACCGTGGAAGATTTACTTGCGCTTGAAGATGCGTCCTTTGCCGGGATTGCCTCGCAAGTCTCTGCGACCATTCCTGCAAGTTATGGCAAAACCGTCACCGAATATCCTGACTTAGGCACTGCGATTGAAAACGTCGCCCAAGGCACGGCGGATATCTTACTTATGTCGGCCTCCCCGGTTGTCAGTGGTTACAAAGCCAATCGTGAAACGACCATGGTTGTCTGGGATCCATGGGTCGCCAGTCCAATCGGGATGGCCGTTCAAAAAGGCAATACGGAACTTTTAGAACAAGCGAACGAGTTTATCGCAACCTTTGATGATGAGGGTGGTTTGTACGATGTGCTCCGTGAAAAATATGACAGTGTCATTCTTGAACAACTTGAACGATACGGTTTAGATTTTTACATCACCGCCGAATAAGCGAGATTATATTAATACATGAAGAACAAAGTCCTTAATTATGTGCTTGCGACTGCAACCATTGTTAGCTTTGTTCTTTATGTTATTTTTGTTCGTGATGCCGAGTTTACCCTTGACCGTTTAATTACGACATATAGTAGCTTATTACTAACGGGGTTTGGGAATACCATCCTCGTCTCCCTCATTACGTTAGTGGGAAGTTTGTTATTCGGTTTTATCCTTTATCTTCTTTCCATTTCCAAAATTCCTTACTTTGTTGCCATCGTCGATGTCTTTACTGAGGTTATTTACGGAACCCCATTACTGGTCATGATTGTCTTAATGGCGTTCCTTATTGGACCTGCATTTCGAAACTTTAACCGCCCCGTGATGGGTACCCTGGGTCTCATCCTTTATATTTCTCCGTACATGAAAAATGTGTACCAATCTTCGTTTTCTTCGATCTCCAAAGACCAATATATGGCGATGGATTTATTTGGTTTTACTCCGATGCAACGGTATCGCTATCTCATTATTCCGCAAGTCATTCGTGTGCTCATGCCCCCTTTAATGAATAACTTTTCTCTCATCATCAAAGGGAGTGCCTTGCTTTATGTACTGGCGTTCCCGGAACTGTATTACGTGATCAATGTCGCCCAAAGTCAAACCTTTTTATTTGTGGAAGGGTATATACTTTTATGGATGATGTATTTACTCATTACCATTCCCTTATCGCAACTCACGAAATGGATTGAAAGAGTATTACGCACATGAAATTATCCATTCAAAATCTTACCCACACCTATGACACAGATGTTTGTAAACAAATTCAATTTGAGCTAGAAGGGTATAATTCTATTGCCATCATTGGTGCCTCCGGTTCGGGTAAATCTACCCTACTTCGATTACTTTCTGGATTAGAAAAACCGACACAAGGAACGCTATCCGTGAATGGCTATGCCGTAGATGATGATTCCTACCGTAAGAAAATTGGCTTTGTTTTCCAACAACATAATTTATTTCCCCATTTAACCCTTGAACGTAATATTTCCCTTATTCTAGAAAAAACACGTGGGGTAGACCCGGCAGAAGCTAAGCGCATCGCCCTCGAAAGTTTAGCTCTCGTTCAACTTTCCGACCAAACGTACAAACTCCCTAAGAATGTTTCGGGCGGTCAAGCGCAACGTGCATCCATCGCCCGTGCTTTTGCTTTAAATCCAGAACTCATTTTCTTAGATGAACCGACCTCAAGTCTTGATCCTGTTTTAACCTATGAGGTCTTGTCCGCGGTCAAAGAATTAAAGAAACTCGGCAAGAGTTTTGTTTTTGTGACCCACGTGATGAGTTTTGTCAAAGAATTCGCGGACTATGTCGTTTTTATGGATCAAGGCAAAATTATTGAACACGGTTTACCCAGTATTTTAACAACCCCACAATCCAAAGAATTACAATTTTTCATTTCTCATATCATGTAATAAGTGTCCCTCTTGACACCTCTTTCAATTTTGATTAAATTAATGTTAGCACTTATTGTAGCAGAGTGCTAAAAGGAGGATGCAAGATGTTACAACCACTCGATCACTATGTCGTTCTTTCCATTGAAAAGGAAGAAAAGACCACCGCATCCGGGATTATTTTAACCACGGATGCCAAAGACAAACCCGCATTTGGGAAAATCCTTGCGGTTGGCCCCAAGGTTGAAAATCTTTCAACGGGGGATGTTGTCGTCTATCAAACGTATTCGGGAACGAACGTGAAATTAGAAGGTCAAGACTATATACTCATAAAGGCTGAAAACATTTTAGCGAAAGTTACAAAATAAGGAGCACAGTATGGCTAAACAAATTTTATTTGGTCGCGATTTAAAGAAAAAATTACTGCAAGGGGTGGATACCCTTGCCGATACCGTCAAAGTCTCATTAGGACCTAAAGGACGTAATGTGATTTTAGATAAAGGATACGGTTCTCCTGCCATCGTCGATGATGGGGTCAGTATCGCCAAAGAAATCGAACTCAAAGATCCCTTTGAAAATATGGGGGCGAAACTTGTCTATGAAGTAGCAAGTAACACGAATGAAATGGCAGGGGATGGAACAACCACGTCCACCGTTCTTGCTCAAGCCATCATTCATCAAGGATTTAAAGCGCTCGAAAAAGGTGCCAACCCAGTCTTAGTTAAACAAGGGGTTGACCGTGCGGGGAAAGCCGTCGCCGAAGCCTTACTCAAAAAATCCCGTCCTTTAAAAACACGGGCGGACATTGAAAATGTGGCAAATATTTCAGCTGGAAGTGCAGACATAGGTAAAATCATCGCCGAGGCGATGGAAAAAGTATCGAAAAATGGCGTCATTAATGTCGATGAATCCAAAGGATTTGATACCGAACTTCAAGTCGTGGAAGGCTTACAATACGATAAAGGATTTTTATCCCCTTATTTTGTCACCAATCGGGAAACGATGACCGTAGAACTTGAAGATCCCCTTGTACTCGTCACCGATCAAAAGATTGCGACGATTCAAGACATTCTTCCCGTCTTAGAGCAAGTCGTTAAAATGGGTAAACCTTTACTTATTATTGCCGAAGACGTGGAAACGGAAGTCACCAACACGCTCATTGTCAATAAGCTTCGGGGAACCTTTAATGTCGTCGTCACCAAAGCCCCCGGTTTTGGCGATTCCCAAAAAGATCAACTTCAAGATATTGCCATCTTAACCGGTGCTAAATTCATCACGAAAGACTTAGCCTTAAAACTTTCCGACACGTCCGTGGATGATTTAGGAACGATTACCCGTGCCATCATCAAAAAGGACACCACGACATTAGTCGGTGGTTCAAGCAAAAATCCTTATCTTGAAGACCGTATGAAAGAAATCGAAGGTCTTATTGCGAAATCAACCTCGGAATACGATAAGAAAAACTTACAAGAACGCTTAGCGAAGTTATCAGGTGGTGTCGCCGTGATTAAAGTCGGTGCCACCACAGAAACCGAACTTAAAGAAAAGAAACTTCATATCGAAGATGCACTCAACGCAACCAAAGCCGCGGTCCTTGAAGGGATTGTTCCTGGGGGTGGTGCTGCCTTGATGGAAGTTTACAACGAACTCAAAGACACCTTAAAAGATGAAAACACGGATGTTCAACGTGGGATTCAAGCGGTCTTAGATGCCCTTTCTGCACCATTATTGAATATTGCAGAAAATGCTGGTTTTAACGGCGTTGATATTATTGAAAAACAAAAAACACAAAAACCTGAATTCGGGTTTGATGCCAAACTCGGCCGTTGGGTGAATCTCATCCAAGAAGGAATTATTGATCCTACCAAAGTGACTCGAAGTGCCATTTTAAACGCCACTTCGATTTCGGCATTACTCGTCACCTCGGAAGCGGCTGTCACCGACATCAAGGAAGAAAAAGCGTCTCCTGCACCGATGATGCCAAACCCTGGCGATATGTACTAACGCTTAGCCTAAAAAGAAAAGTCCAAAAAGCGCCCCACATCCGATCAAAAGGAGGGGGCGTTTTTGATTGAAAAAATAAATAAGAGCCAGGATACCCAATCCCATCCAAGGCATTGTCCCTTCGATGAATGTCACTTCAATAAGATGTTCGACCATGCGTACCAGGGTAATACCGATTAAACTGAGAACCGTCAATTTCAAGACTTTCATCGTGACATCGATAATTTGAAGATGACGAAATTTGATATAAAAAGGATACATCAATTCTACCAGCAGATACGAAGGCAAAATAAAGGAGGCGGTGGCAAGTAACGCTCCAAATACATTCGCCTGTATATACCCTAAATAGGTCGCTAAATTAATTGCAATTGGTCCTGGGGTCGATTCGGCAATCGAAACAAGTTGATAAAAGAAAGTTGACGTTAAAACACCGCCTTCCACAAAGATATTCAATAAAAGGGGAATGGATACTAAGCCTCCCCCAATCGTGAGAAGACCTACGCCTAAGAATACCACCATCAGTTCGATTAAACTCATCGGCGTCTCCGGGGCATCAGTGCAAGACCCAAGCCAAGAAACAAGGACAATACCAAAGCCATCATCGCGTTGAAGATACCCACATATACCAAAGTAAACATCACACCCACAAAGACCAGTGGAATCCATTTTCCTTGTGTCACTTTCGCTAAATCAAACCAAGCTTTTGTAATGAGTAAAACGACGGCAAGGAAAATACCTTCTAAAACACCTTGCACGCGAGGATGTTGGATCCAAGGTTGTAAAAGGGTAGCGACCAGGATAATGACGATCAGCGAAGGCAAGACCATGCCTAAAACGCTCACAAAGCCACCTAGATGCTTACGAGCCCGATAACCTAGTAGATGGACCACATTAATGGCAATCGCGCCAGGCACAAGCTGAGAAAGCGTGACAGTATCTGTCCACTCTTCTTCGGTTAACCAACCTTGTTCGATGGCAAGAAGTTTCATCGCAGGTAACATCGCAAGTCCCCCACCAAAGGTCGTCATTCCCAACACAAAAAAACGCTTGAATAAAAATGCGAGGGATGTTTTTTTCATGTTAAGTGAGTGCGATTTCGGCCAAAATAATGGCAATCGCAATAAAACCTAAACCAATCATCAATGTCGGTAAAAACATGAGTGGTTTATTTTTTCGTAGAGAAGTTTGTTTATCACGGTAATCCAGCATCGAATCATAGACTTTTTTTCCATCACGACGAAAGGCATCTCGGAAGGAAGCAACCCCATAACCGGCGACATCATAAACACCGGTACGACTCATCATTCGTAGCAAGATTATGCCTACCATAAACATGCCGGGAAATAAAAAGGCATCAGAAAGACCAAATAAGTCATATTGCCCGCGCAAGACGTAGACAAATAACGCGAGGATAAGTCCTATCGCGAAAGGAAATCCCCACGCTTTAAGGACGGTGTTCATAGTTATTTTGCGTCGATGGCCTTAATCTCTGCGTTGTATTTTTTTATTTCCGCAGAGTTGGCTAAGACAAAATGTCCAGGACGAATTTCTTGAAGGGTTGGTTTTTCTTTCGAATAATCGTGATCGGTCATCGGATTGTATGGAATTCGCGTACGATTCCGTTCGGTAATCGGATCGGGTTTAGGAATTGCAGAAAGTAACGCTTTGGTGTAGGGGTGAAGCGGATGTTTAAAAAGCTCTTCACTCGTCGTTAATTCTACAATTTCACCAAAATACATGACCGCAATACGATCACAGAAATATTTCACCACCGACAAATCGTGGGCGATGAATAAAATCGTTAATTTGTATTGTTCTTTTAAATCATTGAGAAGGTTAATGATTTGTGCACGAATCGACACATCTAAAGCAGAAATCGGTTCATCACAAATCAGCAATTCAGGATTCATAATAATCGCACGGGCAATCCCAATCCGTTGCCGTTGACCGCCGGAGAATTCATGCGGATAACGGGACGCATATTCGGGGATTAATCCGACTTGATTGAGCACTTCAACAACTTTTTGACTGTTTTCTTTTTTGTTGCGTTGACCTTGGATCATTAATCCTTCTTGAATAATATCTTCAACCGTCATGCGTGGATCAAGACTATCCACTGGATCTTGGAAAATCATTTGAATCTTCGATAAAAGGGCAGGATCAATATGCTTATTGTCATACGCAATTTGGCGAATCTTTTCTTTTTGTACTTTGATAAGCGTTTGTAATTCGGTGGTTAAAGCTTTAATTTGATCATCGTATTGCTTTTTAATTTTGGCGATGATTTCATCGTTATTTTCTTGTTTTTCTGAACGTGCATCTTGAATATCGTCTTTCCTCTTTTGCTTTAAGTCTTTAATGGCGCGTTGGGTACGTAAGGTTGAAAACTTAATTTCTTTACGGTTCCAACGGTCACCGGCAGTAATGCGATGGCCTTTGAAATACACACTTCCAGACGTGATGTCATAAAGGCGAATAATCGAACGCCCAGTGGTTGTTTTTCCACAGCCGGATTCACCGACAAGACCAAAAACTTCACCGCGTTGGATGTCAAACGAAATATCATGGACTGCTTTGGTTCGGAATTTATTTTTACCCACACCGACGGTAAAAAATTGTTTTAAATGACGAACCGATAAAATCGTATCGCGATCAACGAGTTCTTGTTTAAATTTAACACTCTTAGCCATGGACTTTTCCTGCCTTCTTCAAACTATTCTTAATGCGTTCAGAAACGATTTTTGGCATCTCCGCTTTGGGAGAACGGGGATCTAAGAGCCATGTTGCCGCAAAGTGCGTTTCGGATAATTGGAAATAAGGGGGTTCTTCTTTAAAGTCAATCGCCATCGCATATTTACTACGTTCGGCAAATGCATCGCCTTTCGGAGGATAAATCATATTAGGAGGAGTCCCAGGAATCGATTCAAGACGTTCTTTGGAATCAATATCAGGGATGGAAGATAATAATGCCCAAGTATAGGGATGTTGAGGATTATAGAATATCTCTTCCGCTTTTCCGTATTCGACAATTTTACCCGCGTACATAACCGCAATTCGGTCTGCCATGTTGGCGACAACGCCTAAATCGTGGGTAATAAAGATGGCCGATAATTGACGATTTTTTTGAAGTTTTTTCACCAAGTCTAAAATTTGTGCTTGAATGGTGACGTCTAATGCAGTGGTTGGTTCATCTAAAATTAGAACATCCGGATCTTGCGTTAAGGCAATTGCGATAACAATCCGTTGACGCATCCCCCCGGAAAATTCAAAGGGATACTGGCGGAAGCGACGGGCTGCATTCGGAATCCCAACTTCTTCCATGACTTTAATCGCGCGACGTTTGGCTTCTGCAGGGGTTAAACGAAGCGAATTGGTAAACGCTAATTTTTCGGCATCCAATTGTGCTTGGATTTCTTTCTTTTGCCCACCAGATGCTGTTTTTAATTGCGCTTGTAACGGAGCAATCTTTTCTTTATACGCATTCACTAAACCTTGTTTAAACGCTTGTGCTTCTTTTTGAGCAAAGACTTTCTTTTCATCAAGTACTTTTTTTAAGGCAGCAATATTGCCTTTTGTGTCGTCCATAACTTTTTTGAGATCGATGCGAAGTTGTTTGCGAAGTGCTTGAATTTGTTTGGTACCATCCACGAATTTAATGTCGGGATTATTACGTATTTCAAAACGACTATCCAAAAATTCACTGCGTAACCGATCGAGTTCTAAGTTACGTAATTGAATCGCGTTTTTGTATTTAATAAGTGCAGGAGAAATCAGGTCTTTATAAAGACGTTTGACTTTATCCCCATTGATAATGAGCGCTTCAGTGATTTGTTTACCAATGCGCATAATGGGATTGAGTGATGATAATGGGTCTTGGAAAATAAGACCAATTTTCTTACCACGAATGTTATGGAATTCTTCTTCGGAAACTTTGGTTAAATCTTCGTTTTGGTAATAAATGGATCCGCCATCTATACGTGCATTACCTGGAAGAATCCCCATGATCATCTTTGCAGTGACCGACTTCCCTGAACCGGATTCTCCAACAATACAGAGGACCTCGGCTTTGTAGAGATCAAAAGAAACACCGCGTAAAGCTTTTACTCGCCCCTTATCCGTATAAAAGGATAACTTTAAATCTTTTGCCGAAATGACGACTTCTTCTTTTTTCATTATTGATCAACCCCCTTTAAGGATGGATTGAACGCATCGCGTAATCCGTTACCAAACAAGTTAAAGGAAATCATCAAAATCGAAATTATAACCGAACCCCATCCGATGAGATAGGGAGAAGTGGATAAATAGTTTTGGGCTTCAGAAAGCGCAACCCCTAGACTGGGTAACCCTTGTAACCCTAAACCAAGGTAAGAGATGGTCGCTTCGGTAAAGATAATGCCAGGAATGAGTAACACCGAACTGGTAACAATCGGACCAATAGAGTTCGGCAAGATATGACGGAAGATGAGGCGCCAGTCACTCGCACCGAGAGTGCGAGACGCAAGCACGTATTCTCGCCGCTTATACCGATAAAATTGAGACCGTGTTAAACTCGACATCCCAATCCAACCCGTTAAGGTAATCGCTAATAAGAAGGTAGAAAAGTTATTCCCTAAGTGAAGAATGGCCAACGTCATAATAACGATCCAAGGAACACCACCTAGGATTTCGGTAAAGCGTTCCATCGCAAGGTCAATGTTGCCACCAAAGTAACCAGAAATCGATCCCCATACCATCCCAAACGAAACGTTAATGAGCATCCCTGCTAAGCCTAATAAAAGCGACGTGGATAACCCAGAAAAGACGACTTTGGCATAATCATGACCAATGTGATTCGTACCAAAGAAGAAATACGGCATGGAATCATAACCATAGAAACGGTACATGGATAAGACAGCCGTCACTTCACGGGCAGAAACGCCACCTGGCCCTGTTACGATCTTTTGCGAAAGCACTTCACGAACAGGAGAATCATCACGGAGTAAGACAAGAGAACTCGGTCCCACACTGAAATCATACGTAAGGTAACCTTCGGCAATATAACGATTTAAGTCGGTTTCACCAATAATACGTGTCTTTTCACCAAAGACGGCTTGGTAAGGATTATAACGGAAGGTCGCTCGGAAAAGCGTCGCTTGATAAACGGTTTTTTGTGCACTACCAGAGAAAGCCCAAGCGTTGGAAGTATCTTCGGATAAATCACGTAAAATAAGCTCATTCCCAGAATAGAAATTCATATTGAAAGTGGCATCATTCTCTTCATTATTCACATCCAAGACTTCAAAAGATTGAATGTATAAACTGGGGAAGGCCCCTTCTAATGCAGTTTTTACCGAAATACGGAAACGAGCTGAAAATGCACCAATGGAATTAATATTAAAACCTTCTGGGGCATTATCAATGATTGTCGCCATGATGTTATTGACTTTGATCACACCAAATTCAGAATTGAAATCATTAAGATTGATGCGAGTGTATTCTGTACCGCTGGACGCATAACGAACATCCACGGATAATTGGTATTCGGGAATCACAGAATGACTCACATTTTCTTCTTGAGGCAAATCAATCGTTAATTCAAATTCACTAAAGCGTGTCAAAAACACTGCAGGAGAAATAATCCCGCCATTACGGTCACGTTTGTCCGGACGAAGATTCAACATCCCTCCGGTAGCATATTCAGAGGCTGCGTTGATTTTGTCTTCATAAATTTCAAGCCCATCCGATCCACCAACAACGGCTGATAAATCATAACCCACAGGTCGTGGTTGTTCTGGATTGGTGATGTAATCAACAATAATATTTTTATAAACAATCGTTCCATCCGCGATGCCTAAATCTTCAAAACCTGCCCAACGGGGCGGTAGGAATCGTTGGTGACTTGCAGCGGCTTCAATATTATTTGTATTAAAAATCGGGACTAAGACGGATAACGAGACTAAAAACCCAATAAGGGATGCAGCAATAACCGAAGCCTTGTTTTTCACAAAGCGTTTCATCGCATCATTAAAGAAGGTGGTTGGTTTTGTTTGTAATTTAACATCAACGATCGTTTTCTTTTCTTGAACGAAAACAAAATCTTTATCAGAAATCGTCGTTTTCTTTTCGTTTGCCATAATTATTTTCTCGCTCCCATACGAATACGTGGATCAACAATCCCGTAGGTTAAATCGACTAATAAGGTTGCAAATAAACCAATTAATGTATAAATCGCCATATCGACCATCACGACGTTATAGTCTTTTTGTTGAATCGCGGTAATAAATAAACCACCAATACCCGGAATCCCATAAAGTCGTTCTAAAACAATCGACCCCGAAAGAATCCCAATAAATTGCCCAATAATGCCAGGAACTAAAGGAACTAAGGAGTTGCGCATGGCATGACGAATAATCGCTTGTGCTTTCGTTAACCCTTTCGTCCGCGCTAATAAAAGAAATTCAGAAGACATAATTTCGGTTAGTTCAGCACGGGTGAAGCGCGCAAAACCAGCAATCGTTCCAAAACTTAATGCGGCGACAGGAATCACAAAAGCTAACGTCCGCGTAGTTGCATCCGCGGAACTTGATGGCCATTGGGAAGGCAACCATCCTAATCCATAGGCAAAAATCCCCATCAAGAAAGAGATGACAACAAAACTAGGAATGGAAATAAAGACCATAATCGACGTCGAAATAACATGGTCAGTAAGTTTGTTCTTTTTGAGTGCTGCCCAGATTCCTAAGATAAAACCAAAAGGAACCGACGTAAATAACGCGACAAAGTTAAGTTGCATGGAGAAGGGTAAACGTTGACCAATAATTTCAATGGCACTCACGTTGAGCGAAATCGCAGTGGATGTACCCCAATCCCAACGGGTCACAATATTATTTAACCATGTGAAATATTGAGAGATTACAGGGGTTTGACGATATAAATATTGAATTTCCCCACGCGTAAGAATGACTTGGGCTAATTCAGGCGTTGAAGGATCAACGCGGGTAAAATACCCCAGAGCAACTTCTTTTTCATAAAAAGCGATAAGCTGATCAATTAATCCGACTGGACGTTCAAAAGGTAATAACTTCATTAAAATGAACGACAAAGTAAGAATAATAAATGCAGTTACGAAGATGAGACCAATACGTTGCAGGGTGTATCTTAACATAGCGTGTTCTCCAAAATATAAGTATTTTTAGAAACAAACATTGCCGACGGATCGGCAATGTTTGTGCGTAATTAAACTATATCACTTTACTAGAGTGGAGACCACTCTAATCCGTCAGAAAGTTAAGTGTACTAGGCTGGGAAGAAACCGGTTGGGTAAGCAATGTCTCTCCATTGATAACCTTCTGAGCTATTTCCATTTACTGTGACGGTATAGGCTACGTCAACGGTGAATTCACCGTCCGCAACATCGATACCTTCAATGGTAATTAAGAATGAGCCATCAGGATTTACCGTTAAGACATCCGCTAACGTTTCACCGAACCAGACTGCAGCATTATCTTCGGTAACATAGCTCCATAAGATAACTGCATCGATGGTGACTTCAACACCAGGTACACCGGCCAATAATTGACCACCGAGTGTGACATCATAGAGACCATCCACTGGTGTGGTTGGTTGGGCTAATCCGTCTAAGGAGAATAAGGTCGCAGATTCACCATTTGAGACAACAGCCCCAGATTGTGATGCTTCATAAAGTGCATTATACGACCAAGCTTTTCCATCATAACGGATTGCTTGTGTAGCAACACCAGTGTCAGCACCCCAGGATAAGGTGAAGCCAGTACGTTGGTCAGAGGCTAAGACATCCATGAAGTTAAGTGGGTCTAAGGTGTTACCAGAGATCGCACCAACTGCCATGTCGAATTGACCTGTGAGCATTGAGTTATAGTAAACGTCATACCAGTTCGCGGTCGCAAAGGTATTCAAGACGAGTTCGAAGCGTGGATCAACTGAGTTGAACACAGATTCGACGTAGTCTTTAATTAAAGCACCTTCGATATCGACGGAGGTTTGGGTTTGCATGTGAACGTCAAGTGTGATCACCGTTGGTTCATCTGCAGTCCCTGGGAAGTAGGTTCCTTCTTCCACTAAAGTATCAATCGCACGTTTGAAGTAGGCACGTGCTAATTCTTCCGAGAAACCATTGGTTTCAGGTAAGCGTTCAGCATACGCACCTTGGCCAGCTTCCGAACTACGGTAAGAGACACCATTTTCAGGGTCAATCATGTAAGCTTCGGAGATAAACCATTGGGCTGGGTTACGACCGGTGTAATCCGCTAAGGAATCACGGTCAATGGCGAAGTAGACAGCGTTTAAGAAGTCTTTGTTCGACATAATCGGTTCAACTTCATAGTAATCCGCTTCTGGGGTTTGAAGGACAGAGCCATTCACACCGAAGAGTTCTTCCCAACGTTCTTGATCGGCAGCGTTAACTTGGATCTTGAAGGTGGTAGCACCAAGCGTCTTACGACGACGTGGGTCGGATTTGAATTCTTGTAAACGCGTCGCTGGGATACCAACGCCATCTAATTTACCGGCTAAGAATTCGTCGAAGGCAACGAGTGAACCACCAGGAATGATGGTGTACATGTAACCAGCGAAGTTATAACGATCGGTTTCAATCGAAGCAGTATTTTTCTTGAAAACGATTTGCTTAAGTGGTTCCCATTCTTCAATGGTGTAAGCACCTAAGGATAATAAGTTATCAACCGCTTCGGTTGGTTTACCATATTCTAAGGGTCCACCGATTGCATCGATGAAATCCATAGGTAATGGAGAGTAGATGTTAGAGGATAAGGTATACATTGCGTAGAATTCGCTTAAGGGACGGTTGAGGGTAAATTCAATCGCACTTTCAGCTTCATTCAATTTGATACCAACGGCATCAAAGTCAGGGTTACCGGCTTCACCTTTAGCAACTTCAGCAAGATATTCAGCAACACCCGCGAAACCAGAGGTTGCCGAAGCAAGATCGGTTGCACGAACGAAGTTGTTGTCGAGCATAAGTTTGAATGGGGTGAGGTAGTCTTCAAGCGCAACCGCACGTCCATTGAATCCAGTTAAAGCTGGATCATCAGAAAGGGTCGAGTACACTAAAGGAGCACCGGTTCTCACCTTAACTCTCCATTGTGTGGCTAAACCACCGGCGTTTGCGTTTAAAGGAATAGGACGTTCCGTTGTGGCGAGTAACGGGAACCATTCATATCCAGACTTGTCATCATTGAAGCGGGTGCTCCAGTATGAAAGTTTGAATAAGGATGCAATATCCGAAACAACCGAAGTTTGGTCATTCATGATATTTAAGGTTGCTGGCTCGGTTTGTTGCCAGCTGTGGAAATAGCTGCGATAGGCTTCAACAGGTTCTTGTTCCGCGGTTAATGGTGCGGTGATCGTTCCTTCAGAAACACCGAAACCATAGTTAGGGACGAAGACATCACTTGGGATGGTTAAACGGGAGTTATAGAGGACGTTCGCGGCGCTATCATACATCGGAATACCGGCAATGAATTCATCTTGAGCAAATTTTTCAAGTTGACCAAGGATTTCGCCTTTTTCTGTAAAGCTTGCAGCGGTGTAATCGAAGATACCATTCGCCAATGGTAAATCCGGTAATGCTTCAGAGCTAGGGATGACAAATTCACTCGATGTTTCGCTAACAGCACTGGAAGCAGTAGAGCTTGCAGGTGTAGACGAAGCGGTCGAGGAGGACGTGCCACCACATGCCACTAAGAGCATCGCACCAAAAGTAGTTAACAATGTAAGCTTTTGATTGTGCATAAAAATACTTTCTCCTTTCTTTATGACAATTTCAAATTGTAGAGTTATCTTAACACCTCTCGAAATTGTGTCAATACATATAATTTATTATTTTTTCTTCTCAAAAAGCTTTTTAGCAACCGATACTGGCATCCTAAGCCGAGTTCATTTCTTTTATTTACTTAGATCATTGATTAATAATTTCTCAATAACGTGTTATTTATCGTAAAAAATGATTAAGTTTTGAAGACATGCGTATTCCATTTTATTGAATAGGCTTAAAACAATAAGGAGTTCTTTTAGATTGGTAATGAAAATTTACATCAAGTCTTGAAAACGCTTACAAAATTTACAGAATCTTCATCTTTTTCAAAATCTCTAAAATCTGCTCATCGCCATCCAGCCAAGCAGAAGCATCAAAATCTTTTTCTTGAAACCATTGCCATTTGTCATGGTCGGTTAATTGAATCATCGAAGGATCGGAGAGTAGTTCACACAAATAATAGGTTAGATGAATGGTTTGATCATGAACGGTGAACGGATAAAATAACAATGATTGTTTGATCGAAATCGAAACACTAAGTTCTTCTTTCACTTCTCGAAGAACAGCCGCTTCCATAGTCTCACCGGGTTCTATTTTTCCTCCCGGAAATTCCCAAACCCCGGGATCGCGTTTCATCGTTGCTTTTCGTCGTACGGCCAAAAATGCACCGGGACGAACAATGACAGCAGCAACCGCATGTGTAATCATGGTTACTATGGTAACAAAAAAACACACGGTGATGAATTACCGTGTGTTTTCATTAAGGTCTCTTAGAAAAAGAATGGGCTTAATAGGCAGCTAGTGTCAAAACCCATTGTTGGAGGGTTGCTAACCAGGCTTGTGACGTGAGCATCGTTTCATCGAGTGCTTCATTAATTAAGGTGAATTTTTCTTCAATCGTATCCAAGAATTCAACACGTACGTTTCCTCGTAAACTTTTAAAGAGAGAACGCATTCCTTCTCGTTGGTCCCGATGATTTTCCATTCGATTTTGTAATGTGATTCGCAGTAGATTTAATTGGGCTTGATCTTCTGCGGTTAAGGATACACCTGCATCCTTAAGGGCAGCTAAGGTTTCTCGAATGGTTTGAATGGCTTCACGAATCGCCAATGCGTTTTGTCTTAGTAACACTTGTTTTTCATCAAGCTGATCTTTTAGACCATAAATTCGTTGGAGCTGTTCACGTGTTTCAAGGGTAATTGGTGAAGTCCCTTCCAAAAAGTAAGGTTCCAATAACGCTTGTCCTGCTTGAACGTGGTCAAGCATTGAACTAACAAGTTCAGGCAAAGGAAGAATCGTTTCATACAAAGAATCGGCTAAGGTTTGTAGTGCAGTAATTTGTGTCACGTCAAAGGTTCGTGGACGATTCATTGAGCGAATAATCGATCCCATTTCTTGACGAATAGATTTTCCTTCATCGTAAATACGTTTCACATTCGTTTTGGTGAGGGAAAAAGTATCCACAAGTTCGTTAAAAGCGATGGCATCAGCTTCTGAAAATTGAAGCGCTTGATCTTCAAACGCAATCGCAAGGGTCTTAAAAACATCCCCTTCTAACACCACATAAAAGCGAAGGGCATGTACTGCTTGCATCGTTTCATGAATTTGACCCAACGTTTCTTGAAGGTATAAAACTTCTTCTGACGCTGTGTCATCATGCACACCGATACCAAAGCCCATGGGCATTTGTCCCAATCTTCCCATCGATTGGAAGGAATCAATCATACTCATTTCCGTCATTTCCGCATCCAATTCTTTGGTACTTATTGTGGTATCAGCAAATGCCATTAGTGGGGTGGAAGGGGTACTTGCACAACCGGCAACGAGCAATCCAACTCCGAGTAAACTTAATCCTAGTTTTTTCATTTTTATTTCTCCTTGTCTTTACTATAGTCATGTTCATCCAGAAAATAACGCTCATGGGTTAAGTTGCCAAAGTTAGGAGGTAAGTTGCATTTAGCTTATTTAATGAGTTGCTTAATGATGTTGAGTTGTGCCTTTGAATAAGGCGGATAGGCAACCGGGATATCCACTTTTGTTGATTTATGGATAAATGATTTTTGATGGGAGAACGTTACAAACGAGGCATAGCCGTGATAGGCACCAAATCCTGATTGACCCACGCCTCCGAATGGAAGATGACTTGATGCCACTTGCATTAAGGCATCATTAATCGCGCCATTACCAAACGATAACGCCTGCCAAACACGTTTTTGTGCCGTTTTGTTTTCACTAAAGAAATATAAGGCAAGAGGTTTTTCTTTGGTTTTTAACGTGGCAATGACATCTTCAAGCGATTCAAAGGTTAAGATCGGAAGAATCGGACCAAAGATTTCTTCTTGCATGACAGGATCTTGCCAGGAGGCGTTGTCAATGATCGTCGGAGGAAAGTACTTTTTATCCACGGTGACTTCTTTTGTTCCTACAAATTTTTTTAGACGTTCAACATGCCGGTCGGAAACAATATGCCCAAACGTTTTGGGATCCGCATAACGTTTTTGAATGACGGTGTTAAACGCATTTAAAAAAGCATCTTTGACGGAAGCATGGACATAAACATAATCAGGAGCAATACATGTTTGTCCCGCATTGGTAAATTTGGCAAAGGCAATCCGTTCAGCAGCAACCTTGAGATTGGCTGTTTCATCAATAATGGTAGGTGACTTGCCCCCTAATTCAAGCGTCACTGGGGTCAAATGTTTACTCGCTGCTTCATAGACAATTTGTCCCACGCGGGTGGAACCGGTAAAGAAAATGTGATCAAAACGTAACGCTAATAACGCTTGCGTGACCGAAGCATCCCCTTCAACCACCGCAAGATAATAGGACGGGAAAAAAGCCTCAATCATCTTTTTAATAATGCGCGAGACATGGGGTGTGAATTCAGAGGGTTTTAATATTACCGTATTACCCGCTGCCATCGCACCAATCAAGGGTTCAATGACGAGTTGGAAAGGATAATTAAAGGGACCAATAATGAATACTTGGCCTTTGGGTTCAAGCATAATTCTAGAAGACGTAAACGGTAAAAAGAGTTCACCTTTTACCTTTTTTGGTTTCATCCATTGTTTTAATTTTTTTAACGTATCACGAATCGAGCGAAGATTAAATCCTACTTCGGTGGTGTACGCTTCAAATTCCCCTTTATGAAGATCTAACATTAAGGCCTCAAGAATTTCTTTTTGAAACGTTAAGATGGCTTTTCGTAATGTTTTTAATTGTTGAACACGAAAGGCATAAGTTTTCGTTTGATCAGTAAGAAAAAATGTCCGTTGTTGGTCTAAAATGGTTTGTTCGATCGTTGTATTTGTTTGCATAATAAGGTCCTCTTCAATAGTATAATCAAATTATGAAAAAAACGCCGAAACGAACACTGACAGCCATTGCTAAGGCATTAATTTCCTTTGCTAAACGTCATTATTTACCGGAAGGTAATCAAGAATCCAAGCTATTCTCACCTTCGGACAATGCGCCTCAACGTGTCCACTATAAAGTCGATTATCCCATTGATGCCCTTTTTGAAAATCGCAGTATTGTACCGTTTCCAAAGAAGAAAAATTTTAATCAAATGCTCTTTGAACTCATGGACCAAAATGATGACTTTAATGAAGTGGCTTTTTACACTCACATTCATATTACCCGTTCGAATTGGTCCAAACTAAAATCCAACGATGATATGCTTCCTAAAAAACCAACCATGTTCAAATTATTAATTGGCTTCCGCCTAAAGATTGACGAAGCTGAAACATTTCTAGCAAGTGCTGGATATGCGTTTAACCACAGTGACTACTTTGACTTAATCATTTTCAGTGCGATCATGAATGAAATTTATGATTTAGACGAAATTGATACTGCGTTGGAGCATTACGCAAAAAAGACACTTTTTTCTTTAAAATAAAAAGAGTGCCGAGGCACTCTTTTCGTTGAATCAATAATTAGGATTAATCGCGATCGCGGTGACCATGATCCCCATGACCAGGGCGACCTTCATAGCCTCTTCCTGTTTCACGGACGGTGAATTCATAAACAATTTCACCGGTGACTTCATCTAAGGTAGGAACGGCTTCAATGTGAAGCACTTGTCCGTTTTCAATGACACGAATAAGGATGTATTCTTGACCCGTTTCGTCATTGATTTGACGACGGAATGTATAGGAGACGAGTTCCCCTTGAATCAACGTTTTAAGACTGACTTTGAGTTCGCCATCACTTTCAGTTTCCGATTTAAAACTCATTTTAGAAAATTCACCGTCTTTTTTCATCGCGACACTGTATTTTTCTTCGACTTCATTGTCTTCTAAGTCGATTTCGACTTCACTCTTAATCTTGATCCAATTTTCTTCGTCAAGAGTAATGAAGAATTTGGTTTCCGTTTCCATTTCATCGTCATCATTATCGATTTCTTGGGCACCCACTAAGGCATATTCGACGCCATCAAAGATAGCAATCCCTTCGATAAAGATTTCTTGACCATCGACATCATCACCTAATTCACGATCTTTATAACGATCATGTTCTTCACGATCGGATTCATCACGAAGTTCTGAGTCATCATAATCATCATGATCTTGGCGATCTTTATCATCATCTTCATCTTCATGGTCGTGGTCATCATCCCGACCTGGCATACGAGGTGCAGGGGTTTCCGTAGAGGATGTGGGATCTTCAGAAGTTGTGACATCACTCGTCGTTGCTTCCGAGGAAGTGACAACGTCTTCAGAACTCGTGACAACGTCAGAGCTAGGAATGTCTTCCGAACTGACAATGGTTTCTGAACTCGCATCTTCCGAGCTCACAATCACTTCTGAACTTGGTTCTTCAGAACTTACAACCGCTTCTGAGCTTGCTTCTTTTGAACTAACTGGGTCCTCACTGGTGACGACTTCAGAACTTGTTTCCGAGGAAGTATTGTCTTCATTTGGATCACCCAAATAGTTAAAGTACATTGTGTAAGTGAGGGAAACTCCCGCAAGATCACGCGTCGTAATGTCTAGTAAATAAGCATATTCAGGACGATCACTGACACGTTCCACAATGGTAAAGGGAGCGCCTTCTTCGCTGAGCAACAAATCCATTAAGGTAATGTATTGTGTGAAATCTTCTACTGCGACTTCTTCCGTAACGGGATCGGTTTCACCATCAACGAAAAATGGTTGGTCTTGCAACGCACCTGCCGTCGATACAAACGCACTCGAGGATAAAATACTTAAACCGGTAACGGTTTTCATTCCCACTTTTTCTTTGACATCCTGGGAAAGTAATGTGGTTTCTTCAGGGAGTAAAGTGCTCACACTGGGGATGTTGGTGCCACAGCTAACCATTAATCCTAAGGCAGCAAAGGCAGTTCCGACTAGTTTTTTATTCATAATACTAATCTCCTTTTCGTCCATTAAACAACGGGGGTATGTATTTTATTGGTAATCTTGAAATAAAAATTTTAAAACGGAGGGTAAACGTTTACGCCAACTCGATTCATGATGAATCCCACCCGGAATTTCTTCATAATAATACCGTTTAACATTCCCTTTTTCCATTATTGCGCGGTGAATACGGCGGTTTGAATCAAGATAACTCGAAGTGACTTCTAATCCCTCTTCTTGATCGCCTGTGTCTAAATAAATGGTTTGAATGGTGTGTGTCGCATTTTGAATCATAGACTCAAGATCGTTTGGTGAAACATAAAACGCATTCGATAAACCTGCAATATGTTGAACACGGTCAGCATAGTGATACGCGGCTTGTAAAGAGATAACGCCTCCCATGGATGAACCCATCATAAACGTATGCTTAGCCTCGGGTAAAGTTCGATAGGTTTGATCGATTTCGTTTTTGAAAGGACCTAACACATAATCAAGATATTGCTTGCCACGAGGTTCAATTTTCCATAAAGGATGAGAAGGAAAACGTCCTGGAAACATATTAAATTCTTCCAAGCGTTGATTGCCTTTTTGAGCACAACTGATGGACACTACAATAAAAGAAGGCATCGTCGGTAAGGCCATGGCGTCTTGCATGCCCCAGGTTGCACCCCCATAACTATCCGCTTCATAAAAAAGATTATGTCCATCATGGCAATAAAGCACCGGAAAGCGGCGATTGGTATTTGAAAAATAGTCTTTCGGTAAGGCCATATAGACAATGGCATCCCGTTTTAGTTCCGGAAGATAAAGTGGGGTACGATGAATGGTTATCACGGCGTTATTTTACCATAAAAAAATACCCACGAATTGATCGCCACATAAGATAGTCGTTGAATATGAACTTGGGACTAAGACAACGATTTTCTTATTTGGGGTTCCCCATTCAATCTCGTGGGTATTGTTATCCCATGGCACCATTTAAGCACGGTAAAATTCGGTTGCAATATGAGTTGAAAATGTGTGGAATTATTCCACGTTCTGTGGAGTTATTTTTTTTCGTTTTTTTCGTGATGAAAAAGTGGATCAATGCGGTAAGATGCGAAAAATTTCGTGACAAAATTAAGAAATCTTCGCAAGTAAATAATGAGGAAAAATCCAGATATAAGAATCAGATAAAGCAAGGGATAATTGGTGGAAGCTAAGGGTAACCCGGATGTCATGTTTAACAAAAAGATGATAGCAACATAATGAAGCGTGACAAACGTGCGATGGACATACATCCCAAAATCATATTTATGGATATCATAATCGAGTTGTTCTTTAGGAACGCCTCGTCGAAGGACCGAAAAGAATCCAATCCCGTGGCCGATTAGCATAAACAATAAATAAAGCACCACAAAAAAGAGAAAGGTGGGACTTTCCCCATTGAGATTAAAGAGGGAATATACACCAGCGTAAAACATAAAAACCGGTATCACCGAAGCAAGATAGGTGATTAACATGATCGTAAAAACCCGTTTTCGTTCTTTGGCAGAAACGTTTGTATGATACATTGCTTTAATTTCTAAAGGAAGCAAATAATCTTTGGTACGCTGACGATCGAGATGAATGTATCGCAACACGGTAAGCAATGAAAAACCTAGCCAAAAAATAAAAGTGATAAGTAATGTATTGATTCGTGAAAGGAAAGGAAAAAAGATAAGTATGGCTTGGAGCACGATGAGCCCAAGCAGGAGAAAAAAATATCGATCATTGACTTGGATTTGTTTGAGCCGAATTTGTTGGTACGCTTGGGAATCAACTTTAGGTGGTTGGACGCCATCTTCATAGAAATAAGTGATGGGAACATGAAAATATTCTGCAATCTTTTTGAGATTTTCTGCACTTATTTGCCGCGAGTTGTTTTCCCAACTACTAATGGTGCGATTCGAAAAGTATAAACCTGCTGCGACTTCTTCTTGACTGAGTCCACGTTCTACGCGCAATCGTTTTAACTTATCCCCCGATGTCATTGTCCTGCCTACTTTCTTGTTAATTGGTGTAAGGATCTAGAAGCGATGAATGCATGCCATACTCATCTTGCATTGCGCGATCTTGAGCAAGGTACATCCATTCTGTATACGTCTTTTCTTGATATTGGGTGGCACTTGTTTCCCCTGCACCAAAAAGATATTTTACTTCTGCAAGACCTTGACGAACGAGCCAGTAATTGAGCAATTCGTAGTCCGATTGCCCTGCATCTTGAATCCAAACCCATCCTAATAGTCTCCCATAAGGATCAAGTAATTTATCCCCCGGATCGGTTTGAATAAGAATTGTTTCTGCACTTAATAAGCGTGCACACGTATATTGTTTTGCAAGTAATCCCCATTTCTCGGGATTTCCTGACGTTTCTGGAGTATCCATATTAAGGTAACGCACGCGTTTAGGATTACTTTCAATTAGCGAAGCAACCTCACTCGGAAAGCCAAAGACGGTCGTATCCCCATCTACGCAGTAACCTATTCCATTAGCGGGGTTATATTGAACGCTAAAGGTTCCCCCATTCCCCCATTTCGTACCGGATTGATTGACATAAAACGTACTCGTTTCAAGATAGGATGGATCAATACGGAGTCCATCATAAGGAAAAACTTGCGGATAAAAATAAATGGTTTGCGAAGATTCAACAGAAGTTGACGTAATCGTTGAGGGATTCGATGAATCAGGAAAAGAAATACCAAAATCACACGAACTCGTTAAAAAAGCGACCAAAATCATGGTGGAGACACTACGATAATTCATTTCTTTAATTATACACCTGCTAACTTTACAAAAGATATTATAATTACTTTATGTGTGGTCGTTTTACTCTAACAAAAACCCAAGATGAAGTTATCGCCTTCATCGATGAAACCTTTCATTTAAAGCAAAATCAATTTCTTGAAGCCTTTCAATCTTCCTACAACATTGCCCCTTCACAATCTGTCATCACATTCTTACATGATGGTCAAGGATTCAAAGGAGGCTATTTATCGTGGGGCTTCCCCATTAAAACTGCCTCTGAGAAAATAAGTTTCATGGCGAATGCCCGCAGTGAAACTGTCCATGAAAAACCCACCTTTCGACAAAGCTTTCGGCAAAAACGGTGTTTAATTCTTGCCGATGGTTTTTACGAATGGGACCGCCAACAAAAACCAAGTCAACCTCACTATTTTTATCTTCAAGATCACCAACCCTTTTGTTTTGCAGGTCTTTGGACTGCGTATTTGGACGAACACAATCAGAAGAAATTTGCGCTTACGTTATTAACAACCGCTTCAGAAGGAACCCCGATGGCCCCCATTCATGACCGCCTTCCCGTCGTGTTAGCACCTGATCAGTACGAATTTTGGACAAAATCAACAACTTCCATCGACGAACTCGCCTTCTTATTTAAACCCTATAACGCGCCACCTTGGTGCTATCATCCCATCAGTAGGTATGTCAATCGGGTCACTAATAATGATGCTCAATGTACCGAAGTACAAAAAAAGTAGTCACTGTGAATACTTTTTTGTAATTTCATTATCCTTGAATTAACGTATTGTGAAGACGAACCCTGCTAATGCGCCACCGGCTAAGGAAGCGAGCACAAGGAATAAGGCTGGAACCCAAACAGGTTGACCTAATCTTAAAACGGTTGCGGTTAAGCGAGGACCTAAATCGCGGGCCACGTTGACTATTGCATGGGAAGCACCACCAAATTCCTTGATATTGCTAACTCCGATTTAAAAATTGTAAATAACTCCCTAGTTAAAAACCTCATTAACGTCTCCTTCAATACGTCCACTGCAGTGACGGAAGTCGGCATCGGTTATGAAGAAGATTTAGAACGTGTCGAAAAACTCATCGCGGATGAATATATTCCTAACTTTAAATCCAAATATAAAGATCCCCTCGAAGGCGATGTATTATACCTTGGCGTCTCTGCCTTAACCGACTCTTCAGTTAATTTAAAACTTGCGGCGAAAGTTCAAGAATCCAACCATCCTAAAGTCTCACGTTTACTCAATCGAGAATTTAAACTTTTCTGCGATCGTAACAAGATTGATATCCCGTTCCCACAAGTCTCCATCAATCATAAAAACGGCGATTCCTTCAATCAAAAATAAGACTTCGATCCGTTCTTTAAAAAGAGCGAACACTCGCTCTTTTTTTTCATTCATTTTCTCGATTTAAAATGTATTTTTTTCTATATAATAAGGGCATGGAAAACGACCTTACCTTAGATTGGTTATCGATTTCTGGTTACGAAAAAGTACTTTATTTTAAACAACCCAGTGTTCAATTAGAAGGCTATATTGCCATCCATTCGACGAAGCGAGGTCCCGCCCTAGGCGGTACCCGTTTTTGGCCATACAGCTCGCAAGACGATGCATTAACGGATGTTTTACGTTTAGCCCAAGGGATGAGTTATAAAGCAGCAGGGGCGGAATTACCGCTCGGAGGGGGGAAAGCTGTTTTGATTGGTCATCCGAATCAGCTAAAATCCCCCGCGTATTTTCATGCGTACGCGCACGTTGTCAATCTATTTCAAGGCACATATATTACCGCAGAAGATATGAATATCGGGACAGAGGATATTCGCCTCATCGCTGAAAAAACAGTTCACGTCGTGGGTCGAACCGATAAATCAGGCAATCCTTCTCCCTGGACCGCATTAGGTGTCTTTCATGGCGTCTTAGCCACATGTGAGGTTGCCTACCCTACGCGCGATGTATCGTCATTGTCCTTTGGGATTCAAGGGGTCGGGGAAACTGGTTTTCATTTCTTGCAATTGCTTGTGGACCATGGTGTCAAACACATCACCATCGCCGATATTAATCCCGAAAAAATAACCCGTGTTCAAACACGTTTTCCCTTTGTCAAGGTTGTCGATGATCATACCTTACTCAGTTTACCGGTGGATGTGTTATGCCCTTGTGCATTCGGTGGTATCTTGAATGCGCACACCTTACCCACCATTCAAGCAAAAGCCATTGCCGGAAGTGCCAATAATATTTTCCTTGATCTTGAAAAAGATCCGCACCGTTTCCATGAAGCCGGCATTCTTGTCGCCCCAGACTACATCATTAATGCAGGCGGACTCATTAATGTATTCCATGAAGTCATTAACGATCTCGATCCGCAGCGATCAAAGGCAGAAGTGGTCAAAATTGGCGACCGTTTACGACGCCTTTATCAAGACGTCGCCGCAAAACATGTAAATCCCTTTACGTTATCATTATCAACCATTCAAAAAACGTTCTAATGTTATTGTTATTTCGATGAAAGCTGAAAGACCTTTTCAAGAACAGGTTTGATTTTTTCTGTTACCTGAGCATAACCATTGAGGGATAAATGTAAACCCTCCTTGGTGTAACGCATTTCAAGATTTCCCGTCGCATCGCATAGAGAAGGATAGACATCAATAAATTCCACTTGGTCAAGCGTTTTTAAATGACTATTCATCCACATTAAGTCTTTATTAGTTCGAGGTCCTACCACAATTTTTTCAATGAGTTTATCGGGAGTTTCGTTCACGGGATATAACGAGACGAGTAAAATTTTAACGTTCGGTAACCCCTCTTTTATTTTTGAAATAATGAGTTGAATGTTTTCAATGGTTGCTTCTGGGGGTAATTCAGCAACTTGCAGATCATTGGTGCCAATTTGTAACACGACAATCGAAGGTTGTAACGCAAAAACGGATACATCCAAACGTTTTAACAAACCTACGGTCGTATCTCCATCAATACCACGATTGTAAATGGGCATGTTGGGATAAAAATCGGCTAAAGGATAACGTTGAGTAAGACTATCGCCTAAAAAGACGATGCCTCCCGGTTTCGCAAACCGATTATAAATCTTAAATTCATTAATACGTGCGAAGTAAGTACTCGACAAGACAGCTTGCATGAGTTTCATACTCTCTATTCTAACGGATATGTCCTTACAAAACCGAAATCATGCTACACTTTTGTTCATGAAACAATCCTTACGAGAACTCATGCTTCAAAAGCGCTTAGCCCTATCACCGGTTCAACGAGCAACGTATTCGCGTTCACTTATTCATCAAGTTATAGCATTGCCTCAGGTTCAAAACGCTTCTACGATTGGATTATTTCATCCGATTAAAAACGAGCCAGATCTTTTAGAAATCGTGTCTTTATTACCCCAGAAACATTTTTTATTGCCGGTGGTTCATGGTACCACTATGACTTTTCATACCTATTTTTATCACAATCAAACGTTTCCGTTAATCCAAAGCGACCTCCATATTTTAGAACCGAAAACGGCCCCCCTCTTTCAGGGTCCCATCGATGTCTTAATCACCCCAGCACTTGCCCTCGATCAAGCGGGTCATCGCTTAGGTTTTGGTAAGGGTTATTTTGATCAATACATACAAACCAATCGCCCGCGTTTGATTATTGGCGTAATCTACCCCTTTCAATGGGTCGATACCTTACCTGTCGACGACCATGATGAAAACGTCGACCTTGTGTTAATCGCTAATGAAGACTCGACCCATCAATAAACGCTTCATACGGTTGCATTTTTTGATCTAAAAACGCGACCGTTACCCGGATTGTCTCTTCACCATATTCTGTTTCTAAAATAATCCCATCTTTTTTGACTGCATCAAGGAGATGCGATTGATCATAGGGAATCGCTAATTGAACAGGGTGGTAATCCGCCATTAAATATTCGGTGATTTTTAAAATAAGATTGGGTAACCCAATGCCCTTTAACGCTGAAATCTTCACGTGATGAAAAGGAATCATCCCTTGTGGTTTGCGAATAATATCAATTTTATTGAGCACATAAAGTTTGGGAATATCTTCGGTGTGGAGTTGTTTTAAAATTTCATCGACAATCTCGATTTGTTCCGAATAATGCGGATCAGAAATATCGACCACATGAAGGATTAGATTCGCTTCTCCGACTTCTTCTAACGTGGATTTGAAGGCTTCAATAAGATGGTGAGGAAGGCGACGAATGAAGCCCACGGTATCAGTGGCCAAGAAGGTAATCATCGGATGAAGTTGAATACGACGAGTGGATGTTTGTAAGGTTGCAAACAACATATCTTTTTCAAACACTTGTTTCTTTTGATGACGATGCGATAACGTTAAAAATTGATTCATTAACGCGGACTTTCCCGCATTGGTGTACCCCACCAAGGCGACTTTAAACGCGTTATCGCCTTGACGTTGACCACGTTGGACACGCCGGGCTTCCACAATGGTTTTCAATTCACGACGGTAACGACTGATACTGGCTCGATAACGACGTTTATCGAGTTCGAGTTGTTGTTCCCCTTTTCCTTTGGATCCTTTTCCTGCTTTAATGCGGCCAAGACGAATCGTGTTATCAATTAAACGGGGAAGCATATATTGAGCCTTTGCCAATGCCACTTGAAGCTTGGCTTCTTTGGTTTTAGCCCGTGTTTCAAAAATTTGTAAGATCAGCATCGTTCGATCGACAATGTCTGCATCCAAGGCTTCTTCAAGATTGCGAATGTGAACAGGGGATAGTTCGGTATCGAAAATAACGGTTTGTGCACCCGTTTCTTCCACCATGGCTTGAATTTCTTCGACTTTTCCTGAACCAATATAAAAATCATTCGTGGACGCGGACAAAGATTGCGTTACTTTTTTTACGACATAATAATCACACGCAAGCGCTAAATTATCGAGTTCTTCAAAGGATTGATCAAAATCAGGAATACTGGGCAACTTAACACCCACTAGGATCGCACTTTTTTTCATACGTTTATTATACCTATTATTTTGGATTGATGAGTATTTTACTATGGTTTCTAACGCATCAATCTTATAATTTTGCTTTAGTGAGGTATACGTTATGACCGTATTAGAAGCTATTCAATCTCGTCAATCCATTCGCGAATATGATGCGAATGTTACGATATCCCAAGAAGAAATCAAGACCATGCTTGAAGAAGCAGGTCGTGCCCCCAGTAGTTGGAATTTACAACCTTGGCGTTTTGTTGTCATTCAAGATCCTGCGATCAAAGCCCAACTCAAACCGTATGTGTACTTTAACGTTCCCCAATTAGAAACGAGTTCTTTTTTAGTTCTCATTCTCAATGATTTAAAACGTTATGACTTATTTCCGATTCTCAATGACTTAGAACTCAAGGCCGGTTATGTGACCGCTGAACAAGCTCAAGCGAGACAAGCAAAAGCCGATCAAGCGAAAACTACTCGAACGCTCGAATCCTTAGACCGTGAAGGGTTACTGGATTGCGGGATTGTTGCGCAAAACCTCATGCTCGTTGCCAAAGGTCACGGCTATGATTCGTGCCCCATGGGTGGCTTTGACCGTGATCACTTTATGAAAATTCTTGAGCTTGATACCAGCCGTTATAAACCCGTCGTATTAATCTCGATTGGCAAAGCCAAAGGGTCGCTTCGTCCTTCCCTACGCTTTCCTACAGATGCCATAACAATTTTTAAATAATCGCTATACAATATAGGCTGTGAGTAATGTCTTTACCCAACGTGACGCTGATTGGCGAATGGGACGTATTGTGTATCAGATTTTTGTCGATCGCTTTTTTAGCGTGGATCCTCTTTCGAAACAATCCCTTTACCCCGCCCCGAAACGTTTATTACCCTGGTCGATGGCACCAGAACGTGGAAAAAAACTAACCGAAGTTCCTCATTACGCCCATGAACTTGATTTTTGGGGTGGTGATTTACAAGGGATTAAGGAAAAACTATCTTATCTCACGGATTTAGGCATTGATACGTTATATTTAACCCCTATTTTTTCAGCCTACTCCAATCATAAGTACGATACGATGGATTATCGTACGATATCCCCTGAATTCGGCACCATGGATGATCTTAAAGCGCTTATTCAAGCGACAAAAGAGAAAAATATCCCCATGATTTTAGATGGGGTCTTTAACCATATGTCCTTTCATAGTCCTTGGTTTCAAGATGCCCTTAAAAACCCTAACTCTCCGTATCGCTCATGGTTTGTCTTTGGTGAAAACTTTCGCTTCCCCTATCGCGCCTGGCATAACGCTCCTTCACTCCCTGAACTTGATTTAGAAAATCCAGACGTACGTCATTATTTATGGACAGATGTCGTTCAATATTACTTAAAACTTGGCATTTCTGGTTGGCGTCTTGATACGGCGATTGAACTGGGGTTTCGTTATCTTAAAGAATTAACCGAAGCTGCCCATGCGGTCAAAAAGGATACCGTAATTATCGGTGAAATTAATAATTATCCTGCCTCATGGACTTCTGTCATTGACGGGACCATTCAACTTCCCTTACGCGATTGGCTGATTCAAACCGCAAAAGGAAACATTTCTGCTTCACTTGCGCAAGCACAACTCGATCGTTACATTTCCGATACCGGCATTGAAGCCATGCTAAAATCATGGATCTTGCTCGAAAACCATGATCATCCACGTGTTCGTTTTGATTTAAACGATTTACCTTCCTACCATTTCGCAAAATATCTTTCCTTAACACTTCCAGGTAACCTTCATCTTTATCAAGGAGAAGAATGGGGACTCAATGGGGAACAAGATCCCTTGAACCGAGAACCGTTCCCCTGGCATCGCGTTGGTCAAAAGGATCCTTACTATTTGCTTCACCAACACATGATTAGCTTACGTAAAAACCATCGTGCCTTACGTATTGGGGATTACACATCCATGCCAAGCTCTCAACTGCTAGCGTTCTTACGCACCACCAACCTACATCAAGAAACATTAATTGTCCTTGCCAATCCCTCGAAAAAACCAGTCACTGAATGGCTCATGATTCCGGACAGTAAATTACGAAGTCATTTACCGTTTATCGATCTCATTACAGGTGAAAAAATTCTAGAGTCATGGGGAACCTATCTCCCGTTAACCGTGCCAGCCCAAACCGTGTATATTTTACAACCGCAACAACAACCCGTGGACGGGTATTCACCGACGAAATATTATTTCGAAGATTAAGGTTTTGCGGGTAACGACGTGACTTGTTCCACTAAGGTGTTTAAATACCCAGGTATATTTTCGTATTTGATCGCTAAATACTGCGCGTAGAGTTGTTGTTCATCTAAGAGGGGATTCGCTTCTCTGGCTGCCACCACTTGTTGATGGACATCACGGGCATCACGAATAATCGCATTGGCAAAAGCATCAGCAGGAGTCCAATAATATTGCGAAACCGAACGCGCTTGCGGGATGCCAAAGGGGGATTGATCCGCAAGGGCTTTAAAGGTTGGTAGGGCTTGGACTTCTTCCATGGCAGCCACTTCAAGATTACTCGGGGCCACGAATAGTTCTTTGGCTCGTTTGAGTTGAACCTCTGCACTCGTTAAGTAGTTCGCAAAACCATGGGCGGCGGCAGGATATTTTGTATACGCATTCACACCAAGCATTCGGGCTCCGACCATTGATCCAAATTGATAGGTGTTGCCATCCACACTCGTATAGGTTGGCATTTTAATCGTTCCCATATTTTCGCCAAGAATGTCTAAGATGGCGTTCGTATGCCAATAGCCCGACATCCCAGCAATCGCGCCATCTTGTAGATTGCCTACATTATTTTCTACAAACTGCGTGGGAAGCAATAATCCATCATCAATGAGCCGATTGGTCGCGTAATAATTCATCATGGTTTGTGCGGCGCGAATGCCCGCTTCATTATTCCAATCAATGGTTTGTTCCCAATCGATTCGACTCCATGAGAGATGATTGGTCGCCGTAAACCACATCGCCATCGACCATCCCCCCATCGGATCAATATTGACAAAGGAATCGAGTTCCTCGGCACGGGCAAGGATGGTATCAAAAGATGCCATTTCTTCTTCGTTAATATAACGTTTGTCAAAATACATATACGTGCCATTATCGGCCGTATTGGGGTAGGCATACAACTTATCTCCCACCGTGGCAACATCTACTGTCCACGGAATGTTTCTTGAACTAACATCCTCTTTGTATTGGTTCACTTCAGAAAGACCGCCTGCCTCAACGATGGATTCAAGTTGATCATCGGGAAACGCAAAAATATCCCCACCATTAACAATATCGAGGAGTAAAAGACCTTTGGCATCCACCTCAGAAACGACTAAAAAATTAAATTGAATATCCCATTGGGGATTTTGAAGTTGAAACTCTTCGGCACGCGCTTCAATAAAATCTTGTTCTTGGTTGGGTGCCCAGACAAATAACGTCACAGGCGTGGGAGCTTGTGAGGATGTCACAATACTTGAACTTGGACTACCTCCACATGCGACGACAAAGAAAACCACAGGAATGAGTGAGAGTGTTTTTTGCATAATGCTTCTCCACTCTTAGTCTATCAAGTTCAAGAAATTTTTAATCGTTAATAGCATACAAAATTCAGCATCAAAAAGAAATCATAGGACTTTAGGGGAAAAGAAAAATTGAAGTTTGCTAAAATACGAGTATGTCACTACAAAAATCCTTCTCACCTATCCTTTTACTCATCCTCATAAGCTTATCTGCGTGTGGCAGTTCCTCTTCATCGCTATCCTCAACATCAGAAAGCATTCCATCAAGTTCCTCTTCGTCACAAACCTCAAGTGAATCAACCCCTTCCTCTGCCTCCATTGCGTCAAGTTTTCTTCCCGATGATCAATATGAAGATTCCATGACGTGGCAAAAAGACGGGCATTTATACATTCACTATAACCGGAGCCGAGAAGATAAATTTGAACCGTTTTCCTCCTATGAAAATTGGACGATATGGGTATGGCAGAAAGCCCCTTATGATTTACCCGGTGTGCAAATTGATTGGTCCTATTTTGATCAATCGGGTGCGATTGCAGAAATTGATTTTAAAAGTGATCAACATCTTGGTCATTTGCGACAGCCTGGACAACATTGGTCAGAAATCACACGCGTCGGTTTCTTAATTGTTTTTAAGCCGACGATGAATCAAACCATAGGTATGTGGACCTCGGATGGTGGGACGGACATGTACATTAACGATTTCTACACCCACATTCGTGATAATGGCACGATGCATTTATACGCACTTCGTGGTCAAGTGTCCGATTATACGTTCCATTTTACTGGAAGTCTAGGCATTGATCCGTATGCCACCGATGATGGCGACTTTATCTCAGAATCCAATGTCTTATCCTCGCAATCCGATGCTTATCCGATGGTGAATACATCCCCCGATTTTTATGACCATGTCGGTGTCGGCTATCAAATCTTTGTTCGTTCTTTTGCCGATAGTGATGGCGATGGAGAAGGCGATCTCCGTGGCATTATTAATGCGCTTGACTACTTAGAAAATTTAAATGTAAAAGCGCTTTGGTTAACGCCCATTCATGCGTCAGAAACGTATCATGGTTATGATGTCACGGATTTTTATAAAATTAATCCTAGTCTGGGCACTGCCCTTGATTTTGCAGAGTTAATTTACAAAGCAAAACAACGCGATATGCGTATTGTCATGGATTTAGTCGTCAACCATACCTCCACTCAAAATGCGTGGTTCCAAAACAGTATCAATTTACGAAAAGGCACAAACTCCGCAGGGGAAGAAATGGACTATCGAAGTTTCTATCATTGGAAATACTCTTTATCGCCGTTGAGTGCGCCTTGGCATCGCTTTGGAGAAACCAATTATTACTATTACGGAAAATTTGCAACCTCCATGCCGGAATTAAATTATGACTATCAAGGCACACGTGATGCCATGATTGACGTGGCAAAGTATTGGGCGGGGTTTGGCGTTTCAGGCTTCCGAATTGATGCCGTAAAACACGTTTATATGGCGGATGAGGTCGACGCCTTATCCAGTGATGCTATCACGGAACCCGGTAGTGAATTCGCCGCGAATTTAACCAAGAATTTAAACTTTTTTAAGGAGTTTAATTACAAACTAAAATCTGTATATCCCAACACCTTTATTGTGGGTGAAAATTTTGATGGATGGGACCAACGCATTGCCCCTTACTATCAAGCGATGGATTCGCAGTTTGACTTTCAAAACTACTATCACCTCATGAACATGCAATTTGGTCTCAATGAAAGCGTCAACCCGCAAACACAAGCTTATGTTTTTCAACAGAAATTCAATCAAACGTTTGCTTCGCAACGATCACGATTTATTAATAGTGCGTTTACCTCCAATCATGATGTGGCGCGTGTCATCAATTGGGTTAAAGGAACTCCCGTCAATGGCAACATCGAAGCCAAACAAACGATTTTAGCAAGTGATTACCTTGACGCCAAGGCGCGAGCATGGGTCTTTAATGCAGCAACGTTACTCATGCCAGGTGTTTCCTGGATTTACTATGGGGACGAACTCGGCATGTCCGGCAATATTTCTACTAATCAAGATGGCACTACCTTCCATTATGATCGTTGGTATCGTCAACCTTTTAAGTGGGACAATGATGACTCTTATGCTGCGATTACAGGTTATTCCTTTGAAGGCTATGACGTTCGCTGGGATGGTATTAATGCCAGTGATACGCTCGTTCAAGGAGCCAACCAACAAGCATTATCTTCAACATCGATGCACGCTTTATTCCGTCAACTCGCTGCGATTAAAAATGAACCAACCATGATCCAAGGTCAATTTATTGCCCTTTCTACGGGGAATACCAATGTGATGGCATTCCAACGAACTTTAGGCAACAAAAGCTACTTTGTGTATTTGAATTTTAATCCAAATACAGCCTCAATATCCATGCAAGGGACAACCGTCTTTTCATGGAACAATGCCTCTTCCAGTGCCTTACCTGGATACAGCCTTCGTATTACGGAGGTCAACGGATAATGAAACGATTCACATGGATGAACTTCGGTTTGTTATCCCTTCTCTTAAGCGCGCTTTCCGTACCCAGTTCTTCCTTGAATCCCCGTGCCGAAGGTGAAGTCACCGTTAAACTTGTTTTAGGTGAAGGTGCAACATTACCCGGTTATGAAGCCGAGGATGATGAAACGATTTACCATCATAATGTGGTGACATATCACGCACTTCCTGAAACGACGTTACCTCAAGCGGAAAAACCAGGGACAACGTTTGTTTCCTGGGTTTATGCGGAAGGGGCATCGCTTGTTCGTGTTGCTCGTATGCCGAAAACTAGTGGCGCCATTTATTATGCCTATTACGAAGGCGACGGAACCCTTGCTACATCCATATCCTCCGAAGAAGTTGAACCGACGACCCTTTACCTTCAAGCGCACAATGGAACGGTCGATTGGACGCAAGCGGGAGCGATCATAAAGGTGTACACATGGGGAAATGGGCCCACGATGAACTATCCTGGCATGACGATGCTTTCCTTAGGGGATGGTTTATACGCCCTTGAATTAAACTATCTTCCTACCAACTTATTATTTGCTCGCCTGAATCCCAACAATCAAAGTGAAGTTTGGAATCAAACGGTCGATTTAACTTATGTCTCACCGCTTAATCTTTTCACCTTAACGAGCTGGGATAATGGAACGTGGTCGACC
>JALRKT010000040.1 GCA_023268805.1 Bacilli bacterium
AACATCCTGTTAAGCTTTTTAATTCTTTGATAATCCTCTTTTTCCACAGATCTTAAAAGAATCGGGAATGGGGATAAGCGGTAGTCTTCTCCCTTCCAAGAAAAGAAAGGATGATCAATCCTTTTAGGTTGGCGAAGTTGATAGACATATGGTTGCAGATCATCCTCGTGTAATAACGCAAAATGGTCATAGGCTTTATAAAGAGTCCATCCTTCGATTAACGGTAAGGATAGGTTGGGTTTCTTACTTTGCATCCACCCTTGGATACGCGATAAAAAAGACGCGGTGACAGGATAATGAATGTGACGGGATTCAAACCACAAAACCCAAAAGAAGGTTTGTCCATGGAGGCTCCACGATGCATACGTATTGATCAAAAGTTTATAGGACGCAAGATGGGGTCCTAGGTTTTGTTTTAACACGCGTTGACCTTGGTTATACGTATCCATCTTATTGATGTAGTTTTGTCGTTGGGCGGTGGTCCACGTTTGAATTTCTTTTCGTAAGCAATTCCGTGTATAGTCCATCGAGGCGTTGGATGCGTCTTCTGAATACGGCACACCATGCATTACTTGGTAATGACGAATGTCTTTTTTCGACCACGTTAGTAAGGGACGCATCACGTGAACGCCTTCGAGAGTGGTGTCCTCTTCTAACCCCCAATGACGAATAAAGCCACCCCGTCGCTCTTGAAATAAACCCGTTTCCAGATGGTCATCACGGTGATGGGCGATGAGGACAGCGTCGCCTAATCCTTCGTGAATGAGTTGGGCAAAAAAGGAATAACGAACCTGACGTGCCCATGATTGAAAATTACCTTCTGGTTGATCTTGAACATCGAGAACATAAATGGGGATATCATGCTCAAGCGCATATTGTTCGAGTTGTGATTGTTCAAGGTTCGACACATCCCGGCGATGATAATTCACATGGGCGATGACGATGGATAACTTGGCCTGACGGCAAAGGTCGAGTAACACCATCGAATCCACCCCAAAAGAGACGGCGACCACATAGGTTTTCGTTGAATCAAGTTTGAATAAATTGCTATCAAAACTCATTTCTTTTCTCCTTGAAGCGTCTCAAAAATATCACGAATATGGCGAATGAGTTCCAATAATGTTTCAAACCATCCCGAACCTTCTTTCAGTAAGCGAATACGGAGAACACGATTGGCGTACGTCACCTTTAATACCGCCATATGGTTTTGAACTTTTTGAAAGAGTAAGGTTCCTGATTTATTCAGCGATGTAAAGGCTTCGGATAAGTGGAGATCGATGTGCGTTTTGGTTTCTTTCCATTCTAAAAGCGCGGGGGTTTCGCTCAGTAAATCAAACGTACGTTTCTTTAAGAGATTGGTCACCGCATCGGGGAATCGTCCATACACATCTTTCAGTTTCTTTTCGATGTCCATGACTTCTTGAAGGGACTTGGCTTCTTCCAAGGCTTGATAGAGTTCCACCTTATCATCCGCGACTGCGTACGACTCGGGAATATAGGCATCAATCATCAACGAAGGGGTCACGGAAGGAGGTGGTGTGGGAATCCCTGTTTTCTTTTCTTCAATCGCTTCATTGAGTAAACGAATATACATATCTAACCCAACCGTATCAATAAAACCAGCTTGTTCGGGCCCAAGAATATCCCCTGCACCGCGAATGAGTAAATCGCGTTGGGCAATTTTATAGCCACTGCCGAGTTCGGTAAACTCCTGGATCGCTTTAAGTCGTTTGGTCGCTTGTTCATTGAGACGAACATCCGCACGGTAGAGTAAATACGCATAGGCAATCCGATTTCCGCGACCCACACGTCCTTTGATTTGATACAGTTGCGCTAAACCAAAGTTCGCTGCATCTTCAACGATGATTAAGTTGGCATTGGCAATATCAATGCCGTTTTCAATGATCGATGTACACACAAGAATATTCGTCTTTTGACCATAAAAATCTTCCATGACGGATTCGAGTTCATCTTTATCCATTTGGCCATGGACAACCCCAATCGAGGAGCCTTTGATGGTTTTTTTGAGTTGATCCGCCACAAAATAAATATCTTCCACACGGTTATGAAGATAATACACTTGCCCTTGGCGAGCGAGCTCACGTTCAATGAGTTCCTTGATGACGCGTGGATCATGATGCATGACATACGTTTGAATGGGGACACGGTTTAAGGGGGAGGTATTAATTTGGGAAAGTTGACGAATACCCAACAAAGAAATTTGTAACGTACGAGGAATAGGGGTCGCAGAAAGTGTTAACACATCCACAT
>JALRKT010000041.1 GCA_023268805.1 Bacilli bacterium
GTAGACGGCACGAGGATGGTGTTTGAGTAAATATCCCATCAATGCACTAATGAGGACAAACCCGACGAGCAAACCAACCCCAAGGAAGACAAAATTTAATAGGTCATTGCCGGCTTGGAAAGGGTTGGGTAATGCTTCTAAGATCCGTTCTAAGGAACTTAAAACAGGTTCATAAAAACCAAGGGATAAAAGGAGCATGGAGCCGGAAATCCCGGGAACAATAAAGGCGGAGACGCCTAACGCCCCAATGAGAATGAGCGAGAATTTGGGGAGGACATGGGCATCGGTTAAAATCGCGGTTGCATCGAGCTGACCAACGACAGAAAATACCCCTAAACTTATTGCAATAAGGGCAGGAATAAGGATAGTTGTCATTGAAAAAACATCCTTTTTAATCGTCGCTTTCTTGGCAAGAAGGGGTAACCCGCCTAGGATTAATCCCGCGAATAAACTGACCGTGGGTAAAGGGAAATATTGAAACGCTAACCCCACGGGAATCGTTAAGGCCACAATGGCAAGCACGACCCCAAGACCGATGGGCAATAAAATGGTAAAGGATTGTTTAAATTGATGGCGGAGTTGATTGATCGCCTCAATGATTTCGTCATAAATGCCTAAAAGAAAGGCAATCGTGCCCCCGGAGATGCCAGGAATAATCGCGGCAACGCCCATGGCAAAACCTTTCCATAATCGCGAAAAAAAGGCATTTTGTAATTTCATCTTCGTGTCCTAGGTAAAGTATAAAAGTGCTATCATAGTTAAGCAAGGAAACATTGATAATGAAACTCATTGTCGGCTTAGGAAATCCGGGGAAAGACTATGCGCGTACACGCCATAATGTGGGTTTTCAAGCGCTTGATCTTTTAACCACCTCCCTTAAAACGCCCGCCTTTAAGGAAGGCTTTAAAGGGGAATGGACGAAAACCGCAGATAACAAGGTCATGCTCTTAAAACCGCATACGTTTATGAATTTAAGTGGGGAATCGGTTTTATTAGCGATGCAATTTTATAAGATTTCCATCGAGGATATCGTGATCATTTATGATGATTTGGCGTTTGAACCTGGGGTGTTTCGTTTACGATTAAATGGTTCCAGTGGGTCGCATAACGGTATCCACCACATCATTCAAACGTTAGGGACCCAAAATATCAAACGCATTCGCATTGGTATTGGGGCGGTTCCTCCTGAATGGAAGGGCCGAGATTATGTGCTTGCTGTCCCAAGCGAAGACGAACAAACCAAAATCGATCATGCGTTAAAAACCATCGTTCTTGCCATGGAAGACTATCTCACGTATGATTTTCCTCATGCAATGAGTCGCTTTAACCGAGGTGATAAAGACTGAATGACTTACTAAAATCCATTCACCACCATCCCGCCATGACCCCCCTCTCGAAGAAAAGAGGCTTTTTTCACGTGGACGATACCTTGGGGGTGGCGTTGTTTGTCGCGAGTTATTTTCAGTATGAAAAACAACCAATCAATGTCGTTGCCTCCAATCTTTATAACGCGCAGAAAATTTATGACACGTTATTAAGTTTATTGGATGAAAAAGAGGTTTTGTTTTTCCCCGTGGACGAACTGTTACGGGCGAATACCCTCGCCAATAACAAAGAAATGTTAGCCCAACGGTTGTATGTGTTATCCCAACTCACCGAGATTCAACCCAAAGTACTTATCACTCACATGGCAGGCGCCTTACGGTATGTTCCTGATGCTGCTTTATTACGAAAGCTCACGTTATCCTTACGGGTTGGACAAGCCATTCCCCTAGAAACAATTCGGCAAACCCTCATGGAAAGCGGGTATCAACGGGTCAACAAAGTCGATCAATCGCTTCAATTTGCGATTCGCGGAGATATCGTGGATATTACCTCCGTGAATTTACCGCATCCGGTTCGGGTTGAACTTTTTGGGGATGAAATTGAATCGATTCGTTATTTTGATTTACCCACGCAAACATCGTTTGAATCGGTGGACTCAATCGCCATCTTTCCTGCGAGTGATTTGCTTTTAACTACCGAAGAAAAAAGGAAGGCACATGAAAAAATTGCCTTCCAACTTCAACAAGACCGTTCCCTGCATGACCCCGAGACCTGGGAACAACTTGAACGGCGAACGTTGGATGAGATCGCGATGCTTTTACAACACCGCTATACCAATTCACTCTATCGCTATTACGGGTACTTACAAGACCATCCGACGTCCATTCTTCAATATCAAGCCACGGCGGTGAATCTCCTTGCC
>JALRKT010000042.1 GCA_023268805.1 Bacilli bacterium
CAAGAGGCTTTTGTAGCGCTTCTCGAATCAAGAGTGCCCGATCTGAAAGTTCTCCGTCCATAAATTTCATCACACCTGCATAGACTATCACTTAAATAGCTATTTTTGCTCCCCCAACTAAGGGTGTTTAGCTCAGTTGGTTTAGAGCGCTACCTTGACAGGGTAGAGGTCATGGGTTCGAATCCCTTAACACCCACTTTAAGTAACTGAAAATCAAATAGTTACGATACAAAATCACAAAAATGGTACAAATTACGGTACAAATTTGTTCTGATTGATTACTTCAATATTATATAAATAGAATCTTTAAAAATTCTTTCACCCTGAACGTCAAAAAACATTGAACCCTCTTCTTTCGTAGTAATTGTATGTGAGTATTCAACTTTAATTTTCATTGTATCTCCAGCCATTTCTCTGATTGGAGCAATTACGGTGTTAAAGATCCCTGTCTCAGAATTAGTGTAACCACTTAAATTTATGGTTGGAACCAATTCATCCTTCCAATTAATTACAGGGGGTAGATTAACATAAGTAAGTTGTCCAGTAAAATAATTAATATAAGTATAAGTGATATTAGCAACTATGTCACCTTCCATCAACCACCAAAATAAATTTGATGAGAATTCAACCTTCTTTGGTTGTGACCCACTATATAAATCTTCAACTGGTTTTCCATTTCTCAATAATTTACCTGTAATTCTTTGTATGGTTTGATTTTTTGTTTTGTCCAATGTCATTTCATAAAATCCATTAGAATCCATATATAGTTTATAATTTGGATTATCGTTTAAACCTTCTAAAAACTGAATTGTTATTCCATTACCCTCGTCAATAATTATTTCATTTTTACTACAAGAAAAAAATATTAATGTTATTAAGAAGTATAATGTTTTTGAAAAAAAAGTATGCATCTTAAACAAATAAAATTTTGAATGTTGTTCTGTAACCTCCCCCATATTTCAGACAGTGTTTAGGTTAACAAAGTAGTTATTAATTTGTTTTGATTTACTAGAATTCTGTTCCATTTGGATGGGTGTTTTTCCCTCCAGTGATTCATGTGGTCTAGCGAAGTTGTAATCTCTCATCCATTCTTCAGAAAGAAGTCTAGCCTGTTCGATGTCTTCAAACAGATAGGCATCCAACACATCTTGACTATAAGTTCTATTGAACCGCCCTACATAACCGTTTTGCATGGGTTTTCCTGGTTGTATAAACTGAAGTTCTATACCGTGCTTGGAACACCAATACTCTAGGGTTGATGAAGTAAATTCAGGACCATTATCAACTCTTATTCTTTGTGGAATGCCTGATTCTTCAATAATCCGTTCCAAGGTTTGTACAACACTATATGATGGGAAGCTAAAGTCTATTTCAACAGCAAGTGCTTTTCTGTGGTAGTCATCAATCACATTAAAGACTCTAAACCTTCTTCCGGTAATTAGTGAGTCTGTCATAAAGTCCATGGACCAGGTTTGATTTACTATACTTGTCTGCATAAGAGGTCCTTTAACTCTTGTAGGGATACGTCTTATTGTTTTTCTTCTCAGGTTTAGTCCACGAATGTCTCCTTAATTATGGACTTACAGTGCTCTATTTCAGTGTTGGTTAATCGGTTAAATATTTTTATAATCCGTGATTTGTCGATGGTCCGAATTTGGTCGATGGCAATCATTCCTTTTTTATTGTCATGCTTAACCGGAATCCGAGTCGGATATTTATGTAGACTAGTAGTTATGGGTGCGACAATTATTGTATTCAGATGTCGGTTCATTTCGTCGGGAGAAATTATGACGCACGGACGGTTTTTTTTTATTTCGCTGCCGATTGTAGGGTCTAGATTTGCTAATACAATAGCATATTGATTCAATTCCATTCCTCAAAGTTTTCATCTTCGAACACGTCATTGATCAACAAACAATCATCATTGTTTTCTCGCATTTTTTGGAATGCTTTGTCCCAGTCTTTTCTAGGGGAGTCAATAGGTTTTAGAATGATTTGTCTTTGTTCTAAAATCATTTCAACCTTATCCTTGATGTTGTATTTTTCCAAAATGGTTTTGCTCAAACGAACTCCTTTTGAATTTCCGATTTTAATGATGGCT
>JALRKT010000043.1 GCA_023268805.1 Bacilli bacterium
TGGCATCTCTGAGTCGAATCTCATAAGGAACTTTGTAATCAAAAATTTCAAAAATGTTGTGGTCGTCCATGCGTTCAGGGGTCGCTGTTAAACCGAGTAAAAAATCCGGCTTAAAATAGCGAATAACTTGTTGGTAAGTGCTGGCAGAAGCGTGGTGAACTTCATCAATGATGATGTAATCAAAATCATAAGGATCAAATTGTTCATACGCTTTATTGATCGTTAAATTCGTTGTAAAGATAAAATCCGCATGTTGGTTTTTATTTCCACCTAAAAATTTATTCATTGAAACCGATGGACCGAAGACATCACGAAACGCTTTCATCGCATTATCTAAAATGTTTTCTCGGTGAACTATAAAGAGGATTCTCTTTGCACCAAAAGCTTTGGCATCCATCGCGGCAAGGTACGTTTTTCCTGTTCCCATCGCGGCAATAATTAACGCTTTTTCTCGACGATTGCGATTGAGTTCTAGAAGCGCTTGTTGTTGCATCTTGTTGGGCTTAATTTCAGAGTTGATTAACTCATAGTCCATATCCCAATGCTCAAACGCATTTAACTTTTCAACTTCATAGGCTTTAATGAGCTCGTAACTAATGGGTTTTGTGTGTTCCCAAATATAATCAAACTCTTCGAGGATTGAATCGAAAAAATCATTCTGTGGCCCTTCATACATCGCATTCCATTCGAAGTTTGTTAATAACGCACTACGCGTGAGATTAGTTGAACCAATAATGGATGTAACATCTTCGTTATGAATGAATAGATAACCTTTTGTATGGAATCCTTTATCTACAAAATCGTGGTGATCGAGTCTTACTTGAAGGTTGGGAAACTGTTCTTGTAGGCTAAGAAGTTCATACAGCACAGAAGGATCGGTGAAGTTTTTATAAGTGGAGGTGATGATTTGTATATGAGCTTCATTTTCGAGTGCGGTTATCAAAGAGTTCTTAATTAATTTAAAACCTGCTTGTTTTACAAAACTTACAGAAAAAAATAATTTCTTGGATGAAAGTATTTTTTCTTTCAAAACATTAATGAATGTCTTTTTACTTGAGTTTGAAAGAAAAACGTTATTCATAATATGAGAATAGCAGAATAATAAAAAGCAAAAATAAAAAAATCATTATTTGAGACATTTAAACTTCCCCACCTACTTATCCTTAGACAACGAAAGGATAAAACTTTACATACACCCCCATTCCTTATATACTCTTAACGTATAGCGTGAAGGCTATTCGATACTCTCTGTTCTTCCTTGGAGAAGAACCAGAATGTCCAAAGGGAGGTGCTTTATGAAAAAGTACGAAATCATGTATATTGTGCGTGATGGCCTCGATGAAGAATCCCGTAAAGCAGAAGTGGAAAAAATCCACGCTGTTTTGACCACGAATGGTGCGACAATCACCAACGTGAACGAATGGGGACTTCGTGACCTTGCTTATGAAATTAATGATCAAGCAAAAGGTTACTATGTCGTGTTAAAGGTTACCGCGCCCACGATTGCCATTGATGAATTTAATCGTCTTGGTTTAATCAACCCCAACATGTTACGTCATATCACAGTCGTTGATCCCGAATAAAGGTAGGAACGAAAAATGATTAACCGTGTTGTTTTAGTCGGCCGCTTAACCGCAAACCCAGAATTAAGAAAGTCTGCTGCAGGCAATAGCTTTGCTTCCTTCACCGTGGCGATTAATAATCGCGCACGTCCAGGCGAAGAAAAATCTGCCTCTTTTATTAACTGTGTCGCCTTCGGTAACACCGCGGATAACTTAGCGAAGTTTACCCGTAAAGGATCCCTCATTGGTTTAGAAGGACGTTTACAACAACGTAACTATGAAACCAAAGATGGACGTAAAGGCTCCGCCTTAGACGTCCTCTGTGATTCCATTCAATTCTTAGAATCCAAAGGTAGTACTACCTCCGATTCCATCGATAGCCCGGCTGCAGCCTATGCGTCGCAAGCCGATGATCAAAGTAAAAACTTAGACACCATCGATATCGTCGATGATGATCTCCCATTTTAGAAAGGAACTCAACTTATGGCATTTAAAAAAATGCGTCCTCGCAAAAAAGTTTGCTACTTCACCACGAA
>JALRKT010000044.1 GCA_023268805.1 Bacilli bacterium
ACATCCATCCACGATCCGAAAGATCCGATTGAACCAGAACAAACAACGGGAAAAATTGAGTTTAAAGATGTCACCTTCCAATTTAAAGATGCGAATGCCCCTACCTTAAAAAACATTAGCTTTACCGTCCAACCCAAAAAGGTCACCGCGATCATTGGATCGACCGGAAGTGGAAAATCTTCGATCATCAACCTCATCCCACGCTTCTTTGATGTCACCCAAGGGGAAATCCTTTTGGATAACGTCAATATTCAAGCGATGTCGCAACATACGCTGCGTGAACGCATTGGTTTTGTACCCCAACAAGCCCTATTATTCTCCGGGACCATTCGTGATAATCTCCGCTTTGGAAAACCCGATGCGAGTGATGATGTCTTATGGGAAGCCTTAGAAGTGGCGCAAGCGGATAAGTTTGTAAAAACCTATCCTACTGGGCTCGATACCGATGTATCTCAAACGGGAAAAAACTTCTCCGGAGGACAAAAACAACGCCTATCCATTGCCCGTGCCCTCGTTAAAAAACCCGAAATTTATATTTTTGATGATTCTTTTTCCGCACTCGATTACAAAACCGATATTTTACTACGCCAACGTTTAAAACATTACACCCATCACGCGACCGTGGTCTTAGTAGCCCAACGTGTGTCCACCATTATTGACGCCGATCATATCGTGGTCCTCCATGAAGGTCGTATTGTCGGTCAAGGCTCCCATCAAGTGCTCCTACAAACCTGTGACATTTATAAAGAAATCGTCTATTCCCAACTTGATCCCGAAGAAGTTGAAAAGACCTTAAATCTTGCGCGAGCGACGTTGCAATCGGAAGGAGGGACACGCTAATGGCAGGACCGCGACACGGCCGCATGGGTGGCCTGACTGAAAACGATAAAGCCAAAAACTTTAAAGGCACTTTACGCCGATTAATGGGTGATTTTAAACCTTTCATTCCTAAACTTATTTTTGTGTCCTTCATTATTACCACCTCGGTTGTCTTTACCCTGCTTTCTCCGCTTTATATTCGTAATATCATCAGTGAAATGACGACCAATCCAGGGCTATTCTTCACGATGGTGGATGGTTCCTTGGTCTTAGATTGGGATTTACTCATCGCCCGTTTTGGCATTATTGTTGGGTTTTACTTCTTTAGTCACTTCTTTGTCTGGTTAACTGAGTTTTTACTTATTCCGTTATCCAACCGTTATTCCTACAACCTTCGAAAAAACTTCCAAGCGAAGATGGATACGTTACCATTATCCTTCTTTGATAAACAAACCTATGGGGAAGTTTTATCCCGCGGAACCAATGATATTGACCGTATTTCTGGTTCGTTACAAACCATTGTCTCCAACGTGATTAACTCGATGTTTTTATTTATCGGAACGCTGGTGATGATGCTGATTACCTCGTGGCAATTAACCCTGGTCGCTTTAGGTATTCTCCCTATCTCAGTCTTTATCACCATCTTTATCGCTAAGAATTCACAAAAACGCTTTAAAGCCTATTATGGACAACTCGGTAAACTCAATGGGGTCATTGAAGAAAACTACTCGGGTTATAAAATCGTGAAACTCTTTAATAAAGAAAGAGAAACGATCCAAACGTTTACCAAGATTAACGTGACCTTAACCGAAGCGGACCGTATGTCCCAATTTTATTCGGGTATTATTTTTCCTGCGATTAACTTTGTGAATAACTTAGGTTTTGTCGGGATTGCTGTCGTCGGTGGCTTAAGTCAAAACCTTGGCAACATGGTGGCCTTCTTTATTCTTGTCTCCTTATTCCAACGGCCCTTTCAACAACTCGGCCAAATCTCGAACGTCATTCAATCCTCCATTGCGGCCGCAGAACGTGTTTACGGCATTATGGATGAAAAAACGGTTCCTCCTTTACCGGAAAACGCAACCTTAACGAATGACAAAGTACGCGGTCATATTCAATTCCGGGATGTGCATTTTGCCTATAAAGAAGATGCTCCGTTATTTGAAGGCTTAAACCTCGATGTTCAACCGGGCGATACGGTCGCCATTGTCGGTCCTACCGGTGCCGGTAAAACCACACTCGTGAACTTACTCAT
>JALRKT010000045.1 GCA_023268805.1 Bacilli bacterium
TGCGCAAACACTGCCTGCTTCCTCCAGTAGTTCCTCTGAACCAATCGTGGAAACACCGTATCGCGTCTTAGAAGGAACCGCAACAAGTTTAAATTGTACATTGACGGAAGAGGATTGCTTAGAGGCAGAAGAAGACACGATCAATGTCTCCATTGGATTAAATGAGTATTATCAAATCCTCGACATTGATGTGACAGGAAAAGTTGCGACGAATGGTTATTGGAAAACCACATGGAATAACCGCATTGAAGACATGCTTGCCTCGTATCAAGCCTTATCCCTTAAAGGCATTCAAACCTTAGATGCGCTTGCCCCGCTTCCGGAAAATTTGAGTTTAACGGGGGCGACGAATTCTGCCGTGCGATTATTAAATGCGTTACAAGACGCGGTCAAGAATATTGAGGTGTACGAAGGATCGTTTACCTCCGATATTCCTGAGGATGAAGAAGGCACACTTTACACGACCAATGTTCTTGTTTATGTGGAGGATGGTCAAATTATGACCTTCGACATTCTTAATCCCGAAGATATTGCGTCGAGTTCTTTTTACCGTAATAAATGGAATGAAGGGTTTGAAACCCTCCTTCAAACGTACCGTGGTTATTCCGTGGAGGATTTCTTAGCCTTAACCGAGTTCCCGCAAGATTTATCCATTACTGGGGCAACCGTCAGTGCCGAAAGACTATACGGGGCGATTAAAGATGCTTTAACCGAAGGAGGCTTTAAACCATGAACGCTTCCTTAAAATCTAATCTCTTTTTAGGTGTTCTAATTCTTGTCATTTCTTCCACTTTGGGAGTGGTTAATTCTTTGGTTCGTCCTCTGATTACTCAACGGCAAATTGACCAACAAAACGCCGCTTATTTAGATGTTCTCAATTTATCCTCTTCCACGGGATTTGTTTTAGAACCCGTCGCTTCTTTATCACCAGACCTTACCAATCAAGGCGTGGTAAAACTTCTTACCTTAACGGATGAAACCAGCGATGAACTTGTTGGAGCCGCCTATGAAATAACAACATCCGGTTGGGGTGGAACGATTACATTTCTACTTGGTATGCGCGATGATATTTATACCGGTTTAACGATTGTAGAACAACATGAAACCCGCGGGATTGGCGATGTCTTACTAGACGGGTTAGAAACACTCGTTGAAGGGGTTTCTGTAACAGATATCGACGTCGTTCAAGCGGCCATTTCTGCGTATATTCTTCAAGAAACTTTATCAGTCACCTTTGCCAATGTCACACGCAGTGCGATGGTGAATGCCATCGATGTGGCTCGAACCGATTATCTTGCCCGTAGGAGTTCTAACGAATGAAATCCTTTCAAAAAGCGTTTATAAGCGCCATCAAACAACAACAAACTTATGTTGCTGTCCTCGGTGCCTGCACCGCACTAGCTACAACTTCTTCATTAAGTTTATCGATTGCTATGGCGGTTTTATTATTCTTCACTTTAATGTTCACCTTGCCCGTCCTATCCTTACTTCGAAAGTGGACTAATGAAGATAATAAAATTCTTGTTTATTTCCTAGTCTCAGGCGGCATGGTGAGCCTTTTACAATTACTTGCAGAATGGTTTTTCCCGATCGCCTATGAAGGACTGGGTATTTTTGCATGGCTCGTTGCGGTGAATTGCTTACTGATTACCCGCATTGAAGTTGTTGCGGCCCAAGAAAGCGTGATGCCAAGTTTAGGTGACGCGATGGGGAGTGGCCTGGCATATGGTTTCTTTTTAGGTCTTTTAGGATTACTTCGCGAAGTCATTGGTACGGGATCGCTTCACTGGTTTTCCTGGGCAGATGGGTCATCTGTCTTTCAATTCACCTTATGGGATGAAGCGTTGAGTATTCCTTTAATGATTCAACCCATAGGAGCATTTTTAATGGCAGGTTTGCTCATTGCCTTATTGAATAAGTTGGGAGGAGTTC
>JALRKT010000046.1 GCA_023268805.1 Bacilli bacterium
TATTAATCAAGCAACCAATACGTGCGCCACAGGCTGCATACCGTTTTGACACCGAATCAATGACCACAATCGCTGGATAATCTTTTTGGTAGGCAAGCAAGGTGGTTGCCTTTTTTCCTGCAAACGTTAACGTATGGTACAGTTCATCACTGATAATCCACAATTGATGTTTCTTTGAAAAAGCCACAATTCGCGTTAATTCTTCGTCGGTATAAATTCTTCCAGTGGGATTACTCGGATTCGAAATCAAGATGGCTTTTGTTTTCGGTGTTAAATACATTTCCATGTCCGAAAGGGATGGTAAGGCATAGGCGTTTTCCATGGTTGTGGGAATCCCCACTAACCTCAAGCTTAGTTGGGCGGTAAAGGCTAAATAGTTCGGATAAAAGGGTTCAAACGTCAAAATGTCATCCCCAGGATTGGCGATGGTAAACAGAGAAAAAAGTAATGCATCCGTCGCTCCTTGGGTGACTTGAAAATGATGTTTTTCTAACGGATAACCCAACCGCTGAAAGTATCCTTGAATCGCAGTAAGCAATTCGGGATGACCTTGGGAAGGTGCATACGGTAAATGCGGGGTTTGATACGTATGAATGGGTTGAAAAAAAGACGACGGAGTTTCATGATTCGGTTCCCCAATGTTTAAATAAAAAACCTTATGCCCCGCCGCTTCAGCGGCTTTCGCATAAGGTATAAGTTTACGAATAGGGGAGGCAGGATAACCTTGACTTCGAAGCGATAAGGGGAGCGAATCGTCCATTATTTTAGTCCTAAGAAGGTGAAGCCTGCAGCGTTAATTTTTTGTTCAACAAGGGAGGCATCCACGTTTTGTTCGGCATCAAAGGTTGCATTTTCTTCCATGAGATCCACCTTTATATTGGAGACCCCTGGTAGCGTGGCTAACGATTGATTCACTTTCATCATACAATGTTGGCAGTGCATGCCTTGAATCGAGACGGTATGTTTTTTGGCCATGATTTTTACCTCCTTTCATTATAGCGAGTCGGTTGAAAACTGCGAAGACGAAGTGCATTGAGCACGACTGAAATTGAAGAAAGCGCCATCGCACCCGCGGCAATCATCGGGGATAAGAGCCATCCTGTAAAAGGGTAAAGTACTCCTGCGGCTAAAGGAATAGCGATGACATTATAAATAAACGCCCAAAATAAATTGACTTTCATATTGATGACGACTTTTTTGGCAAGACGGATGGCATGCACAATTTGGAATAAATCCGATTGGAGTAACACCATGTCCGCGGATTCAATGGCAATATCGGTACCCGAACCAATCGCAAGGCCGACATCCGCACGCATCAAGCTTGGGGCATCATTAATGCCGTCGCCAACCATGACCACTTTTTTTCCTTCGTGCTGTAAGGCTTGGATATGGGCATCTTTTTGATCCGGCAAGACGTTAGCATGCACATCATCGATCATCATATCCTTCGCTAAACTTTCCGCCACGGGTACTAAATCTCCCGTTAACATCACGACCTTTAAGCCTAGCTGATGTAAGGCGTGAATCGCTGCTTTGGAGGTGGATTTAATCGTATCGGATAAAACAAAATATCCCAGGATGTTTTCTTTGGTTGATGCTTGAATGATGGTTTTTCCTTGCGCAAGGTACGTTGCTAAGCGGGGATCATTCAAGGCTGAGATTTTCCCAAAGCGATAAGTTGTCCCATCAACGACACCACGCACGCCAACGCCTGGAACCATGACAAAGGCATCCACAGTCTTTAACGATAGTTTTCTTTCTTTTGCCGCCTGAACAATGGCTTTCGCAAGCGGATGTTCGG
>JALRKT010000047.1 GCA_023268805.1 Bacilli bacterium
TCTAAATGTGGCTTTAACGATAAAAAAACTGCAACCAAGTTGGCTACAGTTCCATATGCTTTTATTTTTTCCTGAATCCGTGATAAGTGGTCGAAAAACGGGTTTTTGAAGTGATATTTCACTATTTACATCTTGCGATTTATTGATAAGCTATGAGACACGTTACAACGATCGTTATACAGAGCATTCATCGCTTTTTAAGGCATGCTTAAATACACCTGCGTCTAACTATTTTTAAAAACAGGTGTCATAGTAAGTGATTTCCCTAATTTATGAACAAATAATCAACATAAAAAGGCTGTATAAACGCGTTTGAAAGTAAGAAACCACGGGCTATTATTACCGAATTTTAAATAGTGTTTACGTGCGTGTCTCACCATCTTCGAAGCAAGTGTAATTAAGTTTTGAATAACTGTTTTTACACGGCGTCGAAAGACTTTTTTCTTTACGGGTGCATCGTTTTTCTTAAGGCTTTCTTGACCAATAAGTCGTAAGAGATTATAGGTGAAACAACCTAAATGTAAGATTAAATCATTGGTAGCGAATTTTCCTGATGGAAACCTTTCTAGGTCTAAATCCGTTTTTAATTCACTGTGGTATTGTTCGCACGTTCCGTGCTCATGGTAAAGATTGATGACTTCTTCAGGTTCAACAGCTAGTGTTGTCCAGTAGCTTTCGAATGATAAGTCAGGAATTAATAATACTTGACCATGTTTATCAATGGTTCGTTCAACAATTTTATATACTTGACGGAGAGGCTGGTTCATATTTTTTGGTGTGACTTCAACTGAACCATAAAAGACCCGTTTGCCTTCGCGCGAAGGCACTTCTTGTCCGCGTTGTTCGGCAATCGCTAACCACGTCTCTGCCTTTTCTCGCCGAGGATTACGCTTAATGATTAAATCTACTTGTTCATTTACGCAAACGTTTAGATTTGAAGTACTATCGTTTCCGGCATCAGCACGAACGAGTAAAGGAAGTTCAGTTAATCTTTTGGCATACCGAATGGATTCTTGTAGGAAGAGGTCTGTCTCTTTTTGTACGTGCGTACTTCCTTCACGTAATTCAACATTAACGACATAGCCCTCTTGACCTAAATAACAAAAGTTTGGTGCGTAACCGTCGCAGCCCTTGTACGTTCGGCTAACGCCCTCTTTCTTCGTGTTAGAGTTATCAAATGGTGAGACATCAAGATCGAGTGGCGCATACGCTGTGTGACCATCTGAAAGAATAGTAGGCGTTATTGGAGAATCAAACTGTTTAATGAGATCGACAGACTCTTCTAAGAGAATGGGTTTCCAGTTTTCTCGTTTCGTCGCTATTTGATTCATTCTTTGACGCAACGTACTACTTGATGGCACTTTTTTAATATCAAGTGCACGATAGAAAAATGGATCATCCCGGAAGGGATTGATATGGTCAAAATCATTTTTACTCTGACAGAGTAAACCTAGATATGAATGAATAATATCACCGTTTGAGATAAATGGCAGTGTTTTTATAATGGGCAAATGAATATGTGAGAGACGTTCATAAACATTTGTTTTTGATAAGAGTAGGCCAATTAAACCTAATCCTGAATGGGTTGATAATGTTTCATCTGAAGCTTCAAGAATAAATTCCATGACGACACCTACCTGGTGAAATAATATTTGAAGAAAATAACCTTCATAACACTATTATATCAAGCATTTAGACTAGATTCATCAGATTTTTCATCACGGATTCAGGTTAAATATAAATCAACAGCTTCATATTTTTTATGAGGGGCGAGTTCTGCATATAAGTCC
>JALRKT010000048.1 GCA_023268805.1 Bacilli bacterium
TTGTCAAAAATATCCCTTGCAAGTCATGGGTGAAACCTTGGATGCTGAAAACGTTGATGCTCTCGTTAAAATTATTCAAAAATATCAACCTGATATCGTCATGAATTTAGCGCTTCCGTATCAAAACATCCCGATTATGGAAGCATGCATCCAAACCAAAACGCATTATTTGGATACAGCATGTGCCGAAGTACGCGATCATGCTGGTTTTGAATATGGAACCCAATGGGTTTATCATGAACGATTTAAACAAGCAGGCGTCATGGCTTTACTCGGTGTTGGGTTTGATCCAGGTGTGACGAGTGTGTTTGCCATGTATGGAAAAAAACATTACTTTGATGAGGTGCATTACCTTGATATTTTAGATGCCAACGGGGGTGATCACGGGTATCCTTTTGCCACAAACTTTAACCCGGAAATCAACATTCGTGAAATTACGATGCCAGGTCGATATTTTGAACATGGTCAATGGAAATCGATTCCCGCCTTATCCCAATATCATACGTATCCTTTAGAAGAAATCGGGCCTCGCGATATGTATTTGATGTATCACGAAGAACTCGAATCCTTAGTGAAATTTATTCCCGAACTAAAACGAGCACGTTTTTACATGTCGTTTGGTGAGAAGTATTTACGTCACCTTCGAGTATTAGAAGCGGTAGGCATGACCTCAACCCAACCGATTATGTATGAAGGTCGACCCATCGTTCCGCTTCAGTTTTTAAAAGCCGTTTTACCCGATCCTGCCTCATTAGGACCACGAACCAAAGGTAAAACCAACATTAGTGTCATTCTCCGAGGACGCAAAGATGGTCAAGAAAAAACGTATCGTGTGTTCAACATGATGGATCACGAAGAAGCCTATAAAGAAACTGGCGCCCAAGCGATTGCCTACACCACAGGCGTTCCTGCCATGATTGGGGCCACCTTGGTGGTTACGGGTCAATGGACAGGTGCCGGTGTGTTTAATGTGGAACAATTTAATCCCGATCCGTTTATGGATTTACTCAACCAATGGGGACTTCCTTGGAAGGAAAGCTTTGATCCAAAGCTCATTGATTAACATGAAACTGACCCCTTCCATCCCTACCCCGTATTATTTAATCGATGAAACGCTCCTGGAACGTAATTTAAAGATTCTCAAAGACGTCAAAGATCAATCCGGTGCGAAAATTTTACTCGCTCAAAAAGCGTTTTCAACCTATGCATTTTATCCCCTTATTGCCTCCTATCTAGATGGAACGACCTCGAGTGGTCTTTATGAAGCGATCTTAGCCAAAGAACATTTTGGCAAAGAAATTCATGTCTTTGGTCCTGCCTATAAAGACAGTGACATCGAAACCATGCTCCCTTTTGTCGACCATATCGTCTTTAATTCCAACACCCAATTCCATCGTTATAAAGATAAAGCTCTAAACGCAGGTAAGACAATCGGTATTCGTATCAATCCTGAAAAATCTACCCAAGATGCGGCTCACCAAATGTATGATCCATGTTCAATCACCTCGCGGATGGGCATTAAACTTCAAGACATCGACCCTTCTATTTTTCCTGCATGTTCCGGCTTTCACTTTCATACACTTTGCCAACAAAATGCCGATGCTTTAGAAATCACGTTTAAGGAAGTCGAACGTAAGTT
>JALRKT010000049.1 GCA_023268805.1 Bacilli bacterium
GTTTTTAGTTTTAATTTGAGGAAATATTGCTACAATAGAAAAGGTCAAAACGATGAAACAAACACGCGTTCAACTTTATCGTCGCTATCGACAACACATTTTAAAAATGCGTGAGGATCATATTCCTTCTTCATGGCAGCGTTATCTTCAAAAAATGCACACGTGGTTTAACGCGCATGAAACGATGATTAAGGTCGTTTTATGGAGTACGTTAACATTAATGGGAGTCATTGTCCTCGCCTTATTTTTTATGGGTGAACGCGCATGATCAAATATGTGATTGCCATTGATGGTCCTGCCGCAGCCGGAAAATCCACCGTTGCTAAACGGGTTGCCAAAGCACTCAACATCACTTATATCGATACCGGTGCAATGTACCGTGCCTTTACCCTTTACGTCATTGAACAAGGTATTTCCCCGGAAAATCAAGCCGCCTCTGAAGCGTGTATTCCTGATGTGCATATTGAATTAAAACCAAGTGGCGAGATTTATCTGAACAATAAAGATGTTTCCCAAGCGATTCGTGAACCCCGTGTCTCTTCGCAAGTTTCTTATATTGCTTCCTATAAAGCCATTCGTCTTGCGTTGGTGGATTTACAACGAAAGATGGCGGATAAACAATCGGTTGTCATGGACGGTCGTGATATTGGCACGTATGTCCTTCCCGAAGCCAATGTAAAAATTTATCAAATTGCCTCCGTCGAAACACGCGCTGTGCGTCGCTATGAAGAAAATCTAGAAAAAGGCATTCAAACGAGTTTGGAAAGTGTGGAAGAAGAGTTACGGAAACGAGACTATATTGATTCTCATCGCGATTTTGCTCCCCTTAAACCTGCTCCAGATTCCGTTTTAATCGATACGTCCTTTATGAAAGTGGAAGACGTCGTCCAACGTATTTTAGATATCGTTCAAAAGAAGACGACGGTTGGAGCTTAAGATGCCGACCGTTGCGATTGTCGGATCACCGAACGTCGGTAAATCCTCCCTATTTAATCGAATCATTGGGCAACGTGTTGCCATCACCGATGATATTCCTGGGTTAACCCGCGATCGCATTTATGGAAAAGCGGAATGGTTAACACGGACGTTTTCCCTCATTGATACTGGGGGGATTGAATTGACCGATCGTCCTTTTCAAGAACAAATTCGATATCAAGCGGAAATTGCGATTGAACAAGCCGATGTCATCATTTATGTCGTTGACGGGCGACGTGGGGTCACCACCGATGACCGCTTTGTCGCGAATAAATTATATCGTTCGAAAAAACCTGTTTTTTTAGCCGTGAATAAAATTGATGATGGTCAGTTACTTTATGACATTAATGATTTTTATCAACTTGGTTTAGGCGATCCGTTTCCCGTTTCGTCCTTGCATGGGATTGGGTTGGGAGATTTACTCGATGCTGTGATTCGAGCATTTCCTATGGTGACCGAGGATGCGCTTGAAGAAGCGCGCATTCAAGTGGCAATGATTGGCCGTCCGAATGTCGGTAAATCGAGTCTAGTGAATGCAATTCTTCATCAAGAACGCGTCATTGTTTCCCCCATT